>CAYUNI010000001.1:0-13815 GCA_964446245.1 uncultured Candidatus Saccharibacteria bacterium
CTTAAATTAGTCTCGCCCCTTCAAGGCAAGTTTAATCTTTATAATCTTCTTAGCGCTATTACTTATGTCAAAAGTCAGGGGGTTCGGGATGATGCTATTAAGAAAGCGGTAGCCGAAATTGATTTGATTGCTGGTCGAATGGAAAAGATTATTTCTGGAAATCCAAAGCAAGATTTTACCGTCATCGTTGATTATGCCCACACTGCCGATTCAATGCGACAGGTTTATGAGGCTTTTGCCGATCGGAGGAAGATTTGTGTTTTCGGGGCAACCGGCGGTGGGCGAGACAAGATAAAGCGACAAGTGATGGGGCAAGTCGCTGATCAAAATTGTTGGCGAATTGTTTTGACTGACGATGATGCTTATGATGAAGACCCAGCTAAAATTGCCGAGGAAATTGCCGAAGGAATAAAAGAGACCCCATATGAAATTATTGTTGATCGTCGTTTGGCGATTCGTCGGGGATTGGAGATGGCTGAAGCTGGCGATGTCGTGCTTTTGACCGGTAAGGGGACTGACCCCTATCTGATGGGCAAAAATGGCAAAAAGACGCCGTGGAGCGATTCGACTATCGCCAAGGAGGAGTTAGAAAGAATCTTGGCGCGATAGATGGCTTTTTGGTAAAAAATACGCTAGACTGTTTTGGCGTCGATTGGAGGAATATCCCATTCATCCAAACCTTTCCAGATTAAATTAGTAATTGTTTATTGATAATTTGCGGTTATTTATGGGCCTGTAGTTCACCCGGTAGAACGCCTGCTTTGCAAGCAGGAGGTCAGCGGTTCGAGTCCGCTCAGGTCCACAAAAAAATTATGCTGGGACACTTGGTGGCTTAGATTAAAAAAGGTGAGGTTTGACCTCACCTTGAACAAAAAGGAGAGGCAAGGTCTCTCCCCGGGTAATAGGCAGGTCTCTTTGTGTGTTTATTAAAAAATATATATAATATAATTATTAGTAATTTTTAATTAAAAATTAAAAAACATGACGCCAGAAAATTCTAATCCAATACCGATACAAGACCAAGAAGATTCAATTACAGATAAAAATGCTTCGCAAGATACTTCAAAAGATGTTGAACCGCAAGATCAAAAAACTACCACGGAAGGTTTTAACGAGAAAAGAAGATTGGCTTCTCGTTTTGAAGATTTTTGTTATCGAATGGGAGATAGGATGTTTAGTGGTAATATTTTAAATAGAGAAGAACTTGATGTTATATCTCCAGAATGGACTGAAATTATTGATGAGGAACCTAAGGATAATAAAGGGAGAGAGGATGGTAATAGTGGCGATAACCTTAATCGGAGTAAAGGAGGGCTTGGTTGGGAAATGGGGCCAATGCAAAGAATACATCCCGCAGTGCTAGATTTTTCTAAAGCCAAATATGAAGATGACTATTATTTTAGGAAAATGTTGGAACACCCGGCGTTCAGAGAGAAAATCAATGGCAGTGGCATAGTGGTTGATATCGGTAATGGCGGGAATATGGCATTACGCATTGATGCCCAGTTTTTACAAAGAAATGGTTTTAAGGGAAAAGTGATTGGAGTAGACCCATTCCGCAATTTTGATGAAGTAGACACTTCCAATGGATTAACTACAGAAGCAATAAAAAGAGATGGCCTTTCATACTTATTGGATCAACCCGATGGATCTGAAAATATCTTATGTTCTAACCTTGAGTATGAAATTATCGATAATAGAGATTATGCTAGAGCATTGGTAGAAGAAATATTGCGTGTTGTTCCGGAGGATGGCTTATTTATTTGTATTAATTCAAGCGCATTGTGTCCCATTGCAAAAAGCATATTTCCTTATTCATATGAAATAAAAGACGACGCAAATACCTATCTTTTTACAAAAAAGCCCATTACAGAAGCTGCGGGAGAGGCTATTTAGTTAAATTAAAAGAATTTGCCATAATTGGAATTTAATTTTGGGGTTAAGTCAGTGTTGTCTGCTGTGGTAGGAAAATACGTTCAAGCCATGTTCATTATCCTCCACCAATTTTTTACTTTATTTTCTTCTTTAATTTCGTTAGAATGGTAAGATGTCACTTTCAATCGGAATTGTGGCCTTGCCCCCCTATCTCAATCTTGTATAATTAATCTATTATAAAAGCTAAGTTAATTTTATATGTTTAAAACTAAGTGGATAGTGGGGATTGTGGTTTTGGCGCTGATTATTGGCGGGGTTTGGTATTATGGGGGTCAGTCGACGGAGCCGAGTGTTGAAGCTATTAAAATTGGTTCCCTTTATGCCCAAACTGGTCCAGCTGCCAAATACGGTGCTATTTCCATGACTGGGGTCAATGACGCTATCGAATATTTTAAAACCAAAAACCCTGGTGTTGAAGTGACCCTCGTCAATGAAGACTCTCAAGGTGATGCTAAACAGTCAACTATCGCGGCTACTAAAATGGCCAATGTCGATCAGGTTGGTTTTTCTGTTTTGGGTACTAGTGCCGTTTCGGCAGCTGTAGCGCCGATCGCTGATCAATATAAAAAGATTTTTATTTCTGATGCGGCTTTGTTTGGTCTGACTAAAGATAAGCAGTATATGTTCCAAAACTTTATGCCTTCTCTGGGTGATGTGGCTACTCAGATCAATGCCAACAAAGACTGGAAAAAAGTGGCTATCATCTACATCAATGATGATTTTGGTAAAGTTTGGTCAGATAAAGTTGGAGCCAGTTTAGAAGCTGGTAAAACTAACCAAAAATTTTCTTTTGAAAAAACTGCCACCGAATTCAAGACTGATGCCCTAAAAGTAAAAAGTTTTAATCCCGATGTTTTGTTTGTCATCGGCTATGGTCCAGCTCTCAATAATGCCTTAGCTGATTTGAAGTTGAACAAAGTCGAAAAGCCGACTATTGGTTACTTGTCTTGTACTTTGCCTGGAGTTTTATCAGATAAGAGATTTAGTTTGGAGGGTCAATATAGTTATGAATATCCAGAAGTAACGAATCAAGACATAAAGTCTTGGATGTTAGCCAAGGATAGAGAAATGAATACCTTTTATACCCTCGCCTTTGATAACACTATGCTGGCTTTGAATGTAGCCAAGGACTCTGGCAATAATCCCGAAAAGGCAGTTTCCCTGCTTCGGTCAGGTCAATATGATAGTCTCTGGGGTAAGGTGGCTTTTGCTGGTCAAAATAGTTTTGAACGCGACTTGATTCTCACTAAAATCGTTAATGGCGCTTGTGTGCCGGTGGAGTAATAATATTTTAGATTAGATCTCAAAAACCGCTTCAGAGATGAGGCGGTTTTTGGTGCAGAAAGATTCTATGATATTATTTAGTTAGGTATTTTGCTAATTACTTAATACTCTATTACTCTACTACTTACTGCTTGTTTATGTTTTACCAAATCCTAACCAATGGTCTTATCGCTGGCGCTATTTATGCTCTCGTTGCGGCGGGTTTTTCTTTAATCTATTCCACGACTAAATTTGTTCACTTTGCTCATGGAGCAGTAATTGCCATGTCGGCTTTTATGCTCTATTTTTTCTACTCAGTTCTAGGGTTAAATTTTTATCTTTCGTCTGGACTCACTATTTTATCAGCAATAATTATTGGTCTGTTGGTAGATACTTTAGTTTATCGTCCTTTGCGCAAAAGGCGAGCGTCTAATGCTATTATTTTAATCGCTAGTGTTGGTGCTTTGATTATTATTGAATCCCTGAATCAAATATTTTTTGGGGCTGATGTGAAATCTATTAATTTTCTTAATAATAGCGCTAGCCTAAATTTTGGTCCGATAGTGATCACTCCGCTTCAGATCTTTATTATTTTTTCTTCTCTTATTCTTTTGGTTCTTTTGTTTTCTTTTATGAAATTTAGCAAATTGGGAAAAGCGATGCGAGCTGTGGCGGACAATAAAAATGTCGCGGAAATAGTTGGAATTTCCGCTGAGAAAATTTATCGTTGGTCATTTATAATTGGCTCGGCGATTGCTGGTTATGCAGCGATTTTGATTGCGTTGGAGCAAAATATAGAGCCGACTATGGGTACTTCACTGATGATCAAAGGCTTCACTGCTTCGGTGATTGGCGGGATCGAAAGTGTCCCCGGGGGTGTGTTGGGGGCTTTTGTTTTGGGTTTGGTTGAGAATTTTGGCATCTGGTTTTTGCCGTCTTCTTACAAAGACGCAATTGCCTTTGTCGTTCTTTTCATTTTCTTGCTTATTCGACCAGAAGGTATTTTAGGAATGAAGAAAAATTTTGGTAATAATAAAACAATATAGGAAAGCAAAAACAAGTAGTAAAAGTAATAAGTAATAGAGTAGTAAAAGTATTAAATAGTAAAATGACAACAATAAAAAAATTTACTGAAATTATCGCTTGGCAAAAGGCTCACGAGTTAGCTTTATTTATTTATTTGATTACAAATAAATTTCCTCGTTCAGAAGAATTTGGACTATCAAGTCAGATGAGAAGGGCGGCCGTGTCTGTCCCGTCAAATATAGTCGAGGGCTTTAAAAGAAAATCAGTGAAAAATGGGGTAAATTTTTACAATATTGCGGAGGGTTCTCTTGAAGAATTAAAATATCAGGTTTTATTATCGAAAGATTTAGGGTATATTTCAGAAGAGACTTACGATGGATTTGAAAAAGATTCTGACGAAGTCGGTCGGCTTTTGTTTAGCTGGAAAAGATCTCAAAAGATTTAATTTTTTCTCACTACTCAATTATCTTTACTACTTACTACTTATTACTTATTCATGCTTTCTGCTTATTTGATCCACATCCTAATTCTCCTTGGCATCTACTTGATTTTGGCAGTTTCACTTCAAATTTCCATCGGCTATTCCGGAATGC
This sequence comes from uncultured Candidatus Saccharibacteria bacterium, assembly GCA_964446245.1. Classification (GTDB taxonomy): domain Bacteria; phylum Patescibacteriota; class Minisyncoccia; order Phycocordibacterales; family XYD1-FULL-46-19; genus CAYUNI01. The sequence goes on from CAYUNI010000001.1 coordinate 4,818, forward strand.
TTAATTTAGGTCATATCGCTTTTTATGGTTTGGGGGCTTATACCTCGGCTCTCTTGGCTTTGTCGGGAGTACCGTTTTTAGTCTGCCTTTTGGCGGCGGGATTGGTTTCTCTTGCTGGGGGATTTCTTTTGGCTTTACCGACTGATAAAATAAAAGGGGATTATCTGGCTCTGGTGACGATGGGTTTTTCGTTTATTATTTATAGTTTACTGTTGAATCTTGATTGGCTGACGCGTGGTCCCCTTGGTTTGCCCGGTATTCCTCGGCCAAATATCTTTGGTTTTAATTTTTCCGACAATCTGAGTTATTTAGGATTGGTTTTTGTGATAGCGTTGGCAACTTATTTTTTTGTTAAAAGATTGGCGAGCTCACCTTTTGGCAAACTGATGGAAGCGGTGAGAGACGATGAGTTGGGCGCAAGAATTCTAGGCAAAAATACTTTTAAGATAAAAAGTATCTCCCTTGCTTTAGCTGCCTTTTTTGCGGGTATCGCGGGAGCGCTCTATGGGAGTTATATTACTTTTATTGATCCGTCGTCTTTTTCGTTGATGCAAATTATTCCAATTATTTCTATCGTCATTGTTGGTGGCCTAACTTCTCTAGAAGGTACGGTTGTGGCGACGATTGTTCTTATATTTATACCTGAAGGGCTACGTTTTGTTGGTTTCCCGTCATCTATTCTTGGCCCAATGCGACAGGTTATTTATGCCCTTATCTTATTATTAATTTTAGTCTACCGTCCTCGTGGATTTTGGGGCAAGGTTGAATTGGAATAGTAAGTAATAAAAGTAGTAGGGTAGTAAGTAGTAAAGTGCAGAAGAAAAGACAAAAATAGCTAGACAGTTTTTATTGCAAAAATATTATGACAAAATCTGATAAAAATATCTTAATTGTTGATAATTTGAAGAAATCTTTTGGCGGGATATTGGCTGTCGATGATTGTTCTTTTGGTGTGGAACGAGGGAAAATCACAGCACTTATCGGGCCGAATGGTTCAGGCAAGACGACAGTTTTTAATTTAATCTCTGGGGTTGCTAAGGCAGATAATGGAAAGGTGTTGTTCGATGGGCACAGTCTTACCCGGCTTAAACCAGAAACTATTTCTAATCTTGGTATTTCGAGGGTTTTTCAACAGTCACGACTTTTTGCCAATCTTACGGTTGAAGAAAATTTACTAGTCGCTTTTGACAATGAAGATCAAAAATTTTGGGCTAGTTTTTTTGGAGAATGGTGGAATAAATCACTTTTTTCTAAAACTGAAAAAGAGAATGATGACAAGAAAAGAGTTATAGATGATTATTTAAAGCTCGTCCGTCTTGAACAGATGAAAAATCAACGGGCTCGTGATTTGAGTTTTGGTCAGAAGCGACTGGTAGAAATTTTGCGCGCTTTGATTAATCCCCACAACTTATTGATTCTTGATGAACCAGTGGCTGGCGTGACACCTGAATTGCGGGAAAAGATCAAAGAAATTTTGCTTGATTTGCGGGCAAAAGGTGAGACTATTTTACTCATTGAACATGATATGAATTTTACTTTGAAAGTATCCGATCGGGTGATTGTAATGGATGCTGGCAAGGTGATTGCTGATGGGACACCAGAAGAAATAAAACATAATCCGAAAGTCTTGGAGGCCTATTTGGATTAAGAAAAATAAGTAAAAGGTATCAATTGATCTAGCTCTTGCCCCCCTATCTCAATCTTGTATAATTTAATCATTAAGAGGCTAAGTTAATTTTATATGTCTAAAACTAAGTGGATAGTGGGGATTGTGGTTTTGGTGCTAATTATTGGCGGGGTTTGGTATTATGGTTCTCAACCAAAAACTCCAGCTGAGACCGGGCCGATTAAGATAGGGGCTTTGTATGCTCTTACTGGCAATAATGCTGTTTATGGTGTGATGATGAAAGCTGGAGTAGATCTTGCTGTAAAAGAGGTTAATGATCAAGGGGGAATTGATGGTAGACAAGTAGAGGTTGTTTATGAAGATTCTCAGGCTCAGCCAGCTTTGGCTGTTGCCGGATATGAACGTCTGAAGCAACAGGGTATCAATATCGTAAGCACCGTGTTTTCCAATGTAATTTTAGCATTGTCTCCTCTCGCAACTAAAGATGGGGTCCTATTAATAAATAGTGGAGCGACAGCCGAAGATATTCCTAAGCAGGGCAATATGGTGATAAGCACCATACCAACATCTTCAAAGGAGGTGAGGCCAATAGCTGAATACGCTGCTAAGAAATATAAAACCGCGGGGATTATCTATGTTGAGACCCAGTTTGGAAAAGACCAGGGTGAAGCATTCAAAAAATACTTTGAGGCTGCTGGCGGGAAAATTGTATCTAGCGAAAGTGCTCCACTTGACAGCAAAGATTTTCGAACATCTTTAGTGAAAATTAAAGCGAAAAATCCGGAAGTAATATTTATTGGCACTTTAGCCAAAGAAACTAGTTTGGTTATTAAGCAGGCTAGAGAGCAGGGAGTTGATTCGCCTTTGTTAACAACCCAATCTTCAGTTACAGTTTCATCCCTAAAAGAACTTGGGACAATAGCTGATGGCTTAATTCTCTCAGGACCACGCTTTGATCTTGGTAGTAACGATGAAAAGTTTAGTAATTTTAGAAACGCATTTAAGCAGGCTTATGGAAAGGACCCCGACTATGCCGCAACGACTTACTATGAATCAACAAAAATGGTTATGGAAGCCATCGGAAAATGTGGTGGAACAGATCCTGTTTGTGTGAGTAAGTATGTTCGTGGTCTTAAAAATTATTCTGGAGTTTTGGGGTCCATTACTTTTGAAGGAACAACAGTCATCAAACCGATAGATATTAAGGTCTATAAAGATGGGGCTATTAGTACTCTTTAAAAATAATAGCTTAAACTTATAAAAGGCAATTGCCCAAAAAACCGCTTCAGAGATTAGGCGGTTTTTTGGTTACAGCGGTTTTGTTTTGTCGTTAAATCTGCTTAAAACAAAGAGGTGAAAGGACACATTCAGCCAAAATACCCTTTTTTTGATTTTTAAACTTGCTGATATTTAAAAAAACGCCCTTGGGTAAGGGCGTTTTTTTAGTTAGCTCGACAGTTTTAATTAATAATTAGAAAACTTACCAGTCGTGAAGTTGTAGATTTTAGAATCCTTAATTATCTTTGGGCAAACTTCGATTGTTAGTTCACCGTCTCTTGTACTACTTACTAAGCCAGTGTTGGCTTTGTAATTTTTTAGTGAGGTTAATTCTTTAACGAATTTGTCAGCCGAGAAAGCACCTGATTGTGACTTGGTCGAGACTTCAATAAAGTTTACGATATCATCACCCATTTCAGCAAAGAAACCTCCGGCCTTGTTGTACTTAGCTTTGAAGTTTGATTGGAAGTCGGCTGGCGAACCATCTGTACAGAAAGCCGTCATATATACTCCCTCAAGGACTCCACCGGCTTGGCTTATGGCGTAGCTCGTAGCGATTGTCCCCACGGAAATAAATTTAGTATTAATTCCTAATTCTTTTGCTTGTTTTAGGATTTGGGTGACTTGATAATCTAAACCGATGACATAGATCGCATCAGGTTTTGCCTGGCTTAATTTCAATAATTGAGTCTTGTAATCAAAGTCAGCGTAAGAATATTGTTCTGTCCCAGTGATCTTTATGCCCTTTTTGCTGGCTTCTTTTATAAAGACATCTTTGTAGCTAATGCCAAAATTATCTTGAAGGTTGATAATTCCAATGCTTTTTATGTCTAGGTTATCGTTAATATATTTAACCATAACCGGCACATCACCATCAGCGTTGGTAAAGTAACGGAAGACATATTTGCTTTTTGCTGGTAATCCACCAGTAGAAGACACGGTAAGAATTGTCGGAATTTTGTCTTTATCAACCAGTGGGATAATTGCTTCATCACCGGCCCCAACAACAATCAAAATGTCGATTTTATCCATTTTTAATTTGTTGTAAGCACTCACTGCTTTGGCTACATCGCCTTGGCTGTCTTCAAAAACCAAAGTCGCGTTCTTTATGGTTTTTAAGTTTAACCCTTCTTTAATGTCCTGACCAATAAAGGCCTGATTCCCAGATAGGGGAGCAATAACCCCAATTTTGATATTGCTTGGCTCTACGTTCTCTTGCTTAGAGAAATAGGGGATAGTCAGCACTAGTAAAACAGCCACGACAATTATGCCGATGACGATCTTTAACCATTTTGCTTTTTCCATATTATATTTTTTTAATTAATAATCTAATAATAATTTAACCAGCTTTTTACTTTTTGTATTATAGCAAATAGGTGATTTCTAAGAAAGTAGAAAATTTCTAATTTCTTATCTTCTAGAGTCTAGCAAAAAATATAAGTGGTGGTCAACACCACCATTTTTCTTGACTTTTGCCATCTTTTGGCTATACTAAATGTATGGATGAAAAAAGTCTCGAAAAGTTGGGTTTAACGCCAAATGAGGCGAAAATATATAGCGTGCTTTTGGAATTGAAAGAAGCTTCTATCGGTAACATTTCATTACACGCTGTGATACACAGAAGAAATGTCTATGATGCTATACAGCGCCTGATAGAACACGGTTTGGTTTTTCAGGTTTTACCCAAAAAGGTTTTAACTTATTCTCCTGTTCACCCAGACAAACTTAAAGAGTTGGTTGAAGAGAAAGAGAGAGAATTAAATGCTATTTTGCCAGGTCTGATTAGAAAGTTTAACCGGTCTTCTTCTCCTCAATCTGTCTATATCTACAAAGGGGTGGGTGGATTAAAAAATTTTATTACCCTTATTTTAAAAGAAAATAAAGATGTTTATGGTATCGGTAGCAAAGGAACGTGGTTTGATAAAAGAATCTCTAGTTTTGCCAAGAAGGCCGAAGTCCAATATAAAAGATCAAAAATTAAAAGTCATTTAATTTTTGATGAAGTTGTTAAGAAACATCCAGAAGTCTTTACGGCTATCGGTGGGTCATATAAATTTCTGCCTAAAAAATATTGCAGTGAATCGTCGGTTGATATTTTTGGTAATTATGTCGCCATATATTCTGGGGTTAATATGTTGGGTTTGGAAAGTGAGATTAATATCTTCATTTTAAAAGACAAAACCTTGGCCCAGGATTTTATGAAATGGTGGCAATTTATGTGGGATATGTTACCAAAGCAAAAGTAATTTTGTAGTGGATTTCTGCAAATGGGTATTTAGGCTAGATTTGTTATGATATGCTTTGTGAGTATTAAGAAAAGAAAGTTATAAAATAATCCATTTAAATTTATGAGAGAAAAATTAGATCACAAAAAAGTTGAATCTTCGGCCCCTGAATTGGAGGCCACAAAAAAAGAACATTTAGCCGAGGGTTTTCGGCCGATTATGGCTTGTATTGGTACCTTGGAGCAATATGGAGAAGATTTGTCGGCGATTAAAGATATCGAAGAAGTTGGCGGTAATGTCGATGGCAATCCGTTTGAAAAGTTGAAAGAAAAAGGATACAAAAAGGTTGGAGGTGGGTTGTTTGTTAGTTCTCCTGTCGATGAAAAATCAAAATTTACTAAAACTTTGAAATATCATGTGAGTTTGATTGCGGTAGGACGGGAAGTTGGTTCCGGAAAAGAAATATCTTTTTTAACTAATCAATTTCAGGGTACTAACAGTGTTGAGATGAAAGATGTTGAAAAGATATTAAATGATTGTGTTGTAGAGCTTAAAAAAAGATGTATTCCAGGGTCTATTGATATGGTTGTCGCTGGGGGCGTTGTCGAGGGTATTGATTTGGTCGATTTGGGTATGAGCCAAGAATCGCAAGATCGTCTTCAAAAATCTCGGATTGATTATGAAAAATCACTAGAAGCATTAGGGACTGTCGTAAAAGAAAAACTCGGGTTTTCCCCGATGGTCATTTTTGGGCCAAAAAATAGCGACGCTAGTGATAATTTACTTGCTGGCCCTGTCGTGACTCAGGGTGATGATGTTTATTTTGATACTCAAAACAGAAGATTATATGTCGTACGTCCGGATAATGTTTTTTTGCACAATAAATCTTTTAAAGCTGATGAGGTAAAAAATATGAAAGGGGAGTGGCTAAAAGAGAGAGAAGAAAAAAGCAAAAGTAATTAAATGATTAAAGGTGATGACTAAAGTTTTGTCTGAGAGGTTTTTGGTTTGGTGCGAATTTTATGTTATTATTTACATGGGTGAGAAGTTTTTTGTGGTAATTTTACTTACTACTCTACTACTTGCTACTTACTAACCATGTTAACAATCAAGAATTTAAAAGCCGGCTATAATAATGGATCAGATATTTTGCACGATATCGATTTGGAAATTCAGCCAGGTGAAATTGTAGCTTTGATTGGTCCAAATGGGGCTGGCAAATCGACAGTTTTAAAGAGCATTTTTAATTTAGCGGAGGTTCGTGGAGGATCAATTAAATTTTTAGACGATGAATTAACTGCGCTTCCTTCTTATTCTCTCATCAATCTTGGGATTAGTTTTGTGCCCCAAGGAAGACAGGTTTTTTCTTCGATGACGGTGCGAGAAAATTTGGAAATGGGAGCCTTTGCTTTGTCTGACCAGACGATGCTTGCCCATAATATTCAAGGGCTTTTTAAACGCTGGCCAATGTTAAAAGAAAAACAAGATGCTCGAGCCTCAACCCTCTCTGGTGGCCAACAGCAAATTTTGGCGATTGCCAGGGCCTTAATGCAAAATCCCAAATTGATGCTCCTCGATGAGCCTTCTTTGGGGCTTTCTCCTAAAGCTATGAGAGAAATTTTTGAAACGATCAAAGAAATTAACCAGCAAGGGGTGTCTTTTTTAATTGTCGAACAAAATGCTCGAGCGGCTGTTTCGGTTGCCAATCGGACTTATATTTTAGAGGGAGGAAAAGTGGCTCTAACTGGTGGTCGTGATATTTTAGAAAATGAAAAAGTAAAAAAGATTTATTTTGGATAGATTTAGATATCATTTTACTTTTTAGTGCTTTTTGGTTATCTTTACTAAATGTCACTATCAATTGGAATTGTTGGTCTGCCAAACGTCGGGAAATCGACGCTTTTTAATGCTTTGACCCAAAAGAGGGTGCCGGCGGAGGAGGATTTTGGAATCTGTTATGAAAAATAAAAAAATACAAAAAAATATAGTTATTTATCAAACAAAATCCGGGGCGATAGAGCTCAAAGGCGATTTTAGTAAGGAAACTATTTGGGCAACACAGTCCCAGATAGCAAAGCTTTTTAGTGTTGATCAATCTGTTGTTTCTCGCCATATAAAAAACCTTTTCAAGGATGGTGAGATCGATGGAAAAAGCAATATGCAAAAAATGCATAATGCAAATTCAGATAAACCCGTTTCTTTTTATTCCCTCGATGTCATTTTGGGGGTAGGATATAGAGCAAATTCAAAGTTGGCAATCGAATTTCGTAAGTGGGCGACTAAAACCCTCCGAAGCTATATTGTTGATGGTTTTGCAATAAATAAAAATCGGGTGGCCAAAAACTATCGACAGTTTTTGAGTGTTGTTGATGATATTAAAAAATTACTCCCTGCTAGTTCAATCGCTGAGCCTAAGGATGTTGTTGAGCTTATTTCTGTTTTTGCGAATACTTGGTTGTCGCTTGATGCTTACGATAAGAATCAATTACCGAAAGGAAAATTGACCAAGAAAAAAGTTAATTTAACGACTGAAATAATTTCTGGTAATTTGGCAGAATTAAAACAGAATTTGTTGAAAAAGAATGAAGCGACTGATATTTTTGGCACCGAAAGAGCTGGCGGTAATGTAAAAGGCATTATTGGTAACGTTATGCAGTCTTTTGGTGGGCAAGAATTATATCCAAGTGTCGAAGAAAAGGCTGCTCATCTTTTGTATTTTATGGTCAAAAATCATCCATTTGTCGATGGCAATAAACGAAGCGGCGCCTTTGCCTTTGTCTGGTTTTTAAGGCAAGCTGGAATGTTGGATGTCGGTAAGATTACTCCATCAGCTTTAACTGCTTTAACAATTATGGTCGCCGAAAGTAATCCGGAGCATAAAGAAAAGGTTGTCAAGTTAATCTTAAACTTAATTTCTAAATAATATGTCACTATCAATTGGAATTGTCGGACTGCCAAACGTCGGGAAATCGACGCTTTTTAACGCTTTGACCCAAAAGGGTGTGCCAGCGGAAAATTATCCGTTTTGTACTATCGATCCGGCGGTGGGGATTGTAGCGGTGCCAGATGAGCGAGTAGATATACTCGCGGATTTTTCGAAGTCGGCCAAAAAAATTCCTGCGGCGATTGAGTTTGTCGATATTGCTGGTTTAGTTAAGGGGGCCTCTGAGGGTGAGGGGTTGGGAAATAAATTTTTAGCGCATATTCGAGAAGTGGATGCGATTGCTGAGGTGGTGCGGATTTATTCTGATTCTAATATTACTCATGTGTCTAATAAAATTGATCCGATTGACGATATCGAAACGATAAATCTAGAATTGATTTTGGCTGATGAGCAGACTGTCACTAAAAGAATTAGTAATATTGCGCGGGAGGTCAAGCGAGGAGATAAGCTGGCGATAGTAGAGAACGAAGTTTTGGTAAAAATTGAAAATGTTTTGAAACAGGGCCAGCTCGCTAGCACCCTAGATTTTTCGGATGAGGAAAAAAAGATAGCCAAGCAACTTAACCTTTTGACGACTAAGCCGATTTTGTATGTTTTGAATAAAAAACACGGTTTTCCGACGGTTGATCTTTCGCCCCTCGAAGATTATTTAAAAAAAATGAACGCTAATTGGGTGGTGGTGGATGCCAAAATTGAGGGGGAGCTTTCGGAATTGGAGGCTGGCGACAAGATTGAATTTAAAAAAGAGCTGGGGGTGGATGACGATGGCATCAATAATTTGATTAAAGAAAGCTATAAACTGCTCGGACTGATTACCTTCCTTACTACTGGAGAGGATGAGACGCGAGCCTGGACGATAAAAAAAGATTCGACGGCACCGGTAGCGGGGACGGCAATCCACACCGATTTTTATGAAAAATTTAT
>CAYUNI010000001.1:13915-55149 GCA_964446245.1 uncultured Candidatus Saccharibacteria bacterium
GAGTTTAAAATCTAGATTGATATACTGAAAATTTGAATTTTAGCCAAAAAGTGGTAATATTTTGACTATTAGTAGTCTAATTTTTATTTTATGAATACTTCACCAGTTTTGCGTTGGGCTTTAGTTTTAGGTTTGGTGGTGATCCTCAATCTATTTTTTAATTTTGCGGTTAAGACAGTCTATAAAGAGCCTTTGTTTGAAAAGTTTTGCGTTCAAAAACAGGTGACGGTTGTCCCGGGTAATCAAAGTGAGTGTGTGAAGCAGGGAGGATCTTGGACTGAAGATCCAGCTCGAGTTAAGACTAATTTTTCTAGTCCAGAGCAAATAGCTTCAGTATCGACAGCAACAGCTGGCTATTGTGATGTTAATTTCACTTGTCAGAAAGAATATCAGACAGCGCGAGATTTATATGAAAGAAATGTTTTTGTTATCTTGGTTATTTTGGGGGTCATTTCGCTTGGGATCGCTTATTTTGTGACAGCGCAATCGGTCTCGGTCTCTTATGGTCTAGCTTTGGGAGGTTTCGTTTCTTTTGTCATTGCCTCTGTCCGCTACTGGTCGGCGATGGATGATTATTTGCGAGTTGTTATATTGGGTCTTGCCTTGGTGGCTCTGATCTGGATGGGAATTAAAAAATTTAAAGATTAAAATAGAATTTAAATTATGCCGAAAACAGAGAGCAAAAAACAGGCTAGCCTTAGCGGGGGGAAAAAAATAACAGTCAAGACTACCAACTACGATCACCGAAAGATCGAAAAAAAACAGCAAAAAATTTGGGATAAAAATAAGCTCTATCAAACATCTGATAAGAGCAATAAGCCAAAATGTTATATTTTGGATATGTTCCCTTATCCTTCGGGGGAGGGCTTACATGTTGGGCATGTCGAGGGTTATACAGCAACTGATATTTATAGTCGGTTTAAACGGATGAATGGGTTTAATGTTTTACACCCAATGGGGTGGGACGCTTTTGGTTTGCCCGCAGAAAACTACGCCATAAAAAATAAGGTCAACCCGGAAATTTCAACTAAAAAGAATGTTGATAATTTTCGTCGGCAGTTAAAAAATGTTGGCTTTAGTTATGATTGGGGACGAGAAATCAATACGACCGACCCGAAATACTATAAATGGACTCAATGGATTTTTTTACAGCTTTACAAAAAGGGTTTGGCTTATGAATCCTTCGAGCCGATTAATTGGTGCCCGTCTTGTCAGACTGGTCTGGCAAACGAGGATTTGGAAGATGGGAAATGCGAGCGCTGCGGTTCGATAGTGGAGAAAAAACCAATGCATCAGTGGGTTTTAAAAATCACTGATTACGCGGAGCGACTTTTGTCTGGTTTGCCTAAACTTTCTTGGCCAGAATCGGTCAAGGAATCACAGCGGAATTGGATTGGTAAAAGTGAGGGGGCGGAAATTGATTTTGAGATTGATCGAAAATATAATTTTGTTTTGATTCATGGATTTAAAAGTGATTCTACCCGAGGTTTTTTCCCTTGGCTTAAAAATGAATTAGAGGATAGGGGACATCGGGTGATGGCTTTAGACTTGCCGGAACCTTTTACTCCTGATATTGAAAAGCAGGCTGAATATATTTTAAAAAATATAAAATTTGATAATCAGACAATAATTGTTGGCCATAGCTTGGGGACAGTGGTGACGCTTAAGGTCTTGGAAAAATTAAAACAATCAGTCCATAAAACTATTTTGGTGGCCGGTTTACTTAACCCTGATTTAAAAAAGTATGGTAATTTTTTGCCTAAAGTAATGATCGATTGGCGTTTGGATTTTTCTAAAATAAAGACCAAGATGGGGGAGCTGGTGATTTTGCGAGATTTAAACGACGATGTGATTGGTGATGGTCAATGCTTGAAAATTCAAAAAGAATTAGGTGGCCGATTGATTGAAGTAGAGGCCCATGGGGCACATTTTCGCGGGAAGATCGAACCGGCTATCCTAGAACAATGTTTAGAAAAAGTAAAAATATTCACGACTCGACCAGACACTCTCTATGGAGCAACATACCTAGTCCTCGCGCCAGAACATCCAATAGTTGAAAAATATTTAGCGACCTTAAACAATACTTCTAAGGTTAAGAAATACATCAAGGCGACTTTGGCTAAAACAGAAATCATTCGTACGGCTGAAGGTAAAGAAAAGACAGGTGTCTTGCTGGATAGTCTGCGGGCAATTAATCCCGCTAATAATGAGAGTTTGCCAGTTTATATTGCCGATTATGTTTTACCGGATTATGGGACAGGGGCGATTATGGCGGTCCCCGCTCACGACGAGCGAGATTGGCTATTTGCGCAAAAATTTGGGTTGCCTAAGAGGGTGGTTGTTTGGCCGGATCAAGGTGGCATCAACCTTAAGCAAACTGAGGCGTTAGAATTGGTAGATACTCGTCCTTATCTTGGTGATGGATATTTGATTGATTCAGGAGAATTTTCTGGTTTAGATAGCGAAAAAGCAAAAATTGCAATTACCCGAAAGACTAATGGTCGCTGGTTGGCGAAATATAAATTACGCGATTGGGTTTTTTCGCGTCAGCGTTATTGGGGTGAGCCGATCCCGATTATCCATTGTGAAAAATGTGGCATTGTTCCGGTGCCGGAAAAAGATTTGCCGGTAAGATTACCTAAAGTTAAAAGTTATGCGCCGACTGGTACAGGCGAGTCTCCTCTGGCTGATATAAAAAGTTGGGTCAATGTTAAGTGTCCAAAATGTGGGGCTAAGGCAAAACGCGAAACTAACACCATGCCACAATGGGCGGGATCGTCTTGGTATTATCTTCGTTTTTTGGACTCAGAAAATAATAAAGAACTAGTCTCTCGCCCAAAGGCCGATTATTGGCTTTCTGGTGGTGGTGTGGATATGTATGTCGGCGGGGTCGAACACGCTACTCGCCATCTTATATATGCTCGTTTTTGGCATAAATTTTTGTATGATCTTGGATTAGTAAAAGATGATGAGCCGTTTCATCAATTAAAACATCAGGGGTTGATTTTAGGAGAAGATGGAAGACAAATGCGCAAGCGTTGGGGAAGTGTAATTAATCCTGATGATGTTGTCCGAGATTATGGAGCAGATACTTTGAGAATTTATGAAATGTTTATGGGTCCATTTGAACAGTCTATCCCTTGGAGTACAGGCAATCTTATCGGCTCGCGTCGCTTTTTAGATCGAGTCTTTAGGTTGTCGTCTAGGGTGGGGGCAAGTCGTCTGTCTGGAGAGAGGCTTGGATCGATTTTGGAGCGATCGATAAAAAAGGTGGGTGAAGATATTGAAACATTTTCTTTCAATACAGGAATTTCCACTTTGATGGTCTTGAGTAATAAATTTGAAGAATTAGCAATTATTAATCTTGATGATTGGAAAATTTTCTTGCGACTCCTAGCTCCATTTGCTCCCCATTTGGCTGAAGAGTTGTGGGCGCGCTTAGGTCAGAAAAAATCTATTCATTTGGAGGTTTGGCCAAAATTTGACTCAAATAAACTTGTGGATAACGAGGTCAAGGTTGCTGTTCAAATAAACGGCAAGACCCGTGGCCAGATTGTGGTCCCAGTTTCGGCTGATGAGTTAGAGGTCAGAAAAGCAGTTCAAAAGGATAGGGATTTGGAGAAATGGTTTGCCGGCAAGACAGTCACTAAAGTATTTTTCGTGCAGGGCAAGATTATTAACCTCATCGTCGTCTAGTTGACTTATTTTGAAATAAGTGATAAAAATAAGCTATGTCTAAGATAACAATTTCTTTCAAGCCTAAGGAAGTGAGCAAGAAGCTTCTGGCTGGTCTATCAGAGAGAACGAGAGATGTCTTGACCAGCCGCTATGGCTTAGGGAAGGGTTCTCTTCGTCAGACTCTCGAGTCTATCGGTTCTCAATATAATATTACCAGAGAGCGAGTTCGTCAGATCGAAAATTTTGGTTTAGTCGGGATAAAAAAATCACCAGCTTATCAGGGCGCTGAGTCGGCTTTTGCTGAGCTTAAAAAATTAATGGATGATTTTGGCGGGGTAGTCCACGAGCAGGAATTTTTGTCTAGTTTGGTGAATGATGAAAGCACCCAAAATCATCTGCACTTTATGTTAGTAGTTTCTGACGCTTTTACTAAAATCAAAGAGGACGATGAATTTCATCATCGCTGGACCACTAATCCTAATCTTGCTGAAAAGGTACATAATTCAATCAAAAATTTGTGTCAAAATTTTGCCGACAATGATTTGATTTCTGAAGCCGAACTTGTTTCTAATTTTCTTAAAGAGTTGAAGGGGGTGACCGATGATCCTCGAGTGGATGAATTTGCTAAACGCTGGATCGGTATTTCTAAAAATCTTGGCCGTAATCCACTTGGTGAGTGGGGCTTGGTCAAGTCGCCTAATGTCCGGATGCGTGGGATTAGGGATTTTGCTTATTTAGTCTTGCGCAAGAATGGTTCACCAATGCACTTTACTGAGGTGGCTAAGGCGATTGCCAAATCTTTTGGTAAGAAGGCTCATCCCGCTACCTGTCATAATGAACTTATTAAAGATAAGCGTTTTGTTTTGGTTGGGCGTGGTTTGTACGCTCTGACTGAATGGGGCTATTCTAAAGGGACAGTTTTAGAGGTTTTGAAAGCGATTCTTGAAAAAGAAGGTCCTTTGACTCGTGAACAAGTGATTGCCAAGGTTTTGAAAGAGCGACATGTAAAAGAGAACACGATTATTGTCAATCTACAAAATCCTAAATACTTCAAAAAAGACAAGAACGGCAAATATTCGATTGCTTAATTTTCAATAACCAATTATTATATTGGTATATGGGTTCGCCCGATATCTATTCTTTAATTTACCAATATATTGTCGGCTTTATTTTGGATTGGTCTCCTTTTTGGTTGCCTATTGCTTTGGCTTATACTTTTTGGCAAGTCTATTTTTATTATATAAAGAGAAACTTTATTTATTCTCAAGTTAAAGATTCTGTTTTGCTTGAGGTAAAGATGCCTCGGGAGATTAGTAAATCTCCTAAAGCAATGGAGGTTGTCCTTGCGCGAATGCATGCGACATCAGACGGCTCATTGATTGATAAATATATCAAAGGAAAGGTAAGGCAGTGGTCGGCTTTGGAGATTGAGTCTCGGGGTGGAGAGTTGCATTTTTATGTTTGGACTAAAAAGGGGACTAAAAATCTTATAGAAGCGCAAATTTATTCTCAGTATCCAGAAGTCGAAGTTTACGAAGCAGAAGATTATACAAAGAATATTCCTTTTGGCCATCCTGATTCGCCTTGGCAGATGTTTGGAATGGAATTTAAGCTTACCAAAGAAGATCCTTATCCCATCAAGACTTATGTTGATTATGAATTAGACAAAGATCCTAAAGAGGAGTTTAAGGTTGACCCGATGGCTTCACTTTTAGAATTTATGGGTTCGATTGGTCCTAATGAGAGGCTTTGGGTTCAGATTGTAATAAGGGCGACAACCGATCGCTTCACTAACGACAAAGGGGAGAAAGTGGGCTGGAAAGATGAAGCAAAAAAGATTATTAAAAAAATGATTGACGCCAAGAAGGATAAAGAGAATCCTTATAGTGTTGGCGAATTTGCTTTGACACAAGGCGAACGCGAAACAATCAAAGCGATCGAACGCTCAGTCGGGAAGATGGGTTTTGATGCAGGTATTAGAATGATGTATTTAGGTAAAGGGGATTCTTTTGCTGGGTATAATATTCCGGGGATGATTTCGGCTTTTAAACAATTTAATCATGAGCATCTTAATGGGTTTAAGCCGACAATGTTTACTAGCTTCGATTATCCGTGGCAAGATTTTATGGGTATGCGAGTAGCGAAAAGAAAGAGGGATATGTTTTTCCATTATTCTATTAGATCTTTTTTCTATCCGCCTTGTTCTCGCCAGCCCTATGTTTTGAATACGGAAGAATTGGCGACAATCTTTCATTTCCCGGGCAGTACTGCGGCGACACCATCTTTGTCTCGTATTCAATCCAAGCGAGGCGAACCGCCAACAAATTTGCCAATTTAATTTTTGGTCTAAATTTTTTCTGTTATAATATTATAGTTAGATAAAAATTATCTAAGAGGGTATTTTGAAACATATTTTAGAAGTTCGGTTGCTTTGATAATTTTTTTTAAATTTAGTAAATTTCAATTTCAAAAAAATGGAAATAATTCAAATTGAACCGCCGAGTAAGTGGCCGTTATTAAAAAAAATATTTTTAGCTGGTGGAGCTTTTTTGGGTGCTCTTTTTTTGGTGTTAATAATTTTTGTTTGGTACTGGTCTATGCCATTATCTTTGGCGCCAAGGGGTGTTCGTTTTGAAGTGGAAGAAGGGGTGACGGTCGTAGAATTAGCCGAAAAATTAACCAAAGAAAAAATCATTCGTTCTTCGGCGCTTTTTCGAATATATCTGACTATTACTGGAGGTGATCGAAAGTTGAAGCCGGGAATCTATCTTTTTGCCGAGCCACAAAATGCTTTTTGGTTGGCAGAAAGAATTCGACGAGGGGATTTTGGCGTAGCGATGATAAAAGTGACTATTCCGGAAGGAGCAACCAACATCGAAATTGGAAAGATATTAGCAAAAGCTTTGCCAGAATTTAGTCAATCTGAGTTTGCCAAAATCGCTTCTTCTCTAGAGGGTAAGCTTTTTCCGGAAACTTATTTTTTGTCTCCTTTAGCTACCCCCACCCAGATTGCTAAAATATTGTATCAAACTTATCAGCGAAAGATTGCTCCGCTTAAGCAAATGATTTCTGATTCTGGAAAATCGGAAGATGAAATTTTAACAATGGCCTCAATTTTGGAAGAAGAAGCAAATACTTTTGAATCTAAAAAAATAATTTCAGGAATTTTGTGGCGTCGGTTAGATAGCGGGATGAAATTACAAGTGGACGCTGTCTTTCCGTATATCATGAGCAAAAATACTTTTGATTTAACTCGTAAAGATTTGGCTACTTCTTCTCCGTACAATACTTATAAATATAAGGGTTTGCCACCGGGGCCGATTAGTAATCCGGGATTAGATTCTATTTTAGCAGCTCTTAACCCAGAAAAGACTAGCTATGTTTTCTATCTTTCTGATAAGACTGGCAAGATGCACTACGCGGATACCTATGCCGAGCATCTGAAAAATAAGAAAAAATATTTGGGGACATAATTTTCTATTAGAAAAGAAAAATGATTGAGGCGGTAATTTATAAATTAATAACTTTAAACTTTTAGCAGAATGAAAAGGCACAACTTAGCTTTTATTGATTTGGAGACTACTGGTCTTGACCCCAAAAAACATGAGATTATTGAATTGGGTTGTTTAATCGTCAAACAAATTCCTAATCCTAATGGACGAGGCCCTAATTTGGAAGTGATAGAAGAATTGGAATTAAAAATTAAACCCAAACATTTAGAAACAGCCGAGCCGGAGGCGCTGAAGATAAATGGCTACAATGAAATGGAGTGGCTTTTTGCTGTGGAGCTCGAGCAAGCGATGAAGGTTTTGGCGGAGAAAACAAAAGATTGTATTATGGTGGGGCAAAATGTTTTTTTTGACTGGAGTTTTTTGAAAGAGGCCTTTGAGCAAACGGGGATTGAAAATAAGATGCATTTTCATCGGATTGATTTGATTTCGATGGCTTTTGCTAAATTATATCATGATCAAAGTTTGGAGCGTTATAATCTGCGGGCTTTGGCAGAATTTTTTGGAGTAGAGAATTCTCGCGCTCATACTGCTTTGGCTGACATCAAAGCAACTTTTGAAATTTATAAAAAACTGCTTGACCATTAAATATTTGCCAAGTATTTTAGCTTATGTCAGTATCATCAATGGTGATGAGCATGGATCAGAAAAAAGTATTCGTAGTGGAATGCACGAAGGAGGGGTTAATGATTGGGCTGTAGCTCGGTCCGTTAAAATTTGAACGAAGCAAAAGGGGAGGAGATTACACAACCCGAAAAACACCAGTTGCAACGATTTGAACAGAAGCCGCCCGAAAGGCGGTTTTGCGTTACCCGAATTTGCCACTTGTTTGCTCCTGTCGCGAGCGGTTCGACCAAGGTAAGAGGATTTGCACCGGTTGGCGACTCGAAACGAACGTAAACGATTTTTGAAAGAATGCCTGCCCGTCCGTAGCTTTAGCGAAGGCGGGGTGCGATTTGCTTAACTTTTCGAAAATTAAGCAAATATGACCATCAATTCTCCGGAGGAAACTCCTCTTTGATATTTTCTCGGAGTTTGTGGGTATCTCCATGTCCGAGCAATCCTAAGTAAGACGCCATGGTTGCGTCGGATCGTGTCCTTCTCAATTTTTTGAACATTCTATGTTTGGTCGACGTTCTCGGCACGCGGTGATATGGAAAATGCACCCAGCCAAGGAAATCTATACCGGACGCCCACGTTTTTATAAAAACCTTGTCTGGATGCAGGGATAGTTTCAGTCGCACTTCCAGAAATTCCGATATTTTTGGGAGTATATTTTCCAGGTATTCCTTATGCTCATGCATAATCACGAAATCGTCTGCGTATCGGACGCAATATTTTACTTTCAGTTCCCGCTTGAGAAAATGATCGAACTCGTTCATGTAGATGTTGACCAAGAGTTGGCTGGTAAGATTGCCAAGCGGCAAGCCGATACCCGGACGATCTTTAGTGTGGAAACTTCTGACTACCTTACTTAGAAGCAAAATTGTGTATCCGCTTCTGATGTGTTTCTTCAGACTGTTGTCCAGAATCTCGTGATTGATGTTGGCAAAGAACTTTCGGATGTCACATTTCAAGACCCAAACTGTTCGCGTGTGATTCCGCGAAACTTTGAGCGCGTCATCGCGAAACCGGTTTATGGCGCGATGTACACCTTTGTCATACCTGCAGGAATACGAGTCGAAGATGAATTTCGGATCAAAGTAAGGATATAAAATCCGGTAAATGGCATGGTGTAGAAGTCGGTCGCGAACGGTCGCCTTATGGATGTCGCGCGGTTTGGGGTCGTTGATTCGGAAAGCCCGATACGGCCCATGCTGGTATGTTTTGTCGAACAGCTCCCGACGTAGGGCGAGAATATTATCGGTTAGATGGATTGAAAACCGTTCTATGTCCCTGCGGCCGCGTTTATTTTTCAAGAACTCGCGCCATGCCGCGAGCAAATTTTCGAAAGAGATGATATCATAATAAATATGACGCGGCCGCCTTACTCTCTCTCTCGATTCCGCCTCGATTCTTCAGAGAATCAAAGAGGGGTATTTGATTTGGGTGAATATTGTCCCTCATATTTCTAAAGGGGCTCGTTACACGATAGGTGCGCGGATTGAAAATAAATTTCTCGACTTGCTCGAGCTCGCGTACATAGCCTATTTTACCGAAAAAGAAAGAAAAGCGGAAAAAATTTCCGACTGCGTCTTGGTTTTGGATACACTTAAATTCCTTGTTTCTGTGGCATGGGAAGGAAAACTTGTTTCCAACAAGCAATGCGAGGACGTTGCACTGAAGCTTGAGGAAGTCGGCAAGATGTTTGGTGGATGGAAGAAGAATCTGGAAAATCCGATAAAGAAAAACCGCGACATCTGAAGTCGCGGAAAAGAAAACAGTTTCGGAGACGGAACTCGAATCCGTTGTTCGGATTCCAATCGTTCGAAGGCTTCGCCCAATTGTCGTTCAGCCACAAACCGTCGTCGTTGCGTTCGAGCTTGAAGACGTTCGGGTTGCCGTCGGAGTCGGTGTTTGTGCGGTGCGCCATCCATAGCACCGTCCATCTGATGCGCGAGGCGCAAAAGACCGGACTGTATTTTATGCGTGATCGAAAATCAACCAGCGCATCGCACCAAGTGTTTTCTTTTTTAGACTAACATGCGAATCCTCCGGGGAAAACCGTAGCCGTCCGCGCTCTCAACTCGCACAAGTCGAAAGGGTCTTGAAAAACCGTGGCCGTTCAATGCAACCGATCTGCAACAATAATATCAGAAAAATACTTTATTAAACAATCTTTTTCTGATAAACTGTCTGTATATGGAAAAGCATCCGTTACACCTCAAGAACCCCGAGTTGCAGACCTCTCCCGAAGTAGAGCGGGCGGTAGAGCGTGAGGAACGACATACGGGGGAAAAGATACCGAACGATCCGGCCGAGCGCATTGAATCTTATATGGATCGGCTGGAGAACATTTTTTTGAATCCAGACGAACGGGTACGAGAACGCAACCTCGAAATGTTTCGAGACAAGATTTATGATGCCCTTATCATAAAGAAGGAAAATTTTCCCGAATCGTATTTCGAACTCCAAAAACGAGTAGCAAGAGAACAGGGACACGGCGACATCCAGATATCCGAAGAAATGCGCGAGCAGATGATGGATGTCGCAATCGAAGATCAGAAGCATTCCCTCGACGCCTGGATGGACTATCTTACTTCGAACGATGCAGTCTATCCGGCGTGGTTTAAGTATTTCGTTTGGCGGAATATCACCAAACTCTCACAATTCGATAAGGAGCGAGGGGAGTTCAAAAAACGCACCGACTCGACCGTAGCTCCGTATCCCGATATCTACCGCGAACCGTTGGCACAAATTGCTGACGTTTACGAAAAAGTAAAAGAGGACAACAAAAATCTCAAAGAACCCGAAATCAGGGAAGCGTTTTCCAAAAAGTTTCCAAATCTGTATGCCGAACTTATTTCTAAGTCACTTGCCGCTTCGATAGAAAACCGCGAAGAAGTCCGCGGACAATGGGTCAAATACGAACAGGGAGACAATGCCGAAGCCGAGAGACTGTTTCAGTCGCTTGAAGGCAAAGGCACTGGCTGGTGCACGGCTGGTCGTTCGACCGCCGAAACACAAATAGAATCCGGTGATTTTTACGTGTATTACACAAACGACTCGCAAGGCAATCCGACCCAGCCACGTCTGGCTATTCGCATGGAAGGCAAAGATAGAATCGGGGAAGTGCGTGGGATCCTACCGCATCAAAATATCGAACCTACTATGCAGGAAGTATTGGATGGCAAGCTCAAGGAATTCGGAACCGAAGCAGACGCTTATCGCAAGAAAAGCGGGGATATGCGGCTTCTCACTAATCTCGAAAAGAAGCGTGAAAACGATCAGCTGTTCACCAAAGAAGATTTGATATTCCTCTATGAAGTCAATTCCACCATTGAAGGTTTCGGGTACGGGAAAGACCCTCGTATTGCCGAGCTTCGGCAAGGAAGAAATACTGAGGAAGATATGCTGGTCATATTTGATTGCACGAGAGATGAAATCGCTCACGTTCCGAGCGAGATACATGAAAACACCAAGGCCTATGTCGGCCAGCTTGAACCGGGCATATTCCAGAAATTGCCGGAAAATCTCGAGCAGGTGTACACTTCGTTTCCCGAAAAGAAAATCCGCAGAGAAAATATCGAGATCGGAGGCAAATCCGCGGAACAACTCATCTCTGAAATGGAAGAGGCCGGCATCAATATTTCCGATTACGCGAAGAGCATGCTTGGGAGCCGAGAATTCACGCCAGGTAAAAACCATGAAGAGGTTACGATCATCCGACTGACGGTTGCCGACCTCGGTTTCAGGACGGGCGCGACTACTGACCAAATTTACGAACGGGCGCAAGCGCTCGGCTTGGAACTCTGTCCTCCCGATACCGGCCCCAACTATCGTTTGAAATATCGGAATCAGCCTTTAGGAGAATGGTTTTGTATCGGTATGAAGCAGATCTCCGGCTCCGGCGGCGTCCCGGGCGTCTTCAGGCTCGGGCGCGACGTCGGCGGTTTGTGGCTGGACGACGTTTGGGCGAGGCCTTCGAGCGATTGGCGTCCGGGCGACGGGTTCGAGTTCCGTCTCCGCAAGCCCGCCCGACTGAAGGACGCTAGTCGTTCGGGCGGGCCTGAATCTTAGACCCTTGGTTTCTTTATGATTTCTTGCTTGTCCGCCGAAGCCTAGGCGTAGGTGGAACCCTTTGGCTCTTGAACTCTTTGATCCTTTGTATTCGCTTGCGAAGCAAGCTCGTGCCATTTTTAGATTTATGTATGTTTACTGGTATTAATAAAAAAGCTTTTGTCGGAATGTCGGGCGGGGTCGATTCGTCGGTTTCGGCCGCCCTGCTTAAAAAAGCCGGTTATGAGGTAATCGGGGTTTTTATTCGTGTCTGGTCGCCGGATGGGAATTGTGCGTGGCGCGCTGAGCGTCGGGAAGCCTATCGAGCGGCGGCGATTTTAAAAATTCCTTTGTTAACGATTGATTTGTCGGTCGAATACAAAAAAGCGGTAATTGATTATTTGGTTGCCGAATATAAAGCAGGCCGGACACCTAACCCTGATGTGATGTGTAATAAGCACATCAAATTTGGTATTTTCTATGATTGGGCGATGGCAAAAGGCGCCGATTTTGTAGCAACTGGTCATTATTCGCAAATAAAAGATGGGAGCTTGATGAACAGCTTCGATTCCGACAAAGACCAGACATATTTTTTGTGGGCGGTTGAACAAAAAAAGTTGGCGAAGATTTTATTTCCAATCGGAAAGTATAAAAAAAGTGAAGTTCGAAAATTAGCTCGAAAATTTGGTCTGTCTAATGCCGACAAGCCTGATAGTCAGGGCTTGTGTTTTGTCGGGGATTTCGATTTTAAAGAATTTTTACGAGAAACTTTGGGGGTTAAAAAAGGGGAGGTTTTGGATACTAGTGGACAAAAAATTGGTGAACATGATGGCGCTTATTTGTATACGATAGGTGAAAGGCATGGATTTAAAGTGGAGGCGAAGTCTAATGAAACCGAACCTTATTTCATCATTAATAAAGATTCGGAAAAAAATACTTTGATTGTTGACCATAAACCAAATGTCGGGACATTTGTTGAATTGGGTGAAATTAAGCTTGGAGCAATAAATTGGTTGATTAAAAAAGAACCCAAGCCTGGTCGAGTGTATCAAGCGCGATTGCGCTATCGTTCAGCTTTGGCAGATTGTTTGCTAGAAAAAAGAGGTGATGATTGGATTGTTAAATTTTTGGAGCCAGTATTTTCTCCTGCTCTCGGTCAATCGGTGGTGATTTATGATGGAGAGCAGTGCATTGGCGGAGGAATAATTTTTTCAGTAAAGAATTACTTAAATAAAAAATAATCTAAAAAGAATAATGAGGGGAGATGTAGACAAATTTCGCGATCGCGAAATTTGTCTACATCGTTAAAAAGTTTAATCTAAAATAATATAGCCACGAAACTTTCGTTTCGTGGCTATGTATCTCCTAGTTGATCCTTGGATCTTCCGGCGAAATCACCGGAAAGAAAACTTTCTGGCTGTCGATGAAGGAGAGGTCGAGAGCCACCACTTCGAAATCAGCAGCAATCATTATGCACTCCCCCTCTTGAAGCCTATGGGAATAATTAAGACCGATGGCCACTTCCATCCCCACCTCAAGGAGTCTTTGTTTGGCGTTTTCGGACTCATCTTGCCGAGGGGCCATCTTTGATTTGAATGTCAAGAATAGGACCCTCTGCAATTCCCCATCTAAGACTCCTATCGGTCGACCAAAACTTGGTCTTTGGGGAAGGAGATTGTTGGTCTCCTTAAGATCGCTAGGGGTCACCCTGGCGATCATGTTCGAGATACTTGAAAAAATCCCCATTTTTTGTCTGACCTCCTTTTGTTTATTGTTCAAAAACCTGTGGTAATTATATCACTTTAGTGTGCATTAGTCAATCACCATAAAAATCTTTTTTGTGGTAAATTTTAAAGATATGCAATCTGATGAAATTCGCAATCGATTTTTAAATTTTTTTGCTAAGCGCGGACATGCGATTATCTCGTCGGCTCCTCTAGTGCCAGAGAATGACCCATCAGTACTTTTTAATACTGCCGGGATGCAGCCTCTTGTCCCGTATCTTTTAGGCGAGAAACACCCTTCTGGTGATAAATTGTGTGATGTCCAAAAATGTGTGCGGACAACAGATATTGAAGATATTGGCGACAATACTCATTTAACCTTTTTTCAGATGTTGGGGAATTGGTCTCTTGGCTCATATTTTAAAGCGGAGGCAATTAAATGGAGTTATGAGCTTCTTACTGACCCAAATGAAGGTTTTGGTTTAGATAAAAATCGCCTTTATGTGACGGTGTTTGCCGGAGATAAAAATGCTCCGCGCGATGAAGAATCGGCGCAAATTTGGCAGAGTCTAGGTGTGCCAAATAGCCGTATTTTTTATTTACCTAAAGAAAATAATTGGTGGAGCCCGGGCGATAATGGTCCTTGTGGTCCGGATACAGAAATGTTTTATGACGTGACCGAGGCTGGCCTAGGCGATTTGACTTTAGAGCAATATCAGTCTGCTGACGGCCGTCGTGATGTGGTCGAAATCTGGAACGATGTTTTCATGGAGTATGAGAAAAAAGATGGGGTAGTGGTTGGCAAATTGCAACAAAAAAATGTTGACACGGGAGCTGGCCTGGAGCGACTCACAATGGTTATCCAGAAAAAAGATAATGTCTATGATACTGATTTGTTTGCTCCTCTTATTGCTAAGATTAGAGAGCTCTCATCAAGGCACGCCCTTGATGAAAAGAAGGCTGAGCGAATAGTGGCCGATCATTTGCGAGCGAGTGTTTTTATTATTACAGATGGTGTTTTGCCGAGTAATACTGATCGCGGGTATGTCTTGCGTCGTCTGCTTCGTCGAGCGGTTCGTTTTGCTGATCAGCTCGGTTTACCACCTGATTCGTTGGCGCTTTTAGCGGAAGGGGTGATTTTGCAATACGGAGATTTCTATTCTGAATTGTCGATTGGGCGAGAAAAAATTTTGGAGATCATTAAACAAGAAGAAGAAAAATTTCGCCAGACTTTAGAAAAAGGTCTGAAAGAGTTTGAGAAGATTTCTAAACAAGAAAATATTTCTGGTAAGGATGCCTTTCTCCTTTTTTCTTCTTATGGTTTTCCTTTAGAATTGACCTTAGAGATTGCTTTAGAAAAAGGGGTTAGAGTTGATATTGAAGGTTTCAATCAAGAAATGAAACGACATCAAGAATTATCTAAAAGTGGAGCAGAGCAAAAATTCAAAGGGGGTCTGGCGGGGACCGGGGAGAAGGAGATTGCTTACCATACTGCTACACATCTCCTTTTGGCTTCTTTGCGACAAGTCTTAGGCGCAGATATAGTTCAAAGGGGGAGTAATATTACCGCCGAACGACTTCGTTTTGATTTTAGTTGGCCAGATAAATTAACCGTTGAGCAAATAAAAGCGGTGGAAGATTTAGTAAATGAAAAAATTTCTGCCAAATTGCCAGTAGAGATGATTGAAATGTCTAAAGATGAAGCAGTGAAGATTGTCACCACTTTATCTTTTGATTTATCAAAATATGGCGATACTGTGAAAGTTTATAAAATTGGCGACTCTGTTTCGGGGCAAGTTTTCAGCGCGGAATTTTGTGGTGGTCCTCATGTCGCCAACACTGGCGATCTTGGTCAGTTCAAGATCGTCAAAGAAGAAGCATCTTCGGCGGGAGTGAGAAGGATTAAGGCGGTGTTGGAATAAAAGGCCTTAAATTTCATAACAGCAATAAAATTATTTTCTTTTATCTTTGGCGCGGTGGATAAATTATCCAGTCTAAATTAAAAAACGTGTGCTATAATTTGGCTATGAGTTTTTTTTCTTCTAAACCACAGTCAAATGAACCAGTGGCGATTATTGATATCAGTGGCTCGGCTGTTTCTGGTCTTTTAATTTCGGATGAAGAAATTGGTTTGACGGTGAGTGAGGAAATAAATATCGGCGAGCAAGTCGATCTTAAACAATTTATTCTGGCTGTGTCGCAAGCGATTGAAAAGGTTGCTGGTAAATTGCGTCAAGAATCAAAGATTGTCCCCAAGGCCTACCTTTGTTTTTTGTCGGCCCCTTTTTATTTTTCTCAGACGAAGAGATTTGTTTTCCGTCAAAAGGAACCTTTTGTTGTCACCAAAAAATTAGTGGCAAAATTAATCTCTGAAGAAAAACAAAAAATAATTAATAATCATAAACATCTTTTTGCTAATTTGGCTGGAGATGAAGCTCAAGCCGTGGAGTCAAATATTTTGGACTGGCATCTAAATGGCTATAGCTACCCCGCTCCTTGGGGGCTGGAAACGAAAGAATTAGCTTTTAGCTACCATCTCGGACTTGGTTCTAAAGAGATTTTGTCTCAGATGACTAGTCGATTACAAAAAGCGGGTTGGGCTATACCAGTCGTCTATCAGACTTTTACTCAGGTGGCGAGCGCTTTAATAAAAAGAAATAAATTAGCAGAGCATTATATCCTTTTTGATTTAGATGGCGATTTGACTGATTTAGCTTTGGTGACCGACGGTGTCCTCTCTGAGACGATATCTTTTCCCCGGGGGAAAAACTTTATTTTACGTCGGCTCGCTGGTATTACTGGTGCAATCCCTAGTGAGGCAAAGACCTCAGTCAAACTTTTTTATGAACGAAAGCTGGAAACAAAGCAGATGGAACAAATTGGGAATTTTTTGGCTCAAGCCAGAGATGAGTGGGTGGGAGATTTAGCCGAATTATTCAAACAATTAAGTGAAGAATATTTTTTACCAAGTCAGATTTATCTTGTCGGCGAGCCACTCCTTAATCGCTTTTTTCAAGAAGCACTTGGGGATGCTCAGTTGAGCCGTTTTTTGCTGGGTGGGCAAATTTTTAAAATCGAATCTTTAGAAAAAGTCTTATTGCCTAATTCACCTAGCGCTTTAACTAAAAACTTATGCCCATTTTTACAGGTGGAAGCGCTTTTTTATCGATCTAAAATGTGGTACAATAGTGAGAGTTGGTAAAAACCTATTAATTTAATTTTCAAAATAAAAAAATGAGTGATATAAAGCCTAAAAAAAGTTTGCGAGATATTTTCCCAGATCATGAAAAAAATCCAACTGATAATAGCTTTTTGCGACAGACGAACGAAGAAGTGGCGGAGGATGATTTTTCACCTACTCCGACGAGGATTCGAGGGGGATTTGATTATGAAATGGTGAATCCGGGGCGTCGGCGTCGGTTTGGCTGGCTGATCGGGATTGTCGCGGGGGTAGTGGTTTTGGGCTTGGGAATGGTAGTTTATGCTAGCTATTTTTCTTCGGCTGTCGTGAAGGTGACTCCTCGCCATGGCCAGCTTACTTTTAGTGGTTCTTTTTCTGGTATAAAAAGTGGCATTACGGCATCGTCCTCAGCTTTAGAATTTAATACTATTTCTGGTATTGAAGCTTTAGCCCAAAAAGAAGTGCCGGCTAGTGGGACCGAAAAGGTAGAGAAAAAAGCTACTGGGCGAATAATTATCTATAACCAAAATTTAACAGCTCAATCATTGGTGGCGACTACCAGATTTCAATCTGCTGATGGTCGAGTATACCGTATTACCGAACCAGTTAAGATTCCTGCTGGGGTAAAAAATGGTTCGGATATAACCCCAGGGACCTTAGAAGTATCGGTCACTGCTGATAAGGCTGGTCCCGAATATAATGGCAAGCTGACCGATTTTACTATCCCTGGTTTTGCTGGGAGCCCGAAGTTTAAGACAGTCTTTGCTCGTTCTAAGACGGAGATGGCGGGCGGTTTCGTTGGACTGGCGAAGAAAATTAGTCCCCAAGATATCGAAGCTAATCGAATGGCACTAGAAAAGGAACTCGTCACCAAATTAACTGAAAAATTAAAGTCAGAGGTTTCTACTAGCTCGATTCTATTTCCAGATGCGATCAAGGTCACTTTTGAAGAAATGCCAGCAGGAGCAGAAGGCAATTTGCCAGCAGATAAGGCTCTCCTTATCTTGAAGGGTCGAGCTTCAGCAATAATCTTTGATCAAAGTAGGTTCGGGCAGTTTTTTGCAGAGAAGTTGATTCCTAATTATGATGGTTCTCCTGTTTTGATTAGAGATGCCAATAAACTTCGTTTTAGCTTACAAAATAAAGATGTGATAAGTTTAGATCAAGTGGAGACAATAAGTTTTGGGCTAGATGGTGTCGCACCGGTAATTTGGACTTTCGACCAAAATATGTTGAAAAATAAGCTAGCTGGCACCTCAAAGAAAGACAATCAGGCGATTTTTGCTTCTTTTCCAGCAATCGAAAAAGTCCTTGCTAAGGTTTCGCCAGTTTGGGCGTTGAGTTTTCCTTCGGACACCGAAAAGATCGAGATTGTCGAAAATATTGAGTCTTAAAGGAAAAGGGGAAAAAGTACTTGACTTTTAGTCATTAATTTTGTTAATATACAGCGGGTATCAATGGCAGTTAACCAACAACAAGACAGACACAACGGCAAGGAGGCGCCTAGCGCTTCTGGTGTGGTTGTTGAAGCCTTGCCGAATACTTTGTTTCGGGTAGAGTTAGCGCCGGGCAAAGAGATCCTAGCCTATCTTTCTGGCAAGATGCGTTTGCATCGAATCAGGGTACTGGTGGGAGATCGAGTCGAATTGGTTCTCGATGAGTACGGAGGTAAGGGTAGGATAACTAGGCGATTTTAATCGTATCGCCCAGTTTTAATTTTTTATGAAAATAAGGTCAACTATTAAAAAGCGCTGTAATCAATGTAAAATGGTCAAAAGACGAGGCCATCTTTATATTGTTTGCAAAAATAAACCGCGCCATAAGCAAAAGCAAGCATAAATATGAGAATTACTGGTATCACTATTCCTGACGAAAAAAGACTGGAAATCGCCCTGACGGCGATTTATGGTATTGGTCGTCCTCTTGCTAAAAAGATTTTAGCTGAAGCCGAGATTGATTTTGGACGTAAGGCTAAAGATTTAAGCGCAGAGGAAGAAAATCAAATTCGAAAAATTATCGAGACCTTGCGGATTGAAGGTGATTTGAAACGAGAAGTTTCTGGAAATATAAAGCGCTTGAAAGATATTAAAAGCTATCGTGGCTCGCGCCATGCTCGATCTTTACCGGCTCGTGGTCAGCGCTCTAAGACTAACTCCCGCACTCGCCGAGGAAATGTCCGCAAGACCATGGCTTCCGGTAAAAAGAAGGTAGATAAGAAGTAATCTAAGGAAAACTATAAATATGGGAAAGAAACGAGTAATTAAAAAAAGTGGACAAGAAGGAGAAGGCTTGCGAGGCAAGTCGTCTGGTCGTTCGTCTAAGAAAAAGCTTGACCATGGAGTCTTGGCGATTAATGCTACTTACAACAACACCTATGTTGCTTTAGCGGATAAGGAAGGTCGAGTTTTTACTTGGTCTTCTAGCGGGTCGTTGGGTTTTAAAGGATCCAAGAAGGGGACTCCTTTTGCTGCTGGCAAGGTAGGCGAGCTTTTGGCTGATCGAGCCTTAGCGATGGGGGTAAAAGAGATTGATGTTTTAGTTAAGGGTGTTGGTTCTGGCCGAGAGTCGGCAATTCGCGCTTTTACTGCTAAGGGGATTGTTATTAATTCAATTAAAGATAAGACCCCAGTGCCATTTAATGGACCTAAAGCCCCTAAGCCTCGTCGAGTTTAATATTTAGAAATTACCAAACGTTTTAAATTAGATTATGAAGATCGGACCACAATATAAAATCAGCCGTCGATTGGGAGAAAGAATTTTTCCTAAAACTCAAACTACCAAGTTTACGGTTTCGGGCGCTGTCAAAAAAACTTCTGGTAAACGCGGTCGTAAAAACGTGACAGAATATGGTTCCCAATTGCTTGAAAAACAAAAGGCGCGTTATACCTATGTTGTTTCCGAGAAGCAGTTTTCTAATTATGTAAAGAAAGCGCGAGTGATGAAAGGAACGACTCCGGCGGTTTCCCTCTACCAACAGCTAGAAAAGCGTCTTGATAATGTTGTCTTTCGTTTAGGTTTGGTTCCTTCTCGGTTGTTTGCCCGTCAGGTAGTTTCTCATGGTCATATTATGGTTAATGGTCGTCGAGTTCTTATTCCCTCATATGAAGTTCGAACTGGTGATATTGTCTCTATCAGACCACAGAGTCGAGAAAATGGTGTTTTTAGAAATTTGATTGAGCGTTTGGCTACTCAACAGAGTATGGATTGGTTATCTTATGATTTAGAAAAAAATCAGGGAGTAGTCAAGGGTGAGCCAACGGCTGGACGAGAGTCTAATATTAATTTTGGAGTAATTTTGGAATATTACAGTCGCGTTTAATTTATTTTTATTCATTGTTTTTTAGGCTTAAGCAAGCTTAATTTTATTAACATTTAAAACGTCGTAAATATGTCTGCAACCAATATCATCTTGCCTTCCAAGCCCTTGATCATTAGCGAAGATGCTTTCGCTGGTGTCTATGAGATTGATGGTCTCTACCCTGGCTATGGGCACACTTTGGGCAATTCTTTGCGCCGAATCATTTTGTCGTCCTTGCCGGGCTTCGCGGTGACTTCGGTCAAAATCGATGGCGTAAGCCATGAGTTTTCGACCATTGACCACATCAAAGAAGATGTCGTCACAATTATTCTAAACTTAAAGCGAATCCGTTTTAAGGTTGTCGGTGATGAACCACAGTCTATTCGTTTGAAAGTCAAAGGGTCTAAAGTGGTGACAGCGGGAGATTTCGATGCCTCTGGTCAAGTCGAGGTAATCAATAAAGATCAACATATTGCTACTCTGACAGATAAAAATGCCGAGTTGGATATGGAGGTTTTCTTGGAAAAAGGTTTAGGCTATGTCCCTAAAGAGACTTTGCAAAAAGAAAAAGTAGATATTGGATTGATTGCTTTGGATGCTATTTTCACTCCTGTTCGCCGAGTAAGTTATGAGGTAGAAAACTCTCGTGTTGGCAATCGTACAGATTTTAATAAATTACGCTTGCACCTAGAAACCGATGGTTCGATATCGCCTCGAGAGGCTTTGGAACGTTCTATTGAAATAATGATTAATCAGTTGAAAGCCATTGTTGGTTTTAAAGAGATAGAAGACGAAGAAAAGTTTTCTGAGAGCGCTAGCGTCGAAGAAGAAAAAGAAGATAGCTCTAAGGCGGATGAAGAAGTCCTAAAGACAAGAATCGAGGATCTTAATTTGTCTGCTCGTACTCAAAAAGCTTTAGCGGCGGCTAGTATCCGGACTGTCGGTGGTCTGTCTCGAAAGAAAGAAGATGATTTGTTGGAAATAGCTGGCTTGGGCGAAAAAGGTATTCAAGAAATTAAGAGGGCATTGAGTAATTTTGGAATTGTGCTAAAGTAAGAAATTGTAAATAAAGCATTATGAGGCATCACGATAAAACTAGAAAATTTAACCGCGAATCAGGCCAACGCCTGGCTCTTATGAGGACTTTGGTCGGTAGTTTAATTTTGCGAGAAAAAATTAAAACCACTGAGGCTAAGGCTAAGTCTTTGCGACCAATTATCGAAAAAATGGTGACCAGAGCGAAAGTTGATTCTGTCGCTAATCGCCGTTTGTTGGCCGAGCGCTTGGGTGGACCAGCTCGTTTAAAGAAATTGTTTGAGGTGATTGGTCCGCGTTATGCTAAGCGAGCAGGCGGATATACTAGGATTATCAAATTAGCTCCTCGCTTGGGCGATGGTAGCAAAATGGCGATTATTGAATTTGTTCAAGAATAATTATGACGACTAAAGAATTTACAATTGATGCGACAGACAAAGCTTTGGGGCGAATTGCTAGTGAGGTGGCAAAGATTTTGCGTGGCAAAAATGAATCAGATTTTCGCCCCAATTTACTTTCTGGTAATAAGGTTTTAATCGTCAACGCGAGCAAGATGAAGATTACTGGCGCTAAGGCGGAACAAAAAACTTATTTCCGACACACTGGTTATTCGGGAAATGCCAAGAACCCTAATCTTGAGACTGTTGCCAAGAAACATGGTTATGGTGAATTGATTCGTCGAGCAGTCCACGGCATGCTTCCTGATAATCGTCTGCGTACCCCTATGCTTAAAAATTTAGAGATTAGCGAATAGAGATATATTTATGGCAGAAACTAAAAAAACTAGCGAAAAGAGTTTTGTTGAAGCGGTTGGTCGTCGCAAAACTTCGGTGGCCCGAGTCCGCGTTTCCAAGGCAACAAAGGCTTCTTTGACCGTCAATGATCAAAACTACAAAGATTATTTTCCTACTAAAGAAATGCAATTGATTTTAGAGAATGCCTTGAAATTAGAGGAAAAAGTACCGACTCTTTTGGTCACCGTGAAGGTGAAGGGTGGCGGTATCCACTCACAGGCGGAAGCGGTGAGCCATGGCTTAGCTCGTGCTTGCAGTAAGCTTGATTCTGACCTGCGACCAGTTTTTAAGAAAGCAAAATTATTGACCCGAGATTCTCGAATGAAAGAAAGACGCAAATTCGGTTTAAAGAAGGCGCGTAAGAGTCCACAGTGGAGTAAACGATAATATTTAAAACAAAAGCCCCAACCACAAGCGTTGGGGCTTTTGTGATTGGGGTGTCAGGAGTCAGGACAGGAGTTTCTTCAGGGCGATACTCCAATCCTTTGATTTGTCGGGGCGGAGGTGTGCCCGAAGCAGCTCGATTCTCACTTCACCAGCGATAATTGGTTCGCCGACGAAGTGATCAAAGCTTGCGCTGAAGGCGTCGTCATGGTGACTAAGATCTGTCACTACGGCGATTTTTTTCACCCCTTGTCTGATAGAAGCGAGAAGGATCATCAACCCATAGGGTACCAGCTCCCCAAGCCGGAAAGCCTTATCCGACAACATTAACGGAGACATAGGGAGATGGAGATCGGTCAGAACAAAGTCGAAATATTTCTGACTCAAGATTTCTATCGCTTCCTCGTAGCTCGAAGCCGTCTCCACAGAGTATTCTTCGGTGGGGATTGTTTCCAGCGCGGAAATGATGTTGGCGGGCGAATCATCGACCACCAAAACTTTTTTTGCGCTAGTTGCGGCTGGTTTCCTTGGGGTGTCGCGAGTTGGAGATTCAATATCTTTTTTGGTCGGGAGTGTTTCTGCCATCTGGGGGATTAAACACAGAAGATGCTTCACCACCTCCAGAGGACTTATCCAACTGGCGTTTTGAGGCAAGTTGGGCACTTCTTTGAGTGAGACAAAGACATATCTTTTGTTTTTGTCCCAGTCTTGAGCGACCATTTTTGCATTGTCGGAGATTATCAAGTCAGCTTTTTCGGCCGAATCGACAATCTCTAATGACTCTGGAACCAGTGTTTTGATGACATGTTGAATTGCCAGGCTGACTGGCGATGCATTATGCCCTGGTTCGCTAGAAAAAACGAAATAAATCTTTACTTTTTGCACGACGGGAAACTCCTTTCTTGTTGGCTTGGTTTTCAATTCTAAATTTGATTGTACATCTAAAGTATAACAATGTCAAATTAATTCCATCTATCTATTAAATTCCCAATAGTCCTATGGGAAATGGCAAGTTGACTAAATAGCATAAATTGTTAAAATAAGCCTGATTATGATGATTTTTTGGAATAAATTTAAATGGTGGATCGTGCTCGCGGTTGGATTTTTGGTTATTTTTATTATTTATTGGCAAAGCGCTGGACCAGCTATTGCTCCGAGTAAGACGATTGTCTTGGATAAAGGGGTTGATACCGAAGATATCTATAGTTTGGAAATTGGCAATCAGCCAGTAGGAGAAGTGGTGACTATTAACAAAATCAAAACGAGTAAATCGATTTGGCTTGCTGTCCACGATGAAAAAGAGGAAACAATTGCCTCGACTATTCTTGGTGCTGGGTTGCTCAAGCCGGGGGAATATCAGAATTTTTCTTTTACCCTAATGAGGCCGATGGAGAGTGGTCAGAATTACTATCTTGTTTTATATAATGATAGTGGCAGTCGAGAATTTATTGCTAACACTAATCTGCAAGAGAAAAATCCTGATGGCACAACTATCGCTTACCGTTTTGCGACAATTGGTCGAAGTTCACGAGGCGAATAATTAAAAGTCGATTATTTATGTTAATAGAATTTAACCTTTTTGTTCTATGTCTGATGAAAACATAAACGATAAAAAGAATTTGGACGATAAAGATGAAGTTGTTTTTGAAGAAGAAGTATCCGATGAATTTTCTTCTGATCCGGCCAAACTACAAGCAAAATTTAAAAAACTTCGGCAAGACTATAAGGAATGCCAATCCGAACGAGCTGAATATTTGGCTGGTTGGCAGAGGGCAAGGGCAGACTATTTGAACCTTAAAAAGGAAACCGAAAAAGCAAAAGAAGATTGGATTAAATTTGCTAAAGCTGATCTTTTGTTTGATTTGATTAGTTTGGCTGATAATTTTGAAATGGCTTTTGCCAATAAGGAAGCGTGGCAGACAGCACCAGAGAATTGGCGACAAGGGATAGAATATATTTACAATCAGTTGCAAGTCCTCTTGTCTAATAATGGTCTTTTGGTTATAAATCGATTGGGGGAAGTTTTTGACCCTAGCCAAGAAGAGGCGATTGCCAATTCGCCCACTTCTTCCGAACAGGTTGGTCGAGTGCTTGAAGTAGTTAAAAAAGGTTATATACTAAACGGCAAAGTCTTGCGTCCAGCGCAAGTAAAAGTGGGAACAGAGGGAGTTTTAAATTAATAAAAAATTATTAGAATTAAATTGTAAAATAATAATATGGCAAAAATTTTAGGTATTGATTTGGGTACGACTAATTCCGCAATGGCTTTTGTCGAAGGAGGGGAACCGAAAATCATTGAGAATACTGAGGGGGTTCGGACTACACCTTCGATTGTTGCCATCTCTAAGGCGGGAGAAAGATTGGTTGGTCTTTTAGCTAAGCGTCAAGCGATTACTAATCCGAAAAATACTGTTTTTGGTATTAAGCGTTTAATGGGCCACAAGTTTACTGACCCTAATGTCCAGAAAGATAAAAATTTAGTCCCGTTTGAAATTGATCAGGCCGAAGATGGTGGAGTGAAGGTGAAGATGGGGGACAAATCTTACCGACCAGAAGAAGTTTCGGCGATGATTTTACAAAAATTAAAGAAAGACGCTGAAGCAAAATTAGGAGAAAAAATTGAAGAAGTGGTAATCACGGTACCGGCTTATTTTGATGACTCTCAGCGAAAAGCAACCAAGGACGCTGGAGAAATCGCCGGCTTTAAAGTCCGCCGTATTATCAATGAGCCGACTGCTGCCGCTTTGGCTTATGGTTTGAACAAAAAGAAAGATGAACAGGTGGTGGTATACGACTTTGGCGGAGGGACCTTTGATGTTTCGGTCCTAGAGATTACTGGCGAAGAAGGTGAACAGAGTATTCAAGTCAAATCAACCGATGGTGATTCGCATATGGGTGGTGAAGATATTGACCAAAAAATAATTCAATGGATTGCGGATGAATTTAAAAAGGAAAGTGGCTTAGATGTGACAAAAGATGAGCTGGCTTTACAGCGCCTAAAAGAGGCCGCAGAAAAGGCCAAGCATGAGCTTTCGACGGTAATGGAGACTGAGATTAATATTCCCTTTATTTCGTCTGATTCTTCTGGTCCACGGCACTTGTTATTAAAAATGTCTCGTTCAACCCTAGAAGAATTGGCTAGTGAGTATATCAATCGCTCGATCGAAATCACCCAGCGTGCTTTGGCAGCCTCCGGACTTTCCGTGGGAGAGATTGATGAGATTATTTTGGTCGGTGGTCAGACCCGAATGCCAGCAATTGTCGAAGCGGTAAAGAAAATGTTTGGTAAAGAGCCGAATCGAACGATCAATCCAGATGAAGTCGTCGCTATCGGCGCTGCGGTCCAAGCGGGTATTTTCCAGGGTGATGTTAAAGATGTCTTGTTGTTGGATGTGACACCATTATCAATGGGGATCGAAACCATGGGTGGAGTGGCGACAAAAATCATTGAACGTAATACAACTATCCCAACTTCTCGTAGTCAGATTTTTTCAACGGCGGCTGATAATCAAACATCAGTAGAGATCCATATTGTCCAGGGAGAACGAGAAATGGCAAGCGATAATAAAAGTTTGGGTCGTTTTATCCTCGATGGGATTCCGCCAGCACCACGTGGTATGCCACAAATCGAAGTAGCTTTTGATATTGATGCTAACGGTATTTTATCAGTGAAAGCGAAAGATAAAGCGAGTGGAAAAGAACAATCAATCCGAATTGAAGCTAAGACTAGTCTATCAAAAGAGGATATTGAGCGAATGAAAAAGGATGCCGAATTGCACGCCGAGGAAGATAAACAAAAGAAAGAATTAGTCGAATTGCGCAACAATGCCGACCAGTTGGTCTATACCGCCGAAAAAGCCTTGCGAGAGGCCGGCGATAAGGTGAGTCAGGAAATCAAAGATGATGTGACGGCGAAGATTGGTGCGGTCAAAGCTGTTCGGGAGACGGGTGATAAAAGCTCACTCGACAAAGCGACCCAAGACTTATCTCTTTCAATGCAGAAGATTGGTGAAGCGATGATGAAAACGGGTAGTGAAAATCAGACTAGTGCTGAGACGACTGAAGGAGAAAAGAAAGATGATACCGCTAGTGGTGGTGAGAATATAAAAGATGTCGAAACGGAATAGTTATAAAAAAGAGGAAGCGCGGGGGTGACTCATCACCCCCGCGCTTTGCCCCTTTACCTTTCTGGTGATATAATGCCTTTATTCTGAAAGAAGAAATTTTAATCTCCGCATCTTTAGTATCGAATATTTATGAAAGACTATTATAAAATTTTAGGTGTTGACAAAAAAGCGTCAAAAGAAGAAATCAAAAAAGCTTTTCGTAAATTAGCCCACAAACATCACCCAGACAAGGGGGGAGATGAGGCAAAATTTAAAGAGGCGAGTGAGGCTTTTCAAGTTCTTTCTGATGATGCCAAACGGGCGCAATATGATCAATTTGGCGAGGCCGGAATGGGTGGTGGGTCAGGCTTTGGCGGTTTCGATTTTTCTGGATTCCAAAATGCTGGCAATGGTGGTTTCGAATTTGACCTCGGTGATTTATTCGGAGACTTTTTTGGTGGGCAGGGGCGAGGTCCGCGTCGAGGGCGAGATATTTCGGTGGATATTCAGATTACTTTTTCCGAAGCCGTTTTCGGTACCGAACGAAAAATTCTTTTACACAAACAAGGACTTTGTGATGTGTGTGGAGGGACGGGAGCTGAGAGGGGTTCATCGATGAAAGATTGCTCCACCTGTCAGGGGAAAGGTAAGATTCATGAGGTCAAGCGATCTATTCTCGGGTCTTTTTCTACGGTTAAGACTTGCGAGACTTGTCATGGTAGCGGTAAAGTGCCAGAGAAAAAGTGCGCAAATTGTAGCGGGTTGGGTGTTTTGAAAAAGAATGAAGAAATTTCACTTAAAATTCCGGCGGGTATTGAGAATGGTGAGATGGTCCGAATGTCTGGCCAAGGAGAAGCGATTGCTTCTGGGGTGCCAGGTGATTTGTATATAAAGGTTCATGTTGAGAGAGATAAAAATTGGCAACGGGATGGTTGGAATCTTCAGACGGAAATTAAGATTAAATTGTCAGAAGCTTTGTTGGGGGGAGAAAGAAGTCTCTCGACTCTAGAAGGCGATATCAAATTAAAAATTCCAGCGGGGACGAATAATGGTGATTGGCTTCGTCTCAAGGGTAAGGGGGTGCCAGAACGGGGAGGAAGGCGAGGTGATCTCTTGGTAAAGGTGAAGGTCCAGCTTCCAGCCTCACTTTCACGCAAAGCTAAAAAATTAATCGAAGAATTAGCTGATGAAGGGATCTAAAACAATACCAATGGTTCTAAAGATAGTGGTGGTAATTTTCGCTCTGTTTGGGTTTGGTTTGACTTTGGTATTCGTGGCCCAGCGTCTGGGTTTGACACGGGTTCCCGGCGCCGTCGACCCACGAACAAGATATTTTAAAGAAGCGACAATCGGAGGCTTGGATCGACAATCGGGGCAAGCATTGGCTTGGTCGACGGCGCCGGAATGGCTCACTTTAAAATCAGCCTTGCAAAAAGATCAAGTTTTGATTCGACAGGTAGCTGATGAGACCGGAGTCCCAGCGCGATTGATCGTCTCGATTATTATCGGTGAGCAATTGAGACTTTATACTTCAGAGCGAGAATTGTTTAAGCAAGTCTTTGCTCCGCTTTCGATTTTGGCAGTGCAGTCGCAATTTTCCCTTGGAATTACTGGGATAAAAGAAGACACCGCCAAAGCGATTGAAAATCATTTACGCAACGCTTCCTCTACTTATTATCTTGGACCAGATTTTGAACAAAAATTATCTTTTAAGACGGACAATATCAATCAGGAACGGGTCGAGCGTTTAATCGATGAACATAATCATTATTATTCTTATCTCTACACGGCACTCTTTTTGAAACAAATAATGGCGGAGTGGACGAGAGCCGGATTTGATATTTCTAATCGACCAGAAATCTTAGCGACAATTTTCAATTTGGGATTTGGAGTTTCTGAGCCTAAAAATAATCCGCAGGTTGGTGGGGCAGAAATTACCCTCAATGGTGTCAAATATACTTTTGGCGCGGTGGCGGGAGACTTTGTTCGCTCGGATGAATTGCGAACGGAATTCCCTTATTAATAAAATCTTATTTAACCTTTAAATTTTTATGACCTTAGCGACTCATGCTGTTGTCGGCGCTTCCCTTGCGGTCCTCGCTCCTAACCCACTTGTTGGTGGGGTATTGGCTTTTGCGAGCCACTTTGTTTTAGACGCTATCCCGCATTGGGATTATAAATTAGCCTCCGCCCGAAAAGATCCCAACAATAGTTTAAATAATGATTTGATTTTGGGGTTAAATTTTATCGGTGACCTTGTAAAAATAGGTTTTGATTTATTGCTTGGGTCGGTGATTGCTTTGGTTGTATTTGGTTGGTGGCAGGGGGTCGATTGGCATTTACTTGGAGCCGGAATTCTTGGCGCGACATTGCCAGATTTTTTGCAATTTGCCTATATGAAAATGCGCTGGTTCTCGCCTTTAGTTTGGCTGCAAAAATTTCACATAACCTTTATGCATTCTCCTTGGCGTCTTAATGACCAGCCAGTGTTAGGGATTTTAGGACAAATAGTTGTAATCTTTGTGGTGGTCGTGCTGGCTTTGTTGATAAAGTCTTAAGAGAAATCAAAAAATCTGACCCCGGATTATTCTAAGGTAAGATTTTTTGTTTTTAATATCTTTTATTTTGTTTGCTCGTCGATTTTTCCTTCAAAGATAGTCATATCGCCACGAAGTTTGCTTACATCACCAGAGATGTTGGTGACAAGCCCGGAGATATTGGTGACATCGCCTTGAATTTTTGTCACATTGCCAGAGATATTTGAGGCATCACCGACAATATTGCTAGCATCGCCTAAGAGGTCGGAGATTGAGCCAGAGAGTCGGCTTATGTCGCCTCGTAGATTTGTCACATCCCCCGAGAGATGGGAGACATCGCCTATTAAGCCACTGATATCCCCGGTAATATTACTGACATCACCAGAAAGCTTTGAGACATCACCACGAATGTTGGAAATATCGCCCGTAATCTTGCTTACATCACCGAGAAGGGCGTTTAATTGGCCTGAAATCCCACCGACATCACCTCGGATATGGTTGAGGTCGAGATTGCCATACAAACGGCTTACATTGCCCGAAATGGGTGAAAAATCACCCCAAATGCCAGCATGGAGACCGGTAACTTTTTGGGTATTTTTTTGGTCTCGTTTGATAGTTTGAGTTAACATATTTTAATTATAAACTCAAAATTAAAAATGCAAAATTAAAAATTCTTTTCAATTTAAATTTTGAGATGTTTTAGGATTAAGACTTTTTCTC
The DNA here is from genome assembly GCA_964446245.1 of uncultured Candidatus Saccharibacteria bacterium. Lineage (GTDB taxonomy): Bacteria > Patescibacteriota > Minisyncoccia > Phycocordibacterales > XYD1-FULL-46-19 > CAYUNI01. Next base: position 43,541 of record CAYUNI010000001.1, read on the forward strand.
CTGTCTCGTTGGTTTGTGCTATAATAGCTCTAATGGATATTTTTCAAGCCCTAATTTTGGGGGTGGTGGAGGGTTTAACCGAATTTTTGCCCGTGTCTTCTACCGGGCATTTGATTATTGTGTCGAAATTGCTTGGGTTAGACTCGACTAATTTTCTTAAAAGTTTTGATATTGCAATTCAGCTCGGGGCGATTGGCGCTGTCGCTTTGATTTATTGGCGAAAGTTTTTGGTGGAACGGGGAGTGTGGCAGAAAGTTTTGGTGGCTTTTTTGCCGACGGGGGTGATTGGTTTTGCCCTGTATAAACTTTTTAAACAATACTTAGCCGATAACCTACTGGTGACAATTGGCGCGCTTTTTGTTGGCGGTTTGATTATTATCGCTTTGGAAAAATGGTTGGCGAAAAGAGCGTGGTCGGCTGGCGCTTCGGCCTCGATTCAGTCGGTGAATTCTCAATCTCTCACTTATCGACAATCTTTCACTATTGGTATTATCCAATCATTAGCAATCATCCCCGGGGTGTCGCGTTCGGGAGCGACTATTATTGGTGGCTTGCTGATGGGCCTATCACGAGCAACGATTGTGGAGTTTTCTTTTTTGTTGGCGATTCCTACCATGCTCGCCGCGACGGGTTATGATTTGTTAAAAAATGCGTCGGCTTTTTCTTCGGCTGATTTTGGTAATTTAGCTGTCGGTTTTGTTGCTTCGTTTGCTGTGGCTTATGTCACGGTCAAATTTTTTCTCCGTTTTGTTCAAACACACGACTTCACCGCCTTCGGCTATTACCGAATCATCGTTGCTGCCCTGATATTTTTGTGGGTGTTTGCCTAATCGAATATAAATAATAAGGGCCGTCAGGAATTGAAACAAAGGTAAGTTTTTGGGGAGAAATTGCAGAGGATTTGTAAAAAAATTAGTTTGGGTGTATTTTAATTATATGATGTTTGGCGCGTTAAATTTGTTAGGTCTCCTTCTTCTTACCCGCTTGGGTGGGGATCTAACTTGTGAGTAGTAGCCAGAGCCATAATCAGAAAACTAATACTCAAAAGCTAGCTCCACCACCTCGGTGGGGCTTTTGTTTGGAACGATGATTGGGTCTTTAACAAGTAAACCAAGAGGAGTATCGAATCATGTCGGACAAAAATCGCAATGTTTTGATTGAGCGATTTGGTCGGGGTAATGTTTCGTCGCGAGGTCTCGATGGGACTTATGTTGTGCGAGAACAAAAGCGGATCGCTGGTAAATTGGTCTGGCGTTATGGCCTCCGAGGTGAGCGTGGGGGAGTTGCTTGGGAGGCGGAGTTCGTCAAGATTACTGGAATCAATCCAATCACTCTTGAAAGGCGAGCGGTCCGGCCTAATGGTCAGATTCTCGTGATGAAGGTCACCCCAGAAGACACCGAGGGACGCTTGATTCGAGCTTGATCTGAAGGACTCAGAATCTGGAGGCCGGCGTGCGCGCGTCGGCCTTTTTATTGATGATTAGAGAGACTAATTTGTTGTTTTAAAAACCATAGCCAAAAAGCGAGCTATCGTGTAAGATAGGTATATTATGGCTAAGGATAATAATGATTCAAAAATTATCGTCTCTGGTATCAAGCCGACGGGGCGACCTCATTTAGGTAATTATTTTGGCGCAATGCGTCAGATGATCGAGCGTCAAGATGAATATTTAAGCTATATTTTTTTAGCTGATTTGCATGCTTTGACCACTGTTCGTGAGGCTAAAGATTTGCGTGCTGATAGCTTAGACTTAGCGATTGACTATCTGGCGGTTGGTCTTGATCCAGCGCGGACTATCCTTTTCAAACAATCAGATATTTTAGAACATACTCAGCTTAATTGGATTTTTAATTGTTTGGCGACAGTGCCCTATCTTTCTCGCGCGCATGCTTTCAAGGACGCGATTGCTAATGGCAAAGAGGCCACGGTTGGACTGTTTGATTATCCGCTTCTGATGGCGGCAGATATCTTACTCTATGATGCTGATTTGGTGCCGGTCGGCCAGGATCAAAAACAGCATGTCGAATATGCTCGCGATATGGCGGAAAAATTTAATTTTCATTATGGTGAGACTTTTAAGTTGCCTGAAGCTTTGATTTTGAATGAAGTGATGACGGTCCCCGGTTTAGATGGACGCAAAATGAGTAAGAGTTATGGTAATCATATTCCGCTTTTTGCGAGCGATGAAGAATTGAAAAAATTAGTGGCGAGTATTGTCACTGATTCGAAGGGAGTAGAGGAAAGTAAAGATCCAGAGGCTTGTAATGTTTTTGCTCTGCATAAATTAGTCAGTCAGAAGGACTTGCCCGAGCTTCGTCGGCGCTACCTCGAAGGAGGGATTGGTTATAAGGAGAGCAAAGATGTCCTTTTAGCCAATCTGATTGCTTTTATCGGGCCTCTACGAGAGAAGCGAGAACAATTCGCTTCTAATCCAGACCGAGTAAAAAAGATTTTGGCCGAGGGAGCAGAAAAGGCAAAAGCCATAGCGGAAGCTAAAATGGCTTTGGTTCGAGAAAGGGTGGGGTTAGAATAAAAATTAAAATTTAATAAAAAATTTATGTCTGATCGAATTTATTTAAATCAACTACATGATTATATTGGTCAAGAAGTAAAAGTCGCTGGCTGGGTGGATGTTCGTCGCGATCATGGGAAATTAGTTTTCTTTGATTTGCGCGATAAATTTGGCCGAGTGCAAATGGTGGTCTTGCCGGGCAATCAAGCCTTGACTGATTCAGTGGCCGATATTCGATCGGAGTGGGTGGTAGCGGTGACTGGTAAAGTGAATCAGCGACCAGAAAAAATGGTTAAAGTGGGTGAGCAAAACGGCGATCTGGAAATTGAGATTTTGTCGGTTGAAATTTTGGGTCAAGCGAAAGAACTGCCTTTTGATAAAGAGGCGGAGCTTAATCTCGATACCTATTTGGACAATTTGCCTTTGACTTTGCGTCGAGAGCGGAGCCGAAAGATTTTTGCTATTCAAGCGACAATCATTAGCGCCTTCCGCGAATTTTTAATAAAAGAAAATTTTACAGAATTCCAAGCGCCTAAGTTGATTGGTGATGATGCTGAGGGGGGAGCGAATTCTTTTAATGTTGAATATTTTGGTCATGTTGCCCATCTGGGGCAAAGTCCACAATTATATAAGCAGATTATGGTTGGGATTTTCGAACGAGTGTTTGCGGCGGGTAATGTGTACCGAGCAGAGAAGCATAGCACCACTCGACACCTAAATGAATACACTAGTCTTGATTTGGAGATGGGGTTTATCGATGGTTTTGGCGATATTATGACGATGGAAAATCGTTTGTTGGCTTTCATTATTGAAAAAATAAAAGAAAAACATGAAGCGGATTTTGTTTCTTTGGGAGCGATTATTCCGGAAGTACCTAAAGAAATTCCTCGACTATCTTTGCGTGAGGCGCAGGAATTGATTACCGCCGAGACGGGCGAAGACTGTACTAAAGAGCCAGATCTTGAGCCTCAGCACGAACGCTGGCTTTGCGATTATGCCAAGACAAAACTCGGTTCAGATTTTATTTTCATTACCAATTTTCCTTTAGCAAAGAGACCTTTTTATACAATGCCTGATCCTAATAATCCAGAGTTTGCGGCGGGCTTCGATTTGCTTTTTCGTGGAGTCGAGATTACTACCGGCTCTCAGCGTATTCATGATTATGATCAATTGGTCGCTTCTTTGACTGGGCGGGGGATGGACCCAGAAGCTTTTTCTTTTTATCTTCAAGCGTTTAAATATGGCATGCCTCCGCATGGAGGACTAGGGCTTGGTTTAGAGCGCTTGACGGCCAAATTGCTTGGCCTTGATAATGTCAAAGAAGCCACCCTCTTCCCGCGCGATCTTAATCGTATTGATCAACTTTTGTCAAAATAAAATTTTATGGCCGGCGATTTTAAAGTAAAAGTCGGAGAATTCGAGGGACCACTTGATGTCTTGTTGACTCTGATTGAAAAGCACAAGCTTCACATAAGCCAAGTGGCTTTAGCGCAAGTAGCTGATGACTTCTTAAACTATTTACAAGATCATCGCGATATGCCTAAGTCGGAAATAGCCAATTTTTTGTTGGTCGCTTCGACACTGGTGTTGATAAAGTCGATTTCTCTTTTACCAACTTTGGAGCTTACACCGGCCGAAGAGGCAAGTGTCGAAGATTTAGAGCGTCGCTTGAAACACTATGAGCGGGTGCGTGAATTGGGACGTGATTTGTCAGGCCTCTTCGGCCGGCGAATAATCTTCGAGCGAGAAGGGGTTGGTCAGCGACCGATTGTCTTTGCACCGGCGAAAGATGCGACTATCCCTAATCTTGTTTTGGCGGTCAAAACGGTGTTGAAAAATTTACCGAAGGTAGAAAAATTACCAGAAATTGTAGTGCGGAAAATTATCAGTCTAGAGGAAGTAATTGAAGATTTGACTAAGCGGGTGAGTAATAATTTAAAAATGCGTTTTAGCGAGTATGTTGGCGAAAGACGACACGAAAAGGTAAATGTAATCGTCAGCTTTTTAGGTATGCTTGAGCTGGTAAAACAAGGGATGATTGATGTCCGTCAAGATAATCATTTTGGAGAAATTGATCTAGAAACTAAGATGGCTGATGTCCCGAGATATGTTTAGAAATTTTGAGGAGTTGCTTCAAAATAGTTTTTGAGTTAGTATCTAATCGGATATTAGAAACTTGGTGGAAAAAATGGGAGGGGTGTTATATGCCTATTACCGTAGAAAGGGAGTCTCTTCTCGCCTTTGAGAGGAGATGGTTGGTGATGAATTTGGGTCTTAACGAGGAGGAAGCTTGGCGTTTGGCGGATGAAAAGTTGGAGAAACTTTTTTGCTGGATAGAAGAGAGTAAGCAGGAATGAGAGTTACCTCTCTCACAGAAGAATAAAAAGGCTTAGGGTGTCTATCCTAGGCCTTTTCCTTTGAATTTTGGGAAAAATTATTTATACTGTTAGCAATATGAATCTCGAGCAGGCCCTAGAAGCAATTTTGTTTTATAAAAGCGAGCCGGTTGGCTTGTCTAAATTAGCTGAAATGCTTTCCGCTAAAGAAGAGGCTGTAGCTCAAGCTTTGACCAATCTCGAATCTTCATTGACCGCGCGCGGGGTGGTTTTATTGACTAAAGATGGCAATTATCTCTTGGGGACAGCGCCAGAGGCGAGTGAAATTATTGAGAAATTAATTAAAGAGGAGCTTAGTCGTGACTTAGGTAAGGCTGGTCTTGAGACTTTGGCTATCATTTTGTATGAAGGACCTGTTTCTCGGGCCGAGATTGATTATATTCGTGGGGTCAATTCTTCTTTTATTTTGCGAAATATGTTGGTCCGAGGTTTGATTGAGCGCGTAAACAAGCCTGGTGATGCTCGAGCCTTTCTTTATCGGCCGAGTTTTGATTTATTGCGTCATTTGGGCGTATCTAGGGTTGAGGATTTGCCAGATTTTGCCACGATTAAAAAAGAATTAGCTAATTTCCGAGTGTCGTCTGGCGGTGAAAATGATTTAGAAGAAAATGAGAAGATTGGTGTAGAAAATTAATTATGAATAAAAGTTTTTGGTCAATAAAACCTGATTATCTCTTTATTTGCTTGCTGGCTGTCGGTGGGGTGATTTTTGGACTTCATTATACTGGCAGTAATTCCTTAATCCAAAAGGCTTCTCGGGAAGCTAACCAAGAATTAGCGGCGGTAGCAAGTGTGTCAAACAATCTTAATCTTGCTCGAGTAGAATCAAAAATTTTTCCAGCAGTTTCGCTCGAAGCAAAATCCTTTGTGGTTTATGATATTAAAACGAAAAAAGTTTTGGCGGGAGAAAACTATAATCAAGCTCTTCCTTTAGCTTCGTTGACTAAAATAATGACCGCCCTTGTGTCTTCTGAAAGGGTTGATGGGGGAAAGATTGTCGTTGTTGCTCGAGCTTCAGCGACCAATAGCGCTGATAATGGGCTCGTCGATGGAGAACGCTGGCGTTTTCGTGATTTACTAAATTACACTTTGATAAGCTCTTCAAATAAAGGAGCGCAGTCTTTAGCGGAAGTGACTTCCTTAAACCAAACAATGGATTTTGTTAGCCTGATGAACCAAAAAGCCAAAGAGCTAAATTTAAATTCTTTAAAATTCAATAATGAGACAGGTCTTGATGTGGGCGTTGGGGAAGCAGGCGCTTATGGGAGCGCTTTAGATGTTGCTAAACTTATTTCTTATGCCGCTCTTGAGCAAGGAGATTTACTCTCGGCTACTCAAGATCGTTCGCTTACTTTACGATCTTTAGACGATCAGGTTCATTTAGTGGCTAATACTAATCCTTATGTCGCTTCTTGGGCTGGTCGGACAATTGCTTCTAAGACTGGCTTTACTAATCTAGCGGGAGGTAATCTGGCGGTGGTATCGGATCTTGGGCTTGATCGCCCGATAGCTTTGGTGGTCCTTGGTTCGAGTTTTGATGGTCGTTTTAGTGACATGCATAAATTACTCAATGCAACTTTAGCTTATTTAGCTGATAGTAATTAATAACTTAATTATATTTATTATGTTGACGATACCATTGCTTAAAATTTTCCTCCCGACAGTCTTAGCTTTTTTTATTGGTATTTTCTTAACACCGTTTTGGGCAAACTATCTTTATCGTCATCAAATGTGGAAAAAAAAGGCGGGGAAGATTACTCCCGATGGACGCGAAACACCAATTTTCAATCAATTACATAAAGAAAAAGAGGTTGGCACCCCTCGAATGGGTGGAGTAATAATTTGGGCGAGTGTTTTGATTACAACGGCTATTTTTTGGTTATTGCCGGTAGTTTTTCCTAATTCTTTATTGGAACAAATCAATTTTTTGAGTCGTAACCAAACATGGTTGCCAGTCTTCACTCTTTTGATTGGTTCATTGGTCGGCCTTTTGGATGATTTTTTGCAAGTAAGACCAGCAGAAGATGTACGCAAGGCGGGACTGCCTTTTTCTCAAAGATTATTAGTCGTGTTGGTCTTGGCAATGATTGGCGCGTATTGGTTTTATTTTAAATTAGGAGTAAATGCTGTCACCGTGCCTTTCTTGGGGGAGATTTTTATTGGCTGGCTTTTTATACCTTTGTTTGTTGGTGTGATGGTATTTCTGTTTTCAAGTGGGGTGATTGATGGCCTTGATGGTTTGTCTGGTGGGGTGATGACCATAATCTTTTCCGCTTATGCAGTTCTTGCTTTTGCTCAACATCAATACGATCTTTCGGCTTTGTGTACGGTAATTTCTGGAGGAACATTAGCTTTTTTGTGGTTTAATATTCCACCGGCTCGATTTTATATGTCGGAGACAGGAATCTTAGGCTTAACAACTACCCTAACGGTAGTAGCTTTTTTGACTGATTCGGTAATCACTTTGCCGATAATTGCTTTGCCTTTGATTATTACTTCTCTGTCGGTGATTATTCAATTAGTGTCCAAAAAATTACGCAACGGGAAAAAAGTTTTTAAAGTAGCTCCCTTACACCACCATTTTGAAGCGATTGGTTGGCCGGCCTATAAAGTGGTAATGCGCTATTGGGTGATTAGTATTATCTTTGCCATTATCGGTTTGATTTTAACTTTAGTTGGTAAGACCCCTCTATGAGTCGTCTTGCTTCTTACAAACCAGATCGAGTTTTTTTGGGGGTAATCTTGATCCTTGCTTTAATTGGTTTTTTTATTTTTTCTTCTGCCGCTTTGGGGCAATTGAGTAAAGATGGAGCCGATTTTATGACAGTTGTTTCAAAACAATTTTTGATTTTATTGGCGGGAATGGTAATGCTGGTTGTTTTTACTAATATTTCTTACCTGCGATATAAGAAAATCGCTTGGTTTATTTTATTAGTGGCGATTGCCCTTAACCTTTTACTTTTGATCCCCGGGTTGGCTATGGAAGCAGGCGGGGCAAAGCGCTGGCTTTTGCTCGGGCCCCTGACTTTTCAACCAGCAGATTTTTTAAAACTAGCCGGAGTTATTTTTATGGCTTCTTGGGTATCGCAATACAAAGATTATTGGCGAGATTGGGTAAAAGGTTTCTTACCATTTGTTTTTGGGCTTGGATTGGTCGGATTACTTGTCACGGTTTTGCAAAGAGATATTGGTACTTCTCTAGCGCTTTTTTCTGGGTTGATGGCAATTTTTGTTGTTAGCGGTGGGCGCTGGTCGCAATTTGGAGCGGTTGTTTTGTTGGGGGTGGTCGCTTTGGGAGCGATAGTTACGGTCCGACCTTATGCGATGAATCGCTTGATTACTTTCTTAAATCCCGATCATGATAAACAGGGTGCTTCTTGGCAATTGAATCAATCTTTAATTGCTATTGGTTCTGGTCAAATGTTTGGTCGAGGTTTTGGCCAAAGTGTTCAAAAATTTAATTATTTACCGGAGCCAATTGGGGATTCTATTTTTGCGGTCGCCAGTGAAGAATTTGGTTTCGTTGGCTCAACGGCCCTGGTCCTTCTGTTTGTCGTTCTTGCTCTTTGGGGCTTAAAGATTGCTTCTGCGACGACCGACCTCTTCGGTCGTTATCTAGCGGCCGGCTTATCAACAATGATTACCGCTCAGGCTTTTGTAAACATGGGGGCAATGATGGGTCTGATTCCTCTTACCGGTGTCCCTCTTGTTTTGATTAGTCATGGTGGGACCTCCCTTCTTTTTGTTTTAATAGAAGCGGGGATTATCCTAAATATTTCCAGACATAAAAAGTCTTAATTTTGTTTGAGTAAAGTTTTGAGAGGATATCTTTTTATGCTAAAATTGACAGAAGAAGTGGAAAGATAAAGGTCGGGTGCGTAAGGTGAGGACAAACAAAGTAAGTGGTAGATTATAAGTCGATAACTTAAAACTTCTAACGGGATGAAAATTCTTTTTACAGGTGGGGGGACCGGAGGCCATTTTTATCCGATTATTGCGGTCGCTCAAGAGATTCGAAAATTAGTCGACGAAGAAAAAATCGTTGAGCCGACTTTGCTGTACATGTCGACTGAACCTTACAATGAAGAATTGCTTTATGAAAATAAAATAAAATTTATTCCTGTTCGGGCGGGAAAAGTGCGTCGTTATTTTTCAATAAAAAATTTTTTTGATTTGTTTAAAACTGGTTGGGGAATTTTACAGGCGATAGTAAAAGTCTATCTCGAGTATCCAGACATTGTCTTTTCTAAGGGCGGGTATGCTAGTATGCCAGCGATTATCGCCGCCCGGATTTTGCGTATTCCGGTTTTTGTCCATGAGTCAGATTCTCATCCGGGCCGGGCTAATCTTTGGGCTTCAAAATTTGCTTATCGGATTGCCGTTTCTTATCCGGAAGCAGTTCAATATTTTCCAGCAGATAAGACGGCAGTCACGGGCAATCCTTTGCGTGAGGAAGTGATCTATCCTATTAGCCAAGGAGCGCATGAATTTTTAGAATTGGATGCTAATTTGCCGGTAATTTTTGTTGTGGGAGGTTCTCAAGGTTCAGTAATTATAAATGAGACGATACTTGATATCTTGCCAGAATTATTAAAAGACTATCAAATAATTCACCAGGTCGGGAAAAATAATTGGCAAGATGTAAAGAATCGTTCCACTTCTATCTTGAAAGATAGCCCGCTGGCTAAACGCTATAAGCTTTTTGATTATCTTAATAATACCGCAATTAGAATGACCGCGGGAATTTCAGAATTAGCGATTTCTCGGGCTGGTTCGGCAATTTTTGAATTTGCTCATTGGGGGATACCATCGATTATTATTCCTATTCCCGAGGCAATAAGCCATGATCAGCGATCTAACGCTTTTACTTATGCGCGAAGTGGTGCCGCGATTGTCGTCGAAGAAGAAAATTTGACCCCATCAGTTCTTTTGTCTGAGATACACCGTCTGATGCAAAATGTCAGCTTGCGTTTGGCAATGAAAAAAGGTTGCCAGGACTTTGCCCGTCCGGAAGCTGGTCGTTTGATAGCTCGAGAAATTCTTGATATAGTTTTAACACATGAATAAACAAGTTGTCACGCGTATGGCGCCTAGTCCGACAGGGCTTTTCCATATTGGAAGTGCTCGGACGGCCCTGTTTAATTATCTTTTTACCCGTAAAAATGGGGGAAAGTTTATTTTGCGAATAGATGATACTGATCGCGAGCGTTCTAAGCTGGAATATGAAAAAAATATTTTAGAAAGTTTTCGTTGGCTTGGTTTTGATTATGATGAATTTTATCGCCAATCAGAGCGGAGCGAACGCTATCGATTTTTTTTGGAAAAATTAATTGCTGAAGATAAAGCTTATTGGTCTGATGAAACTCTTGAGAACGGGGAAGAAATAAAGGCTAAAGCTCGTTTGGCTAAGGTGATACGCTTCCGTAATCCGGGAGGGAAAGTAAATTTTCTCTCTCGACCTCAAGGTGAGCTCTCGATCGATGTGGGTGATTTGGGTGATTTTGTGATTGCTAAAGATTTAGATCAGCCACTTTATCATTTTGCGTCGATTGTTGATGATTGGGAGATGGGTGTGACCCATGTGATTCGAGGGGAAGATCATCTTTCTAATACTCCGCGCCAAATTCTGATGTTAGAAGCTTTAGGGGCGTCTAGACCAGAGTATTGTCATATTCCGCTTATTTTGGCATCAGATCGTAGTAAGCTATCTAAACGTCATGGTGCTTTGGCGGTGACAGATTATCGTTTCCAAGGATATTTGCCCCAAGCTTTGACTAATTTTGTCGCTTTGCTTGGCTGGTCTCCCCAAGCAAATACTAAAGATTTAGTCGGCACCAATGAAGAAGTTTTTGATTTAAGCCAGCTACAAGAAGTATTCTCTTTAGATGGTTTACAAAAAAGTGCAGCTATTTTTAATACCGAAAAATTAAATTGGCTTAACCATGAACATTTACGACGTTTGTCGTTAGAAGATCTACAGAAAGAAGTTAAACCATTTTTGCCGGAGCGATTCTCTGCTTTAGATCAATACTCTCAAGAACGATTGACTAAGGCTCTTTTACCAATGACCGAGAGGATAAAAAATCTTAGTGAATTAAAAGAGGCCGGGGAAAGGGGAGAGTGGGATTTCTTTTTTACTTCAGTTTCTCCTAGTCAAGAATTATTAAAAACCCCTGAGACTTTAATCGAGACAAGAAAAATTTTGGCCGAGACTCAGCCTGCCGTGTGGCAATCGGTGGAGGGAATAAAGGGCGCTCTTTGGGAATATGCAACAGAAAATGGTAGAAGTCAAGTATTGTGGCCGTTAAGAGTGGCGCTTACTGGGCTAGAAAAATCCCCGGATCCATTCACGGTGGCTTTCATCTTAGGAAAAGAAGAAACGCTTAAAAGATTGGATTATGCCATATCATTTTTACCGTAATTTTATATTTCGATTTATTGTTGTCGCGATCAGCTTTTTTTGGTTGATTGGCATTTTCCCTTTACAAGCGGCAACAGTTGATGAACTTCAGGCTAAAATAAAAGCTAACGAACAAGAACGAGCTAAACTACAGGCAGAAATTCTTTTCTATCAAAAACAACTAACTGGAGCTCAGGCTCAATCGGGCACTTTAAAAAGTGAGATTGCTCGACTTGAAGCAACAATTAAAAAATTAGATGCTGAACGAGCGGTGACACAAAAGCAAATCGAAGAGGCGGG
>CAYUNI010000002.1:0-31643 GCA_964446245.1 uncultured Candidatus Saccharibacteria bacterium
CGCTCATCAAATTTTCCTCCATAAAAACCCAATTCTGGAATCGCCATCAGTTGGACAAATTTTAACTTCGGTCCATAAGCTTCAAGAACTGAAAGCGGGGTCTCCATTTTTAAAGCGACCCCAAATTGGCTTCTGGTCTTAAGTTCGACCATCTCTAAAATTCGCTCACCAAAATCACTTGCCTCATGATGAATGATCACCCGATCGACATATTGCGCCCACTCTTCGGCTAAAAGCTCTGGTTCATTAACCATCAAATGCGCTTCGAGCTTTATTTGCCCGTCCACCTCTTGTAAATCTGCGGGTCGACGCCAAGTCTCATTAGGAACAAATTGGCCATCGGCAATATCCAATTGAGCCCAAGCTGTTAGGCCTTCAAGTGTCTTGATCTTTTTTTCTAATTCCGAAAAATTAGAAGCAATAATCGAGGGAATAATTTCCAGCATAATTAAAAAATATTTTCTTTTTTAATTTCTCCATCTATCTTTTTCAAACGACGAATATGGCGTTCTTCACCAGAAAATTCTGTCGAGAGCCACATTCGGACCAACTCTTTGGCGATTTCTGGATCAATAAATTTAGCGCCAATCGAAAGAATATTCGCATTATTGTGCAAGCGTGACAATTGGACAATCTCTGGGTTATAACCATAAATCACCACTGCGCGGACCCCAGAAAGACGGTTGGCACAGATTGCTTCCCCCTCACCAGTTGCTCCAAAAATTATTCCCCGACTTCCCTCTGGATCACCCTGGACCATTTTAGCGACCACTTGGATATAGTCAGGATAATCGTCTTCTGGCTCTAATTGAAAAGCCCCCTGGTCTTCAACTGTGTAGCCTAAACCCTTAAGAAAAGTTTTAATTTTCTCTTTTAGCTCAAAACCAGCATGATCGGTCCCTAGATAGATTTTCATCCCGTTAGAAGTTTTAAGTTATCGACTTTTAATCTACCACTTGCTTAGCTTGTTCTCACCTTACGCACCCGACCTCTATCTTCCTACTTCTAACGGGATAAATCCCCTGCAAATAGAAGTTTTAGACTACTAAATTATACTCTAAATACTTCTACAGGCAAAACTTGTTTTCAATTTTTAAATGAGATACTATCAGATTAGAAAGGAGGTGTTTCATGACCAGATCACAAGCCTGCAAACTTTGTGGCCATCCCTACGCCACAGACTCGATCTGTGTCCAATGCCAAGCTGGTATAAAAGCCGGCACAAGAATCGGCAATCGGGTAAAACGCAACGACTGCCCTCTTCACCCCGGCAAGACTATCAATTGCCAAGTACTAGGGATCATTGACGGATGGTCAATAACTAAAAGCAAAGTCTGCAAAAGACACAAGGAAAATCTAGTCCACCAAGAAACCGCCGACTTTTTATCTCTCTTAGAGAGAATAGAAAATCGTCCGACAAAGGTTCCTCGCGAGATAAGGTAATAGCGACGGCTCAAAGTCGGGAGCAATCAACTCCCGACTTTTCTTATTACTTTTCTCCCGCCTTCAAAACATGGCGAAGAAGCGAATGAGCATACCCCATTTCGTTATCATACCAAGCGAGAACTTTGACAAGATTGCTCCCGACCACCTTGGTAAACGACAGATCAACCAAAGAAGGAAAAGGTGAGCCGACAATATCGCAAGATACCAATGGCTCTTTGGTGACAGACAATATCCCCTGCCAGCGAGACTCAGCGCTCGCCTGCTCTAAAATCTGATTAACCTCTTCGACACTGGTTCCTCGTTTGGCAATGAAAGTGACATCAACCATTGAGCCAGTGATCACCGGCACTCGTAAAGCCACGCCATCAAATTGCCCCGCTAACTCTGGAATCACCTTAGTGACCGCAATCGCCGCTCCGGTCGTCGAAGGAATAATACTCACCGCCCCCGCTCGGCCACGACGCCAATCCTTAGCATCTGGACTATCAACCAATTTTTGCGTCGCTGTATAGCCATGAACCGTATTCAAAATCGCTTTTTCTATACCAATTTTTTCATGCAAAACTTGCATAAACGGCGCCGCCGCATTAGTCGTACAAGAAGCATTAGAACTAATTAAATATTTTGGTATTTCATTATCGTTTATCCCCATAAGAATAGTCCCGCCGGGGATACCGGGCAATGGCTCATCTTTGACCGGTGCTGTAATCACCACCTTGCGAGCACCAGCATCAAGATGGGCTTTAGCTTTAGCAAAAGTCTCGAATACCCCTGTTGCTTCTACAACAACATCCACCGCTAACTCTCGCCACGGCAACAGGGTGGGATCTTTTTGTTGGAGAAATTTTATTGATCGGCCAGCGATATTTAATTCCCCTTCTCCAATTTTAATATCCAAACCAGACTGACCATAAGCGCTGTCATAACGAAGCAAATAGGCCAAATTATCCAGATCACCAAGATCATTGACTGCGACAATCTCCAATTCAGGATTAGCCACAGCTATTTTTAAAAACGCCCGTCCAATACGCCCCAGACCATTGATCGCAACTTTAACTTTTGAACTAGCCATAAAAAATTTAAATAAATTTGTAAAAGATATTTATATTGTAGCAAGCAAACAAGCTCATCGTCTAGCAAAATCCCCCATGGTCCTCTTCCCATAGGACTGCCCTATGGGAAAACTGTGGATAACTCTACATAGGGCAGTCCTATGGGAAGTTTTGTAAGTTATAAAAAAACAAAAAAGGGCCCCTAAGCAACCAACACTTCTCCTGAAAGCTCTTTGATTCATTTTGACAGGGGATACTGCCCAAGAAAAGATAGAGCTCTCTTTGTGTAGGATTGTGTCTAGCTAGGGGCCGAGAGAGGGGTATAGAGTACCCAAAAGAGGTACTGTCTTATATTAACAAAATAAAAGAAAAAACAAACCCCCCATAGGACTGCCCTATGGGGAAAATGTGGATAACTTCTCTATATATAGAGAGCCCCCTGCGGACATCTCTATACAAATACAATTTAAGCTTCTTTCCCAGCCCGATCAGTCAACATTTGCTTCAGCACTTCGGGATTAGCCGAGCCACGAGAAAGCTTCATCCCCTGACCAAGCAAAAATTGCAACGCTTGCTCTTTCCCGCCTTGATATTCCGCAAAGACCGCTGGATTCTCAGCAATTATCTGATCAACAATTTTAGCAATCGCCCCCTCGTCACTTTGTTGCAATAAACCTTTCTCTGTCGCCAATTCTCGAGTCGCTTTTGTCTCTTTTAAAATAAGCGGGAGCAAATCCTTAGCGGCTCGCGAAGAAATTTCTTTGTTAGCAAACATCATCACTAGTTCGGCAAAATTACTCGCCTTAGGCCAATGCCAATCGTCACTTACCGCTCGCAAACCAACTAAATCAGAAGTAATGAAATTTGAAGCAACTTGAATCAAATCTTTCTTTTCACCTAAAGCTTCCGCTACTTCTTCCAAAAAATTACCCAACGAAAAATCAACGACATACATTTCGACATCTTCTGACTTAAGCCCATAAATAGTTAAAAATCTCTCTCGCCTTTGCCACGGGAGCTCTGGCAAAGTTGCGCCTAAATTCTGCCATTTTGCTTCCTGACTAATATAAAGTTTAGGTAAATCTGGATCGGGAAAATAGCGATAATCGTGAGAAGACTCTTTTTTGCGCTGACTAAAAGTAATGCCCTTGTTTTCATCCCAGCCTCGAGTCTCCTGTATTAAGATTTCTCCCGCTTCGAGCGCCTCGACCTGTCGTTTAAATTCATATTCAATCGCTCGCTCAACCGCACGAAAAGAATTAAGATTTTTGACTTCGGTCTTTGTCCCTAAAGTGCCATCTTTAGAGACGGAAATATTCGCCTCAACTCGCATCTGACCTTTTTCCATATTAGCGTCCGAAGCATCGAGATAACGCAAAAGAAGCTGAAGTTCGCGAGCAAAATCTCCCGCCGTCTTAGCGTCATGAATCACCGGCTCAGTCACCAGCTCCATCAAAGGTAAAGATGAGCGATTATAATCAACCAGACTTTTGCCGGTCATATCATCATGAAAAGATTTGGCAGTATCTTCTTCCAAATGAATTCGCGTAATTTCTACCCCACGCAAGGACCCGCCAGAAATTAACGGATATTTATATTGACTAATCTGATAACCCTTAGGAATATCTGGGTAAAAATAATTTTTTCGGTCAAATTCTGAAAAATCTGCCAAGCGCCCACCCAGAGCTGTCCCAATTCGCAAAACCTGCCGGACAGCTTCCTCATTGATCACCGGCAAAGCGCCAGGTGCCGCCGTACAAACAGGGCAAATATTAACATTAGGTCGTTTCTCTTCGGGATCGTTTAGACAACGACAAAACATTTTTGTTCGCGTCTTCAACTCAACATGGATTTCTAAACCGATAGTTAATTTATAGTCAGTCATTGCTTGTTATATTAGCATAAAAATAGGGAGAAAAAAGGGGCATGAATTAATCATCAAGTATCAATCATTCTCACCTCTTCTTCCAATTCAATCCCAAATTTTTTCTTAACTAAAGCTTTCAAGCGCTGAGATATTTTTTTAACTTCTAGGCTTGTCCCTCGACCATTGTTAAATAATAAGTTGCCATGATATTTAGCCACTCTGATACCTCCCTCTTTCATACCCTTCGCACCCACTTCCTCCAAGAGATACCCGGCCGGAATTTTACCGCCAATAATTTTTGTTTGATCTATTTTTGCTAAAATATTTTTTGCCACTTTTTTAACTTCAATATTTTTGAAAAAAGATCCAGGGCAACGCAAATTCGATGGGTATTTTTCTTCCCTGATTCGACGAATTTGTCTTGATTCTTTTTGCAAGGAAGCAGATATGGCTGGCTCCATTTTTAACCGCACATGCAAAACGACCCACTTAGATTTTAATTTGAAGACACTTTCTCGATAGCCGAAACGACAAGCCCGAGCTTCTATCCAGCGGATTCGCCGACCATCAAAAATTTCCACCGCTTCTACCAATTCTCCAATCGACCGTCCATAAGCCCCCGCATTACCTACGACCGCTCCACCAATAGTCCCTGGGATACCCGCTAATTTTTCTAAACCACCCAAGCCCAGACGATTAGCTAAACTTACCAGCCAATCAAGCGGAACCGAGGCGTCAGCTTCTAATCGTCTTTTTGTGGCAAGCCATTGCTCCCGCCTTGGTCTCGGTTGCCAAAAACGAATCACCGAACCAAAAAAATTTTTATCAGTCCAAACCAAATTGCTCGCCCCAGAAATAATAATTACCGGACAATTTCTCGTCAAAGCTTCTTGGTAAGCAAGTAATAATTCTTTGGCCGTTCCAACTTGTGCAAACCACTTCGCCGAACCACCCAAACCAAAAGAGGTGACCCGAGCAAGAGGCACACCTACTTGCCAGCTAATTTGTTTGATTTTATTTTTCGCCATTTAAAACAAAAGCTGAGTCGCGATGATAAAAATCATAAACAACACCGCCAAAATAATAATTAACCACTCGGATAATTTCATCTCTAAATTATAATTAAAAATCTCTAAATACCAAAATCCACCGGTCCGTCCGCCTTTGGCGGACGGACCGGTGGATTTCTCAAATTTTTTTACAATTACGACTGAGACAAAACTCGGAAATAATACTTAGTACTAGAGCTAAGACCAGTGACTGGGACCGCATGCTCTGTCACCTTGGTATCATTATCAAAGGTGGCAGTAGAATTAGGATAGCCAAAGTTTGGCGCAGATTGACCCGTAATATCAGCATGAGAAGTCGTATCATAAATCACTCGACTGTTAGCTGGAATATTAGTCGTCCAACGAATAATCGCGCTTGTCTGAGTAATATCAGTGACACGAATATTGCTTATAACCGGCTTGTTGCTAGTACTGCCCGTGCTAATCACAATCGGACCATAGTGAGTGACAGCTGAAGCATTACCCGAATTATCCAAAGCCTTAATGTGGAAATACCAAGTACCATTAGCTAAAGTCTGGTTCAACCAAAGATTAGCGCTATCAACAGTATTGTCAGGGATAGTAGTTGGGTTGTTGTCCCAAAGGTAAGAATATCCCGCAACCCCAGAACCAGCATCAGTCGAAGCCGACCAAGTAATAGTAGTACTGCCATTTGTGGTCGAAGAAGCGAAGCTGGTAATCACTGGCTGAGTCGGGGCAGTCGTGTCAGTCTGAGAACCTTCATTAATAGTTAGAGTAATTGAGGCCGTCTTAACAGTTCCTGTAAAATCGGTTACGGACAAAGTGATCGTCTTAGAACCAGCGGTTGTGTAACCATGAGTAGCGTTAGCGCCAAAACCAGAAGTTCCGTCACCATAATTCCAATTAAAAGTATAAGGCGATTGCCCACCAGTAGCGTTAGCTGAGAAGCTGATAGTTTGGTTTTTGTTGTAAGTTGCGCCATTTGCCGGAGAAGTAATCGAAGCAGACAAATCACTCACAGCTGGAGCCGGCATTCCCACATTCAAATGCAAACTTGCCGTACCAGTCTTAGGATAAACCTGAGAATCTCCAACGGTCAAAATAATTGTCTTTGGACCAGTCGTGGTGTATTTCCAAGTTGTTTGCTGTCCAAAAGCTCTTTGTCCCGAACCAAAATCCCAACTATAGACATAAGGGGATCGACCATCAGTCGCCACCGCTGTAAGGGTAATAGTCTCACCGACTTTTATTGTCGCGCCCTCCGATACTCCAGTAATCGAGACCGTAGGATTCTCGGTAATTGGCGGGTTAACCTGAGCCAACGACAAAACCGGCGCACTAGCCAAAGCTACCAACGCCATTATCGAAAAACTCAATATTTGTTTAATTTTATTCATAATTTTTTGAGGAAAAACCTCTATTTTTAATGCTTTTAACTTGACAACAAAGACCTCTAGATGGCTTTATTTCTTACATATTTAAAGAAGTAAGTCAAGCCTATCACTTTAATTATATCATAATTTTATAACAAAAGCAAGCCCCGTCCTCCATCACCATATTGGCAAAAGAAAACGAGGCTTGTATCCCAAACCAGCCCTAGCCCACTAAAGAAACAAACGCTTGAGGCTGGAGAGAGGGAGGATGGGTTAAGGTGCTGGATCCACTTGGACCCATATTCGGTCAGACCGGATCTGCTCACCTTCTGCATTCACAATGAATGCGTACAGGTAGTCCGAGCCAGTGACCGTCGGCACCGTCACGGTCACTGGGTTACCAGAGGTAAGCGGTGTCCCGGGGACGACCCAAGGAATTTGCCACTTCACGCTATACCCCGGCTTCAATCCGGAGACTTGAGCATGGAGGACGACCGAATCGCCCGGTTGGAAAATCCGATGTCCAACCGCCGGCGAGTCAATGAAGATTCTCACCTCATCAACCGTTCCTCCACCCGGCTTACTGTCCGGATCGAGGGGGTCGGTGCCGGCATCGATCTCCTCCTTGTCGGAGGAGCCGTCACCGTCGGTATCCTTTTTAGTCGGATCGGTCCCAGATGACTCCTCCTCCCAATTCCGGAGACCGTCGCCATCGTAGTCCCCCTGCGGACCGTCGAGGTAAAAGACCATGTCTCCACCCGCTGTTCGCAGACTAACCGTCACCGTCTCAACAGGAAAACCCATCGGAACAGTGACCTGCCAATCAGTCGCTCCTCCACCTAGAAGCTCAGGCCAAGCGCCACCACCTTGACCCGATTCAACAGGTGAACCGAGGACCATCAAGAGCAAGAGAAGCGCCACCTCCTCTCCACTTTTTTCGGCAGTCTTGATGGTCACCTTCCCACTTGAATCGAACTCAAGCATCACCGGAGCGTGCCCAATAAGCACATAGCTCAGAGTAGCACTCCTGAAAGTGGCGCCCGTACCATGAAGTACAGCGCCACCCGGAGCCAGAATCTGAGAAAATTGCTTCACCTCGATCCCGGTCTTATCCGGCTGGCCCGACACTTTGAAGGTATCGGCTTTCAGGATAAGCACCGGCGCCGAAGGCGCCGGGCAACCCACCACCGCGACCATCGCGAAGGCGATGGTCAAACCCAACACGAGCTTTTTCATCTCTTTCTCCCTTCTCCCTCTTTTAGAGGTTTTTGAAGACCAATGCCCAGACAAACACCTGCCCGAGCTTTTTACACTGACCAATCTCTATCATACTTTCTAATTCTTGTAAAGGGTCCATCAAGGCACGCCCTTGCTAGCAAGGGCGTGCCTTGATGAATAACCCCTACTCCTCCTCTTTCTTTTTCGAAGGTTTATCCTTAATAATCGGCAAGTTAATCAAAAACTCATTACCTCCCGCTAATTCTTTCTTTTCTGGCCTAGAAAAAGATTCGATTTCCGCCCTCAGCTCTTCTTTTGGCGTCTCAACTTTTTTCTCTTTTTTTGTTTCCGCTGTCAAAGGTATTACTACTTGATCTGGGTTTTGCTCCTCTTTCCCTGATTCAGTCAAAGCGCCCGAAAGACCGAAAAGCCAAGCGTTGTCATCTTCTTGTCCATGCAAGGTATTGCCACCCAGACTTGGGCCTGACTGATTTTGATCATCATCTCGTTTTAACCAAATCGCCACAAGTAGCAACAAAACAATAATTAACCATAAAATATTCCATAGCCAGCAAGGGATCTCGCGAACAAAATCGAGAGTACCAATTGCCGCCGTCTGTAAGAAATTGGTAAGACGGGTAGTCAAAGCAAGACGAGGCGCCGAAGAGGTAGCCAACACTTCCACAGCGCTAGTGGCGGAAGTTGTTGTCGCCACAAATTCTGGCAAAACAAAACCTTCACCCAGCTCTGCCCTAATCCGCCCATAATAATTAGCCAAATCTATTTTATTAGTCGTATCAAAACCACAGAAGACGCGATTGATTGCCACCCGAGTAGTGATGAAAACATAGCCCGTCGAATCAGTGATCGCCCATGGCCCGAGAACATCCCGACTATACTTACGCTGGAAACGTTCGACCGCTTCAAAAGTCTTTCGGTCATAGTAGCCAGTAATCGCTATCCCCGTCTCATTTTGAAACACTCGTAAGAAAGCTTGCAATTTCCGGACTTCACGCGGATCGTTATCGGCGCCGTATTTAATATATTTCAAAAGATAAGGGGCACAAAAGCGTGGGCTGATCTCTTGAGTAATTATTGAAGAGCCACCACCACCGCCACCTCCTCCGCCACCGCAATTACTAACACAGCCCCCACCCCCGCCAGAAGTGGTAAAGCTATTTTCCTCACCCACCACCTCATTGCCCGAAGCAAGAGTGGTAAAGGACGACTCATCGCTCACCACGATTTCTGTTTCATTCCCCCCACCTAGGGTAGAGAAAAAGCTCTCGGTGCTTGTCGCTAAGCTATCGGTTCCCGGCAAAGTACTGAAGGACCCTTCATCACTATCCTCTTGATCATTACCTTGCGGTAAAGTCGTGAAGGCTCCTTCATCACCTTGGTCTCCAGTACTATTTGTACCAGTTCCGGAAAATTCATCAGAAATTGCCAAGTTATCATCCTCTCCATTTGACGAAACACCGTTGCCAGAAAATTCAGCGCTAATCGCCAAATTTGACCAATCGGTGATGGTCTTTTCTTCAGCCAAAACTGGCGGAGCTAAACTCCTTTCCAATTCAACCTTAGGATTAGATAAAATATCTTCAGTCGAACTAGCTACCGACTCGCTACTACTAGCAAAGCCAGAGAGATTATCCTCTGTCGAAGAAGCCACCGCCTGCGTACTTGAAGCTCGAGAATCAATTTCAAGATTATCAGTACTAGAAGCAATAGCTATCGAATCATCTCCATTAGACTGGACGATCTCAGTTGTTGTCGCCGGTTCTACCTGAGAACCAGCCATTTCTACTGTGGCATCATCAGTCAAACTAGAATCAACAGGCAAGACAACTGCCTCCACCGCCGGTGCTTCCACCTTGGTTTCTTCAGTTGTTTGCAAAGCATCTTCTGCCGAAGCTAAAGCACAAACCGGAGAAATATAAAACGTCAAAATCCCGCCCATGACGACCAGGCAGGTCAATAACGAATAGATTCCTCGTTTTGCCTTAAGCTTTTGCATCTTGATAATAAAAACAGAAATCAAACACAAAAGACCTAGGACAAAGAGCTAAATTTGTTTAGATCAAATTCCCCAACTTGATCTATCAAGGATCTATCTACAGCTGGGCTATTACTAGCACATCTCGATCTTGACTGTCAAGACAAAAATCTCATTTTTAGCTTAATTTTAAAGGACATTTTCCGCTAGACGGAAAATGTCCTTTACTAGCTGTCCTTTAAATTAATTTCAGCTCTCAACCAAGCCTCGACCTGCCAAAGGCAGGTCGAGGCTTGGTTCCCTTCTAATTTTCCATTTTCAAAATTTATTTCTCAAAAACAGAGGCTACCGTCTCAGCAACCTGAGGCTCAAACGGATCTGGCAAAATCTTATCCACCATAGGTTCCGCGACTAGGCCGGCTAGTTTCTCCGCCGCTTTAGCAAAAATCTCATCACTAAATTGAACTGTCCGAGCCGAAAGAGCCCCCTTAAACAGCCCCGGAAAAGCGAGCACATTATTAACTTGATTAGGGAAATCCGATCGCCCAGTGGCAACCAAAAGCGCTCCAGCAGACAAAGCTTCTTCTGGCATAATCTCAGGAGTCGGATTGGCTAAAGCAAAAATAATCGGCCGAGAAGACATTTTTCTGACCATCTCGCCAGTCAATAACCCCCCCTTACTGACACCAATAAAAACTGTCGCTCCTTCCAAAATCTTTGCCAAAGAGCCGGTTAATTTCTCCGGATTAGTAATCTGTGCCAAACCTTTTTTAGCTAAATTTAAATCAGAGCGGCCATTATTAATCGCCCCTTGACTATCACAGACAATCAAATTATGAAAACCGCTCGCCACCAAAAGCTTGGCTACCGCTGTCCCCGCGGCGCCAGCGCCATTCACCACTATTTTTATATTCCTATCTACTTTACCATCTCGCACCTTTAACGCATTAAGAAGCCCCGCCAAGACCACTACCGCTGTCCCATGTTGATCATCATGCATTACAGGTATATCAAGCTCTTTTCGCAATCGTTCTTCTATTTCAAAACACCGTGGCGCCGAGATGTCCTCCAGATTAATTCCACCAAAAACTGGAGCAATGTTTTTAACCGCACTAATAATCTCCTCGGTATCTTGAGTGGCGAGACAAATCGGAAAAGCGTCGACGCCAGCAAAACGCTTAAACAAGGCCGCCTTACCCTCCATTACTGGTAAAGCCCCCGCCGGACCGATATTACCAAGACCCAAAACTGCCGAGCCATCACTCACCACCGCCACCATTCGCCCCTTTATCGTTAGGTCAAAAACCGCTTCCGGCTTCACGACGATTTCTTGGCACACCGAAGCCACCCCCGGAGTATAAGCCAGAGACAAATCATCACGATTATTTAATTCAACTACGCTCTCGACCGCAATCTTCCCCCCATTTCGCCGATGTAATTCCAAAGCCTCCTCCTTTAAATTTTTTATCATATAAAAAGATTATACCACTTCCAGACGTCGAACGTATGTTTTACATACGTTCGACGTCTGGAGAAGTGAGATTAATTTATTTTTACTGTTCCGCCGTCGATCTTTATCGTCCCACCGTCGATTTTTATATTAGCCGGAGCGATTGTCGAATAAGTCACCGATAAATAAGGGTCACGAGATGTACCTGTATCTTCAGAAGTATAAATGGTGATAGTATTATACCCCGCGTGAGTCGGAAGTGCAGGAGCGGAATCAGCAACATCGTGTCCTTCGAGAAGTCCAAGACAGGTATACCCCGTTGTTCCTCCACAGTTGGCAGTTTCTCCGCTTTTCTTAATCCAAGTAAGACCAGTGGCATTTAAAGCCACTGAATTATAGGATCCTGTCGATATCGAACCAAGGTCAGTATCGGTTGCTCCAGCGGTTGTAGTGTAATTATTATAGTCAGAATTCGATAGGGCTGAGATTGAGCTTTGGTTCGTTTGTATTAAACGAATATTAGAATAAGTATCATTGGTATCATTTTTACTAGCAACATAAACATATAATGAGGCGCTAGAAATTGTTGCTCCGCTTGGAATTGCTGAGGTGTTGAAAGGCAGAAAACCTCTAAAAATATCGGAGTAGGCAAATCGATAAACACCAATTACACCAGTTGATGAAAGATAATCCAAAGTATTACCATCAGTAGCACTGTGAACAATAGACCAATCTTCATCTGTCGCATTACCAGAATAAGCTACATATCCATCGCCTGCCCCAGCATAATAATCCACTGCGAAAACTTCCTGCCCCAAAAGCTCTTTCGCTTTGTCTAAAACTGTCAATTTAGTTTGGCGAAAAAAGGAGATTTCGGTCGTGGTCGCTGTCTCTACCGTATACCACTTATCACCCACCCGCTCAAAAGTCGGCGCTGAATAAAATCGCGAAATATATTTTTCTTCTTGATACTTATCGTTGATCGGCTTAATTGATTCTAAAAAAGTTAAGGAATTATTCGTCCTCTTGGAAACAACTTCTTGGTGACCATTAAAAGCAAGTGGTGGCACCTCTTTGTCTGAAACATAACGATATTTTATAATATTTTGAACTTGCCTATCTCCTCCCTGATCTCTTCCGACTTTTACCACCTCAAAATCAAGGATTCTCTCTTTAGAAACTTTCAATAATTCTGTCTTTTCCAAACCCTCTATTTGTTTGGCTTTTTGATAAAAATCAAAAACAAAAAGACCGCCAATAACCAATCCCATCGCCAAGATGGCAATAATTATCACTTGGGTATCATTCTGAATCTTCTTGGCCATAAATTTATAATACACAATTACATCTTATGGAGCTGGTGATGGCTCCGCAGGCAAAGCTGGCTCCACGCTAGCTGGAGAGGAGTCAGGAGCGACAACTGCATTTACGCTCGACTCAGTCGGTAAAATCTCCACTGGCGGAGGAATAGGGTCCGGAGAAGTTGTTCCTTTTGTCTCGGGTGTAGACGAGCCAGACGAACTGGTGTCAATTACAGTATCAGTAGTAGTAGACCCGCCACCAGAAGAAACTTGCCCCAAAATACAAGTCCCATCGTCTACGATTGCTTGAGGATTGTAATTAGACGCTGTCGGATTCGTACAACCACTTGTCCCCTCACTCATCCCACCGACTGTTGAGCTTGATGGAGTACTGCTACTTGTTGCAATTGGCAAAGCAATCCAATCAAAAGTCAAGTCTTCCGAAGCCGGATTTTGCAAGATAATAGTGAATCCAAGATTAGATTTTCTAATAATTTTATAATTAACGAAAACATTTTCGCTACCTTCAGATTGGTTAGCAACTACCGCTGGAGTCTTCCCATATGGTTTATCAAAATCCACCTTAACACTAAGCGCGCCAGCAGGAATCTTGGCGATACCAGAGAAAGAGCTATCCAAGCCGACCGAGCTACCAAAAAGAAGTTGGGTCTTTAATAAATCAATCTGGCCCTGCTGTTCCTTAATTGCTTGGACCAAGATTGGGGCAATTCGGTCATAGGTCAAACCAAGATATGGCCCATCAGTATTTACCAACTCTGGGAAATTTGGCAACACCTCTTGCGCCACCAAACCAATTTCCCGTTTGGAATTACCTTTGAAATTATAGACATAACCAGTTAAATTTAAAACTTTAGATAGAGCATTATCGATTGGAACCAAATTTTCCTTAAGTCTAATATCTGAGTTGGCGGTCCAAGAAGTCGCATCTTGCGCCATATAGACACCGCTGTCACCACCAGCGTCGGTGACATACAGACGATCATCAGAAGCATTATTAAAGATACTCCACTTCTTGACATTAGCCTCGAAGAGATCGAGGACCGAGTTCCCGCCCGCCGAATTGCCGACAGTCAGCATACCAGTAGTTGTTGCATTACCATTGACCCAGAGACCAGTGGAAGAAGCGGTACCTACGATATCCAAAGCAGTAGCTGGAGCAGTTTTCCCGATACCAACCACATCACCAAAATAAACTCTCCCCTTATTAGTATAGATAGCATACTGATTAGCGGTATTGGCCACCGTACCAATATCATTCATATACAATCCATAGCGATTAGTACCAGCCATACTGCCGACATTAAAACCAATACCTGTAGTTAGTGTGCCAGCACCTACATAAGTATTAGCTTCAACGGCGACACCGGTTGTGATTGCTCCTGCTCCTGCTTGCACTCCGCCGTAAATGGATACCACCTTATTAACCGAGCCACTGCCCCCCATACTAGCAAAAGCACTGAGGACTTGAGGCTCCGCACCGGCTCCATAAGTAAATGGTTGATTAATGTTTAAAATAGTTTCATTGGCTCTAAAATAATCCTTAGAAGCCGACACATCAAAAGATTGAGTTGCTTTTATAGTGGATATTGGTGAAGCTGCACTATCTCCAACAACATTTAATTTCGCAATTGGACTTGCCGTACCAATACCAACAATACCACTCGCTTTTATTCTCATTTTTTCTGTTACATTATTATTTTGAGCTCCATCACCATCAGTTCCAAAAAGTAAATCACCATTATAGCCACTTGTCCCGACCGCCCAAATACCAGCTTGAGTAAAACCGGTTGCATCGTTTGTATTATTTCCAAAAATCAATCCATCGGCTGGTGTAGGAGCCCCGTCTGCTAATTTATTGTAAACACTTAAAGCTCCATAAGGAGCAACTGAACCTACTCCGAGCTTACCGGTATCGGTTAAGGTCATCTTAGTGGTTGCATTAGCCGAGACACCGTTTTTTTTAGTTCTAAACTCAAGACGAGCCCCTTTGTTTGTAGTTGCCCCAACTGTAAGTGGTGTAATTACCGCCAATGTTTTGTAAGTGGTATTGTGAGTGTTATTAAAATAAATCGTACCATTACCATATTCGGTATGAGCTTGTGATTGTGTAAAGGTTAAGACAGAGTCTGCTCCCTCAGTGGGGGTGGTTAAATATAGACTAGAATTACCAGTAGGAGCACTGACAGTCAAAGTCCCAGTCAGCGAACCATTACCATTAACAACCAACCCAGTTGAAGAGGCGGTACCAACGACATCTAAAGCAGTTGAGGGAACAGTTTTACCAATACCAACATATCCACTTCTTTGACTTAAACCAGCAGTCCAAGAAGTTCCATTGAGGCCACCATCATACATAGTCCAACCACCACTAGCGGCGACCGAGGCGTTTACAGCAAAACTTTTGCCTGTTGTCGATGTGGCAATAGCGATACCAGATGAATCAGCAGAAGTGATAATAGTAAGCTTCGACACTGCCCCGCCATTTAAAGATGGGTCAGTTGTCCCAATCCCCAACCTCTTATTTGTATTATCCCAATAGAAATTAGTTGAATCTTGAGTAATCTTGGTCCCGTCAGAGAAGTTGACCCCACCCGCCACCATTGTACTAGTCCCGGTACCACCGTTGAGCACTGGCAAAATACCAGTGACATCACTTGTGAGATTAACCAAAGCAGTAGTGATATAACCTGTCACCGCTTTGACAATACCCGAAAGCGAGCCAATCGAAAGAGAGCCGACAGTGGTCGAGCCAGAAATGGTAGTCGAACCGACAACCGAGAAAAGTTTTTCATTAGTGGTGGTGCCGATAGAAATATTATCCAATATTTCTTGTCCCCCTCGGCCAGCGAGCAAAAGATATTGTGTATGATCATCCAGTAATAATCCGCCAAGAGACGAATGCAAGGTAGGAGTGAAGTTGCCGGTCGCCGGCAAACTCGAAACAGATCGAAGATCTTGAGCTTCTATATAATTAATACTCGACCCACTTCTCTGAAGCAAAACTCGATATAAAATTTTAAACTCCTTAAATGGCAGATTGCCCAAAGAAAGACCATCAAGAGTGTTGTTTGCGCGAGCATTAGCTAAAGAGGCATCTTGGCGTTGGCCCATTATTGAGACAATTGGCGATGAGGTGCTATTTGTCGCAAAAATCCAATAAGCAACATAATTATTATTAGAAGCATTTCCCAAGTTTCCTGCATTATCATACTGAAGAATATTGGCGACCGCATGGTAATAAGCATTTTGAACTGCGGTATAAGAATACGCCCCACTGACACGATACAAAACTCGAGTAGAAGTTTGAGCAGGAATTGATAACCTTAAATCTTCATCATAAACAACCCCCGCTGTCATATTGATTGCCGTCGGTGTAGAAAAAGTACCCGTAAAACCAGATGAATAACGAGTCCCCACTGTGTTGTGTAAATACTCATGAGTCATCCAATCCATAGTCACGCCGTGTCGTTCATCTCCCAAAATGCCAACATTAGGATCTGCACCGATATTGCCATTCCAATAAACAACAGCGATAGGGACATGGATACTCAAATCCCAAACCGAGAGAGAATTTTGAATTTGCCCTGTCGAATCAAAGTAAATATAGTAAAGACCCGCAGCATCAGGAATAGTAGTGGTAATTGCCGTCGTTGTTGACCACTTCTGGCCATGATAATAAGTGACCAACGTCCCCACCGGCGTCAAGGTAAAAACTCGATTGGTATTATTAAAGCTTAATGTCGAAGAAGTAAGGTCGGCAAAACCTGTTGGCTCCTTGATAACATTTGAAATATTTAAAATTTGGCGCTTAACAGTAGAGTCTGTATAAAAGAGGTTGGTCCCATCGTTTTCAATTGCGCCTGAAACCGGCGTTGTGAGTACCGTCCCACTATTAATAATCAGAGAAGCCTGAGTTGCTGTATTAGCGGACAAATGCAAAGTAGCGCTCGGCGAACCGACACCAACACCAAGTCGATTGTTGGTATCATCCCAAAAGAGATTGGCATCTTGGGTAAGCTTGCCAGAAGCGCCGGCAAAAGTTAATCCACCATTAGTAGCAAGATTTGTAATGTAAGCGTCAGAAGCAGAAACCGCTCCCTCAATACTGACATCTCCCTTAACCCGTAGATATGTATTAGCTCCCGCTGGCGCTTCGCCTATTCCTACATGACCATTGCTATTTATCACAAAGACATTTTGAGCCGAGGTCGTCGCCACTCGCAAAAGATCGCGCGTCGAGCCAGTATCATTGACTGTAAGAAGGGCATTCGGGGTCGTCGTCCCCAGACCAAGCGAGCCAGTCCTCAATAAAGAAAATGTTTCTGTCCCCGCGCCAGAGTCAGAATTGGTAAAGGAAAGGCGACCATCAGAAGACGAAGCATGGAGCGACCAAGTCGAAGTGCCAAGATTGAGAACTCCCGCCCAAACTTCATTCCAACGATAAGTCGATGACCCAAGAGAATATTGAAGATTTGATAAAGGGTAAATATTGGTTGTTGTCGCATGACTAGCCACCTGCAAAAGACCGATGGTAGTAGTCGGCATCACGACATTAGTGCTATTGGCGGTAAAACCAGCATCAGTGATATAAAAACTCTTACCAACCGTAAGCGAACCATCAATTTGCGATGAGCCCGTCGTGCTAGCAAGCCACAGTGTTCCATTTTTAGAATACAATAAGCTATTTTTCAAACTCATCGTTATCACATTATTTTCTTTCACTTCCAAACCTTGATTACCTGTTTGATTATAAAGACTTAAAATATTATTGGTCGAGGAGGAAAAATATAATTGAGTATTAGATAAACCGCCCAGCCAATTAGCATCTCCTGTGCCCGCATAGAAACTTCCACCAATAGTCATACCATTTACTAATAATTTGACGCCAGCAGAAGGAGATGCCCCGATGCCGATATTCCCCGCGCTATCTATCGCGAGCGAACTAGTCGCCTTCCAAGAGCTAGTGTCTGTATCCCAGTAATTAGTCTGCCCAAAACTTGTCCCCGCCATAAGGGTTGTCGTCGAAAGACAGACTCCACCAAAAGCATAACAGCCCGAGCTGAGATTAAGCCCGCCAGCGAAAGTAGAAGTGGCGGTCGAAGTAATGGTAAAAGCGCCAGTGATAGTCGTAGTGGCCAAGGTCGAAGTCCCGACAACAACCAAACTAGCGCTCGCCGAAGAAGTGCCTAAAGTGAATTGCCGAGCCGCATTATTCCAAGACAAAGCCGAGTTTCCACCGATACGAGAACCATTGCCACTAAAGAAAGCAATTTGTCCATCACTTCCATAACCAGACACCGCATAAGGATCAGATGAAGTCCCCGCCGTTCCTTGAACAGAAATATTATCTAAACGAAAATTAATTGTATTTCCAGAAGTACCTTGCGAGAAAGTGAAGCGAAGATATTTAACCTGTGAACCAAGTGTCCCAAAATAGGTAAGGGGAATAGCAATCTTTTGATAGCTCGTGGTGTTGTTTTTATCAAAACCAAAAACATTGTGACGAAGAGCGACCACACTACCCACTCGGACATTGGCTGGACTATGAAAAGAAATATTCAAGCGATCGTTACTGCTCGCCCAAGCTGATTTATTTTTAATATAGAAAGTAAGGCTTTGATAATTTGCCGGATCCCATGACGGAGCAGTCGTCGCAAATTGAAAATAATCAGCATTGACCAAAGCCGTCGTCACCTCGACATTTTTCGCTCCTTGATATGGATCAACCGTGCTATCAAAATCAAGCTTAGCGGTCAAGGTTGGCGACCATTCAGTATTGTTAAGATAAATAAGCTCTTCGATCGGCCCGGCGCCATCAGTCCCCGGCTTAGTAGCGTTGGCTTTAATATAAACGAAGGTAAGGTCAAGCTGAGAGGCCGGATTGGAAGATGGAGCGATTGGGTTGGTGCTGGTCGCGCCTTGGACCGCAACTGCCGTTCCCGCCGTGCTAAGTGCGATTACATCGATACGATCACCAGCAGTATCAGCCGCGGCCAAGCTTACCTGCGTCGCAGGTGAGCTATATTGCAAACCGCCAATACAATAGGTCGAAGGCGAAACATCAAATGTAAAATTAGTACCAGAATAAGTGACTACTCCTCCTGAAAGTAAAGCATTGCTCACTGTGCAACCAGCGGCACCAGCGACCAATTCACTCAAAGTCTTCGAGCCAACATTAGCATCTTGAAAAATTAAATCTGACCCAGAGTCTGAGACTGAGGTGCTAGCTGTAAAATATAAACTCCCTCCCAGCCAAGCATCACCAGCATTAAGATCAATCGTCGGTGTAGTGGTACCCAAAACCAAATAACCTTTCACTGTCTGATTGTCCCGTAAAAGCACATTGCCATCAATCTCCATAATATTACCAGTAGTAGAAGTCGCGGCCGTCCCAAGCAAAAGAACTTGGTTAAGATCAGATGGATAGAGAGCAAGATTAGTGGTACTAGTCGACCACATACCCGTCGCGCCGCTAGAAGTAATATCAACTCCCCAATAAGGCACGCCGCTTGGCCCAACTTTTAACACCTGACCATCAGCGCCAATCGCAAGCTTAGATAACTCACTGGTGGTCGTCGCAAAAATTAAATCTCCCCGAGTAAATGAGCTAAGTCCTGTCCCGCCATAAGTCGGACTAATGTTGACGCCCTGCCAAGTAGCGCCGGTGATTGCTCCCGCTAGATAAAGATTGGTACCAGTGGCTGAGGTAAAATTAATCTGACTAATTGTGGCGGTAGCATTGGTAGTATCTGATCGCAAGAAAGAGGTCGAAGCTAAACCGGAAAACTTTTCGGCATTGAAAGCATTTGGGACAGCGCCAAGAATTTTGCGTGGGGTCATTTCTGAATCAGCTCCCACTGTGATGCCAAGGTAGAGAGTTTGATTAAAATCGATTGAAGCCAAGGAAGAGACCGAGCCAAGCATCACCGAAAAAAGACCATTGGTGACAGTGACAGTCTGCGTCTCGGTCCAGATAGCGGCACCGCCAGTAGAAACTTGGTATAAATTAAATACAAAAGTGTAAGACCCATCAGCGACATTAACATTAGCTGAATTAGTAAGCTTCCCTTGATAATTTATCTGCTGATTGAAAGCTGCATCTGCAGTAAAAATAGAAACACCAAACACACCCAGACCGATGATGGTGAGGGCAAATAGAGCAAAGATCAATCGCCCAGAAAATCGAGAACGATAATCAGAAAAAACTCGCAACATCTGCTGAAAATTATAACATTTTTTTCCTTTTTTTCCTCACAAAAACAACCAAAAAACCATTAAAACTGTGGATAAGTTTAAAAATTTTTTGACAGCGACAATTTCTTTTTTTTATCTAACTTTAATCCCGCTTTTCGAACCAAATTTTTTACCAAAAATATCCCCAAATTAAATTTAAGAAAAATCAAAAAAATATTTTCTTTTAATCGGCAGATTCGGTATCAAGTCCCATCTCCCGTAAGACAAAGGCGTATTCAAAAGCGATATCACGAATATAATCATAGCGACCAGACGGTCCAGAGTGCCCTGTCCCCATATTGAGTTTCAAAAGTAAATTATTTTGATCAGTTTTATACTCTCGAAGTTTGGCGACCCATTTGAGCGGTTCCCAAAATGGCACAAAACGATCATTAAACGCTCCTTTAATCAACATCGCCGGATAATTTTTCCGCGCAACATTATCATAAGGCGAATAAGATTTTATATATTCGTAATACTCTTGACGATTAGGGTCTCCCCATTCATCATATTCCATCACGGTAAAAGGAATCGCCGGATCAAGCATCGTATTTAGGGTATCGACAAACGGCACATCGGCCACTACAGCGCGAAAAAGATCTGGCCGCATATTAGTCACCGCCCCCACCAAAAGTCCGCCAGCCGAACCACCATAAATAGCGATTTTATCTTTCGTCGTATATTTTTTCTTGACAAAATATTCGGCGCAAGCGATAAAATCGTGAAAAGAATTTTTCTTATTCAAAAGCTTCCCCGCCTCATACCAGCGTCCGCCCATAACTCCACCGCCTCGAATATGAGCGATCGCGTAAATAAAACCTCGATTAAGCAAACTAATTGCTGAATAAGAAAAATGTGGCTCTTCACTTTCGCTATAAGAACCATAACCGTAGAGAAAAACTGGATTACTAGAATCTCTCTTGCAATCACGATGGTGAACAATAGAAATCGGCACTCGTGTCCCATCATGCGACACCGCATAGACGCGATCCATTACAAAATCTTCCGCAGTAAAATCTGTCGGCAATTTTTCTTGTTTTTTTATCGACAATTCACCGCTCTCCATATCGTATTCATAGACAGTGTCTGGAGTCAAAAAAGATGAATAAGTAAAACGCAAAATAGTTGTTTTGAAATCGGGATTATTATCTTGAGAAATCGAATAGACCTCCTCCGGCAAATCAATCAATCGTCCAGTCATCGTCTCTAAATCAATCACTCGAATTTGGCGAATACCGCTCGCCCGTTCGTACAAAACCAAAAATTTTTCAAAAATATCAAAATCGCTAATCTTCACATAATCATTATAGGGAAAAACTTCTTGCCAATTTTCTAATTGAGGTTCTCGAACACGCGTCTTTACTAATTTAAAATTTGGAGCACGATAATTAGTCATTACGAAAAACCAACCGTCCCAACTCTCAACATAATATTCCATACCAGCAATCCGACGCTGAATTAATTTAAAATTTTTCCGCCCTTCAACCAAAGATAAGTAGCGGAGCTCTGTCGTGTTTTGACTAATTGCTTGGCAAATAATATGCTGACGATCTTTAGTTTTTTCTAACCATAACGAAAAAGCCGAATCTAATTCCTCATAGAGCAGACGGTCATCTCTTTCATTATCACCAAGCAAATGTTCATAAACTCGATAAGGACGATTAAGTTCGTCAAAAATCGTATAGTAAAAAACGCTATCGTCTTTTCCCCACTCTAGAGAATAATGCGTATTAGACAAAGTATCGGTCAAAAGCTCGCCCGTATACAAATCTTTAACATAAATTGTAAAAATTTCCTGACCAGTAGTATCAACCGAATAAGCAAGATATCGACCAGAAGGGCTAACCTCAAATACCCCGAGATCACAATAATCATAGCCTTCAGCCAGACGATTTTGATCAAGGATTATTTCTTCAGTAGCAGATGGGTCGTCACGACGACGACAATAGATAGGATAATCTAAACCTTTTTCAGTCTTTGTATAATAAAAATAAGCTCCAATTTTTTCCGGCACCGATTGGTCATCTTCATCAATTCGCTTTTTAATTTCTTGGTATAATTTTTTTTGGACCGAAGCGCTTTCTTTCATCACTTCTTCGGTATAATCATTTTCCGCCTCAATATATTTTAAAACTTCTGGATTATCTCGATCTCGTAACCACGCATAATTATCCAAGCGAGTATCGCCGTGGACGGTGGTCACCTCGGGAATTTGCTTAGCTCGGGGAGTTTTTGTGGTCTCGGTTTTGTCGTGAAGTGGTGGCATGGACACGGCTTTGATAATACGAATAGCCCGCCAAATATACCACGACAATAGCTATTGACGCAATGATAATAATCATTGCATAATTTAAAGTCCCTAAACTGGCAATTATTATTAATCCCAAGAAAACAAACAGCCAACTCCCCTGCTCATGAGTCTTTTGCCACACCTTTTCGTTAGACAAGGTCCAAGGTAAACGAATCCCGAAAGTTTGGTTAATCGGCAATCCACGCATTTCTAATCCTAGATAGCTAAACAAAATACCCGTCACCGGAAAAATCAAATACAAAATATTAAAACGCCACCAATCAAGATTCCAGCCAATCATCGCAAGTTGAATTAAAAATAAAAAGATCGTTAAGGCGACAAAAACTCTTTCTACTTTATTCTTTGCTTTAACCTGGCTCAAATAATGGTCAAACTTCTTAACCAAAGTCGAAATAACTACCAAAAACAAGCTTGCAATCGGTACCAAATAAACAGCGAGATTAGCATCAAGCCAGCGGTCCGGTATCCCCCAAGCATTCCAATGAATTGGTATTGCCGGAGGCAAAACTGGACGCGCCAACCAGCCAAAAACAAATGACCCAAAAACAAAGATCCAAATCAAAAAATTATTTAAAGACATATAAAGATAATTATAGAAAAAACAAAAATAATTGCCAAGACGGCATCAAATATAGTAAGATTACCAAGTAATCTGGAGGGTTCGCATAGCGGTCTAGTGCGCTCGCTTGGAAAGCGGGTAAGGCTTAACGGCCTTCAAGAGTTCGAATCTCTTACCCTCCGCGCGTTGAAAAAAGAGCCGTTCATACGGCCTTTTTTCTTGCGTGGAGGGTAAGCAAGCCAACTTCTTGGCTTGCGTAGAGATTCGAAAGGCGGAGCGATGTCGAGTTAGCGAGACACGCGAGCCCGGGTAGGAGCCACACAATATTTTGGGAAACGCCGTTAGGCGAAGAACAAAAATATTGCTGTGAGCTGACGCCGAATCTCTTACCCTCCGCCTTCGGTCGCCGTAGCTTCGTAGAAGCGAAGGATACCTTCAACATCTAGTTTGCCATAATAAGTCTTAATATTAAATAAAGGGCGATCTACGGCGGACACAGTCCGCTAAAAAACGAGATTAGATTCGCCTCGCCGTAGCTTCGTAGAAGCGAAGGAGACCTTCAACATCTGGTTTGCTATAATAAGTCTTAATATTAAATAAAGGGCGACCTACGGCGTGACACAGTCCGCTAAAAAACAATTTAAGATTCGCCTCGCCGAAGCTTCGTAGAAGCGAAGGAGACCCTCAACATCTAGTTTGCCATAATAAGTCTTAATATTAAATAAAGGGCGACCTACGGCGTGACACAGTCCGCTAAAAAACAATTTAAGATTCGCCTCGCCGAAGCTCCAAAAATTATTTTAATTTAAAAAGAAAGAGCCGTCACAATTTAGAAATGACAGCTCCACATCCTCACCCCCACAACCCCGTAGAGGTTTGGTTGTGACTTTTACCAAAAAAAATAAGACGATAAACCTCGACCACCGCCCGAGGCTCGCACCCTGGGCAATAGCTTCCCTCGAGGGTCTGATAGCGCCCTTCGCCCTCAAGGATAACATTTCCACAAGAGGCGCACTTTACTCGAGGGGCTAATTTTTTTCCCTCTAACATTATTCCCCCTTTCTATGTTTTATTTAAAACCAATTCTGAATTTAATACTACCATACAAAAAAAATAATGCAAGATTGACGATTGCTAATTTTCCTTGCTAGAAAAACAAACCCCGCCGTTAAAACAAGCAATTATTCTTGTTTTAACGGCGGGGTTTGAGCAATATTTTCTATTCTTCGCTCCCAATGAATTTCCTTAATTTCATTACATCTTCGGGTGTTAGATCAGAAAAAACGAAACCAACCTCATATTTTTCTGGCTCTCCCGGAAGCTTACTCAGCCAGACAACCGAGGCTACACACTTGACCTCACCCAAATTCGGCGACAAGCCAAATACCAATTCATAACGAGACATCGGCATAAAACGATGATCCGAGACTAGCCGAATCCCCGATTCACTCAAATCAACAGTGTAAGCTTTCACCTCCTCTTCTCCTCCCAATTTAATTCCTAGGCGACAAGTAATACGATCATACCGACGCCTTTCGTTTGAGTGTTCCATAGCTTTTTATATTAAACTATTAAAAAAACTAACCTCAACGAATCAAGTCTGGATGGGAAAGTTATACTTTCTCAATCATCCAGTTCTTAACAATTATTTTTTAATCTGATTACGGAAAAATATATCAACAGCCAACAAAACAATCACCACCACCAGTAGTATACCCAAGATCATAGACCAAGACAATCCCAAGATTCCGGATAACGCTACTTGACTAGCAGATGTGGCTGTCGCCAAGTCCTCTTCCTCAATCAAACGAGATTTTTCTGCTAATAACAATTCATCTTGGGCTGCCAAATTTTGACTTACGATCTGATTTTTTTTCTCCGCCACTACCGGAAGTGATTCCTTAACCACAAAACTAAATTTCGGTAAAACTTTTAACAAATTCTGATTTTGCGCATCCAAAATCTGCGCCCCTGAATTCACTTCAATAAGCCCAGAGCCTGTCCCCTTTGGCACAACCACCAGAGTCCCCAAAAGCATGCTCTTGTCCAATCCCCCCGCAAAACCTGCGGTCTTTATCAAACGACCAGTTGTGGGGTCCAACAAATCATAACCAGCTTGCTTAAGTGGGAGCCAGTCAGGCGCAAATTCAAAATTCTTTAAAGTCATCTTATCCAGTCCAGCAGAAAGCAAAATCTGTGCCGTATAAACTTTCTCACCAGAAGCAGGCACGACTCGTACTGGTAAACGATATTCTCGTCCCGCAATCAATTCACCAGCAGGCATCGCTACTTCAAAAGTCGCCGCTTCCGTCTCCCCGCCGACAAACAAACTACCGACTAAAAAGATGCTCGCAAAAATAAGTTTAGTATTTTTTTTCATATTAGTATTTTATTTTTTCCCCCAATTAACCATTAATAAATTGAAATCGAGTAAATCAACTTTCCCATCTTTGTTCAAATCAGCAACCGATCCGGCTTTCCCCCAATTAACCATTAATAAATTGAAATCGAGTAAATCTGTTCGGCCATCGTTGTTCAAGTCTACTTTAGCGCCCGCTATCGTAGTGATCATATTGGCAGAAGATCCACCTCCACCACCCCCGCCAGCAGAAGCGCTCTGAATAAGAACCGTCCGAGTCGTTGAAGCAGAATTGCCAGCATTATCAGAGACCGAATAAGTCAAAGTATAGGTACCGACGATCGAAGTATTAACTGTGCCAGAAACAGAAATTCTCGAGCTTATGTTGCCATCGACATCATCTGAAGCTGTCGCCCCCGGATCAGAAAAAGTCTGCCCGACAGTGAGAGAAAATGGAGAAGCTCCAATCAAGGTAATCACCGGTTTAACAGTATCAGAAGACACAACAATAGTTCTAGTTGTCGAAGCAGAGTTGCCGGCGTTATCAGAAACAGAATAAATGAGCTGATAAGTACCAGTAGCATTAATATCCAAACTAGGATTACTAGAAGTGGCAATCAAATTAGTAATATCACCATCGATATTATCAAAAGCGGTATAGCCCGGTTCAACATAAGCACCTCCAAGAAAAAGATTGACCGTGCTAGAGCCCAACAAAGACAACCGCGGAGCGATGGTGTCAGCGATTGAATAATCAGTCGCGATCACCAACTTTCCTCCTTTTACATAAGCAAGAGTTTTATTACTAGTTCCCAAGGCAAGCGCCGGTTTAGCGCCAATAGCCGATACCCCGCTATCGACTAAAGCTGGCGCAGAAAAGCCACCTGCTTCTTCACCGCTAATAAATTGCAAATTGCCAGCTCCGTCATTATAAGCAATCCCGACTGGACCATTACCAGTTTTAAAAGAAATTGTTGGTTCGGCTTCTCCCGTACCCGATCCGATTTGTGTTTCTTGCCAAGAGCCAGTGGTCGTCGAATAGACTCGGAAAATTGACGCGTCACTCGAGTCAAAAACAGCATAAACATCATCATTGCCATCCAAGACCAAACTATGCTTACTCAAAACTGGGCCGTTGCTAAGAGCCGATGATTGAGTAGCCCCCTCAGAAGCATTGGTGGCTAATTTAAGATAATAATTTGTTCCACCAGCTCCACTTAAAATCGATTTAGCTAAAATCCTATAATTATTATCGCTACCAAACGCAACCACCGATTCGCTAAAGCTCTCTGTACTGCTTCCAATATTTTGTCCGTCAAAAATCAAAGCTGGCGAAGTCCAAACTCCCCCTTCTTTTGTTTTTAACCAAATATCATTGTTTGCACCATCACTCAAAGAATAAGTAAGTAAAATTTTATCAGCGACCCCTAGGCCGAGGCTAGGCAAAGAACCGGAACCCTGATTAGAAATTTGCCACGAACCGGCCAAATCCTTTTCTGCCAACATGACCTGTCCGGCATTTTCATAAACAATCACCGGTCGGCCATCAGTAAGATTAACCAACGAAGGATTAGTACCAGAGGCAACAGCATCAACAAAATCAACTCCATCACGAAGGAAAATAGTCCCTGCCTTATCCCAAACCACTCGCCAATTAGTGCCGTTGTCGATGAGATCGAAAGCTCCAGTACCATTATCAATTTCAATCTTATTAGAAAAAGCTAAAGAGAGATTACTTAAACCTAAAAACATTAAGAAGCTACAAAATATCAAAATGGTGGTTAAAAATCTATTCATAAGCGGGCTAATTAAAACTAATATCACTTGACCCTATTCCTATATCGTGGGATTGTCAAGAGATGAAAAAGGGGCCACCATTACCTTAGGTGACCCGCTTCACTTCCCCTCTCTTCTCCAACCAGAGAAGGAAAAGAAGATACCTCTCCATCTCTGGACGACACTCCACCACCTCTCCTGAAGAAGTAATATCGTCCGAAAGACGGGCAACAATATCGAGGAGAAAACGCGGGGCATATCGAGGCTCAGGTTTAGACAAATCCTCCATCGCCTCAGCTAAAGATTCTGCCGAAAACTTGCCCCAATCCTTGCCGATCTCATCTAAACCAAGCAAAGACTGGACAAATTCAAAAGTCTTTAAAACAAGGGGATCGGAACGACCCTCTCTTAAAATCACCGCTCTGAATTGAGACCTTCCATCAGAAATCTCTAATTCAAATTTGGTGATAATTTGAGAAAGATTTTCCATTACCCTCTCGGTGGCCCACTGTGGACCGAGACTTTTTTCGACCGCCTTTAAGACAGCCTGTCTTATCTTAGAGCCAGGTTTCCCCGCTTGCCAAGATTTTCGTTTGGCCTCAAGAAAATCAATTTTCTTCCTACGGTCATTAGCCAAAGAAAGAAAACCATTCTTGCACTCAAATAGACTCTCAAGTCTCAAAAGTCTCCTTTGCCAAACTTCTTCCTTCCGAACATCATTTAACAACCTTGCCACCCGAGAAACATTCCAGTATGGACGGTCTATAGACTGCATAATCCTCACCCCCTTTCCTACTCGATTTATTTGTTAAGTTCCTAGCTTATATATTACTACAATAACTCCACCGATAAGTCAAATTAAAAAATTAACATCCCAAAACCCTCCATCAAGATGTAGACAAATTTCGCGATCGCGAAATTTGTCTACATCTTGATTTTATAATCTAGCTTATAGTTTGCTATTTTTAATTTGCAAAAAAATTCAATCACGAAAAATGGCGACTCCCCCGAAAGGAAAGTCGCCACCTTCTTCACCGCTCATCCATGAGGGTGAAGGAAATATCAGGGTGTTACATTGGCGACCACGGTGATCGCCCCCGAATCCGCCGTCGTCGGCGAGCTAAGGGTCAAGGTCGCCGTCGTCTGGCCGGCAATCGGGTTGCCATCATGGTACCAAACACACGAGGTGATGGTACCAGAGCTGACCGTTGCCGTGAAGGTGACAGCGCTACCCGTGTTGCCTTCGACATTCGGCAAGGTGCCGATTGTCCCCGTCGATGAGGTGATCGTCACAATCACCGCCGACGGGTCAAAGACATTGATTGTCACCGTGTTGGAGGTCATTGCCCCCACATCATTGGTGACAGTGCATGCTGCTGTGTACGCCCCGGCCGTCAATCCGGCGGTATTCAAGGTGGGCGTGGCGACGTTTGTCGCCGACAATGTCCCACCGGTCGCTCCCCAAGCATAGGTCGGATTGCCTCCCGTGCTGGTTCCCGGCGAGTTGACCGCCAAGTTGACGATATCGCCGATAAACACATTGACCGACGCACCGCCATTGACGGTCGCCGTCGGCAAGGGGTTGACCACCAAAGTGACCGACGCCGAAGGTGCCGTCGTCGCCGCCCAACCGTAAGTCGGGACAAACACCATCGCCACTGCCAAAATAAAAATAACAATCTTCTTCATAATCGCCTCCTCCCCCTAGTGGGGGCTGGTTGTTGCGAACAAACTCTTAGTGTATCCATCTGTCACCAGACAACGATACAACCCAGAGTCAGAAACCTTGGCATGAGGAATAAGGAGCTCATAACTCCCCAACCCCGGTAAACCTGTGCCGTCTTTCTCCCACCCATAAGAGAGCGGGGGTTTTCCCGTCGCTTGGACGAAAAGTCGCACCGGCGAACCAGTATTGACCTCGACCCGCGACGGCGACTGGCCAACAATCACCAAAGGCATCCTAGTCGACGGCAAATCAACCAAATACCCGTTGGGACCAGAAGTGACAGCCAATC
The DNA here is from genome assembly GCA_964446245.1 of uncultured Candidatus Saccharibacteria bacterium. Classification (GTDB taxonomy): domain Bacteria; phylum Patescibacteriota; class Minisyncoccia; order Phycocordibacterales; family XYD1-FULL-46-19; genus CAYUNI01. The sequence goes on from CAYUNI010000002.1 coordinate 29,009, forward strand.
CATTCAAGTCAACCGACAATGAAGTCGGATTAACCAGATAGTAACGATGACTGTCTCCAGCCATCATTACATAAGGAAAAGCTGACACCTGATCGCTCTGGTTCAGAGACAAACTATCTGGCTGGCCAGATTCATTCACCCCGATACCAGTAAAGATTCGGGCAATCACCGGTGTCTCTGCCGAAGCCTGGACCCGATAATCTTCCCAAATCTTCTTTCCTGTCCCCGACTTAGCCTTGGCGCCGGCTTCCGATAAAAGGAGTCCCAAACGATCGAGACTCTCAAAGCCGGCTGTCGTGCCAAAACGCTTCAGATCCGGAGTCTCGAGGAAACTCCGAAGATCCAGAAGGACACTCATCTTCCCCGGCAAGTTTTCGTTGTAGACGAACTCCAGCCGAGGAGATACCACCGGTGGCAAAAGACGGAAATTGGCCTGGACGATCATATCCCGATCTATCACCACTGTCTGTGGGTTGTCTCCTTGATTAGGTAAACCGACCCAAGATTGGAAGACATACCCTCTTTGAGGTTCAGCCTGAAAATCCAAACGCGACCCCGACAAATAGTAACGCCCGCCGGCCGGCAAGATGTTGCCACTACCATTAGGGGTAATCGCCGTCATCAACTTGACCGATTCACCAATCGGCAAGCTAAGAGCAGCGTTGATCGCAAGCTGAACATCGAGAATATCAACCTTCCCATCACCATTGATATCAGCCTTAGAAAGATTGATCACCCCTAGAGCAGCGTTGATCGCAAGCTGAACATCGAGAATATCAACCTTCCCATCACCATTGACATCGGCAGCCGGGATATAAATTCCCCCGCCAGTACTTGTCGCAAGTGACAAGCCAACATCGTCCTCTCCCCGAAATGCAGGATTAATGACACTAGCTGTCCCAACCGGGACAAGCTTGAGGCTGATTTCTTCGTCGGCAGACGCAGACAAAGAACACCCAAACTTCAATTCCAGCCGAGCAAGATCCTTTGACCAAGGCAAGATAAGAATCTCATCCTCAGTCAAGGTTGGTCGCCCGAAGTCTCGCCCGTCAGCGATTTTTACCGGAACGAAACCGTGTCTGCTCCAGAACTCTTCGACAAGCCGACCTTCCTTCCAGAGACTTTCCTCAGCAGGATCACCTCTCGCCCAATAGTAATTGACCTCGGTCAATTTCCACTGACCGAGCTCCTCCAGTCGGACCACCGCCCCACCATCGCAAGGTAAGGTCGTAGTCTGAATAATCTCCGCTCCCGACCACACGCCAGAGACAGAGATATCAACTGGAACATTGGCTACCGCCAACGCTCCAGTCAACAAAAAAATCATCACCAAAATTAAGCGCATAACCACCTCCTCGACCCCAAGGTCGTGTTTCTTTTTACTCTCCAATATATAACACCCTTGTCAAAGGGCTATTTCTAATCCTAGGGCTACCACAAGATTATAGACAAGTCAACTTGACACAATGAATAAAGTTTTGTAGTAATTGATACAGAATGCGCAAACTACTCGGGCAAAAAAGCCCGAAAAAGGGAGGACTTTGAGATGAAAAAAGTATTTTTGGTGGTCATGGTGACCATCGCTGATGTGGCGGCAATTGCCGCCACTACGGCGCCTTCGGCGCCGGTCTACCTGACCGTAAACGGATCCCCAGTGGCCTCAGCAGACAAGGTGACAGCTCTCACAGGAGAACAGGTGACCTTCACTGCAGTACCCACTGGCACCGCACCGGCTGGAGGCTATGGCTACCAATGGGCAAAAGGCGGAGCCGATATCGCTGGCGCCACCACTAACCCACTGGTTATATCGACTGCGTCTCTGACTGATACAGGGGATTATCTCTGTCGGGTCACAAACGCGGTAGGGGCGATGAATTCAAACACAGTGAGCTTGTCCATCTATCAAAAGCTCACCATCACCCAGTCACCAACCGGGCAATCGGTGGTGATAGGCCAAACAGCGACTTTCTCGATCATTACTATTGGAGCCGGCACGCTCAGCTATCAATGGCAAGAGAATGGGTCGGATGTCGGGTCCAACTCCCCGACTTATACCCATGCTAATTGCCAATTGGCGGACGACGGGAAACAGGTCGCCTGTGTTGTGACTTGCACAGATCCCGCAGGAGGTCAGATGGTAACCAGCCCCTCGGCTACCTTGTCGGTCCGTGCCGACACTGAAGCCCCGACCTTAGACCTCTACTATACAAATGGAAGTAGCGGTCTCAGCCTGAGCTTCAATGCTCACGGAGTCACCTTGCCTACCTTAATTGGTGGCACTAGTGATTGGGCGACCGGCAACATTTCGGTAATGGGCGTCCGTTTCATCGCCAGTGTCAACACCTTCGTGAGTAGTGGAAGTTCACCTGCGCCAATCACTGCTACCGGCGATCACAGTTCCTCTCTCGCCAATACAGTGATAAACGGCTTTGTAGGAAAAATCGCCCCCTATTTCGTCGAAGGGGCGACGAACAAGTACCTCTCCCGAGCCGTGCTTCGGGTGAGGCTATCGAAAGACGGTGGGCCCCTGACCGAGCTCACTCGATCAGATGGCAACTACTACGACCTAAATCTGGGTCCGTAATAGTAAAACCAAACCAAAGGGCGCTTGCTTGCAGGCGCCCTTTACTATTTT
>CAYUNI010000002.1:31665-52582 GCA_964446245.1 uncultured Candidatus Saccharibacteria bacterium
AACCAACACTTTTTTCTCGCCTTTTCTTCGATAATTCATCCGCCCGGTCAAGAATCTTTTCAATAAAAACTTTAAACTCATTTCTTCCCGGTGTTCCTTCTTCGCTCAAATAATCGTCCAGTTCTTCCGCCAAAATTTGTATCCTCCCTTCTGTCTCTTTTTCTTCAGGAAATTCTAGACCTTCACTCAACATCTCTTCTCGCTTCAAAGCATGCTCAACCTTTTCATAAGCAAGCATATCACGAGCATTCAACTCATCAATATTAACCCTAAGCGGCAAACGACCTTCCACTGCCTCAAGAATCATTTTTTCTTTAAAGCGCTTAAGACGCAATTCCGTCAGATCGACAATTTTTTCTGATTTCTCTCGCTTTTCTTCTTCTCCAAATATAACCGTCTTATTTCGCCCAGCCTCTTTAGCTTGATACATGGCTTGGTCGGCCCTCTCGGCAATTTCCTCAACCGAAAGAGTGTTTTCCCTGTCAGCCACTGCCAACCCCAAGCTAGCAGTCACAGAAAAATTCGGCTGGTCTTCAAAAGCAATCTTTTCGATCTTTTGTCTAATCTGTTCTGCTTTATTTTTAGCTTCTTCAATATTCGCCCCCGGCAAAGCAACAACCATCTCTTCCCCACCAAAACGGCAAGCCAAATCAGAAGCTCGGATATTATTTTTTAAAATTTCCGCCACCGCCAATAAAACCTTATCGGCAAATTGATGCCCCATTGTATCGTTAATCTTTTTAAAATGATCGAGATCGATAAAAATTACCGCCACCGAATCTATTGCTTCTTTTCGTCGCTCGGTCTCTTTCATTTTTAACTGCGACAAAATCGGCTCTAATTTTTCCTCAAAAGCCCGCCGATTAAGCAAGCCGGTTTTGGGTTCACGATCAGCTAATTGATCAAGCAAATATTCTGTTGTCCCCGGAGTCTCTTTGGCTTGAGCAATAGTTTGGCCCCAATCAGCCAAATCATTTTCCAGTTCATCACTCCCCCCACCAGCCCCTTCTGAAGAATTCATTTTCGATTTAAACTCTGATACAGACATAAAAAAATAGCTAAAAATACTAAAGATTAATCTCTCTTAATTTAGCGACTCTTTCCTCGACTGGCGGATGGGTCATAAATAATTTTGCCAAACCTCGCGAAGCACCTGAGCCAAACGGATTACTGATAAAAAGATGCGCTGTGGCATTACTTGCTTTTTGCATTGGCACATTATAGCTACCGATTTTTTCCAAAGCCGAAGCAAGACCTTCGGGATAACGCGTAAGCAAAGCCCCCGAAGCATCGGCAAGAAATTCCCGCCGACGAGAAATTGCTAGCTGAATCAAGGTGGCAACAATCGGCGCTAAAATCGACAGGGCAATTCCAATCAAAATAATTATTCCATTTTGCCGATCGTTATCACGACTGCCACCAAAAACCATCGAGCGCATAAAAATATCCGTCACTACTGTAATAATCCCCACCAAAGTGACAACAATAGTCTGGAGTAAAATATCGCGATTTCCAATATGAGACAATTCATGTGCAATCACACCTTCCAGCTCATTTTTATTTAATAGCGTAAGCAAGCCACTTGTCACCGCCACTACCGCATGATCCTTGTTTCGACCGGTGGCAAAAGCATTAGGAGCCGAATCTTCAATCAAATATAATTTTGGCGTCGGCAACCCAGCCGTAATCGCTAAATTCTCAACAATATGATACAGCGCTTCATTGTCATCATGGGCCAATTCACGCGCGCCCGCCATTTTCAAAACAATTTTATCAGAATACCAATAGCTAATAAAATTCCAAATCAAACTAAAAGCCACTGCTCCATAAAGAATAATCGGATTTTGATAGAGATAGCTAAAGTACCAACCCAGCCCAATAATCAAGACAAGAAAAATCGCCATCAAAAACCAAGTTCGACGGACATTAGAATCTTGTTGTGTATAAAGTGACATAAAAAAATTATATCATCAGTCAGCAATCATTCTAACCTTGATTAAAATACATATTTATTATATAATTACAGTCAGTAAAAACCGAGGTTGGCTCGGTTAGAGGGAGGGAAACATGGCTCACGCTCACGCGGTTTTTCGAGGAGTTTTTGGTGCCATTGTGATCCTGTGGATCATGGCAGTGGTCTGCGGGCTGGTCGGTTGCCAGACGACCACCCAGCCAATGGCAAAAGAAAAGGAGGTGAAGCCTTTCAAAGCTATCCCCTCCCTGCAAGCCAGCTGGGTCCGTTACCAACGAATCTGTAAAGAAGGGGCGAATCGACAGCCCCCAGCGCTGGTAGCAGAGGCCGAGAAGCTCGATCCTTCGAGCTTCAAGACGAATGACTGGACCTTTGTCCGCCAATACCCATGGCTGACAAGGGAGCTATCTCTTGAGGATAAGGCTTTCCTACTCCTTGAGAGCAAAGAACGCGCCGAGTATCAGCGGATCTCGGCCGTCCTCGATGGGGTCCGCCGAGAGCCTTAACCAAAAAAAAGACAACCCCCGAATGAGACCCTCGCCTCATTCGGGGGTTAATCTTTAAATTAACCTAGAACCAAACTCCAAACTAAAAACTTATTTTCACTGGCTCCTTTTCGGCACTGCCTTCTTCGAGTTGGAAAAATTCTTGTTTAGCAAAATTAAAAATTTTTGCAATTAAATTCGAAGGGAAAGACTCTACTTTAGTATTCAAATCACGGACATTGCCATTGTAAAAACGACGCGCCGCTTGAATTTTGTTTTCCGTATCAGCAAGCTCGGTTTGTAGATGAGTAAAGCTTTCCACTGCTCGAAGCTGTGGGTAGGCTTCAGCGACCGCAAAGACACTCTTCAAGGCATCGGTCAAAATATTTTCTGCTTTACCTTTTTCGGCTGGACTTTGCGCTGATAGCGCATTGGCTCGCGCTTGGGTCACTTTTTCAAATACGCTCGACTCATGAGTAGCATAACCTTTCACCGCTTCGACTAAATTAGGAATCAAATCATAACGACGCTTAAGCTGAACATCAATATCCGCCCAAGCCTCTTTGGTTCGATTAACCAAACGCACAAAGCTGTTGTAAACTAAAGCTAGCCATAAAACAACAACGACCGCAATAGCAATGAGAATATAAGCAATAGTCATAAAAAACAAATTAAACTAGTATAAAATAATTATATCATAGTCCCGCCAACCACCGCCACCATCTTTTTTACATTAATCGGACTAATATAAAATAAATTTCTCGATAAAACGAAAAGGCCCTGCGCAATATTGCACAAGGCCTCTAATCCTCTCTGTCTCCCTAGCGACCCGTCGCCAAGAAGTCAAAGACAACGGCTAGAAAAAACCCGATTGCCAAAGCCCACGGCAAAGCATTGACAATAAGCTTCTGCCAAAGGCAGGGGCTATCTTCGATCTCTATCCCTTCATCATCAAAGCACCACATGATTCCACCCCCTTTCTGCCTACAATTATAACATACTTTGTGTAATTTTGCAATGTCTTATTTTAATGGGTCATAATAAGCCCCGACCTTGGGCTCCCTTAAGGTCGGGGCTTTTTCATTCGCGTTTTATTAGCGTCCAGTCTGCGTCTTATCAGCGTTCCGCCAGCTGGCGGAGTCCGCATAAGTCAGCGTCTTAATACATATCTGGATGTGCCCCAGCGACAGGCTTCTCCTCCTTCGGTTCTTCAGCAACCGCCACCTCAGTCGTAAGCAATATCCCTGCCGCTGAAGTCGCATGCTCTAAAGAAGTTCTCGTAACCTTAACTGGATCAATAATTCCCACCTTAAACATATCAGCCTCTACCTTATCCGCCAAAGCATTATAGCCAGCTGATTGGGATTTCTCAATTGCTTCAATAATTACCCCAACATCTTCTTTGCCAGCATTCTTAGCAATTTGTCGCAATGGTGCCTCCAGCGCTTTTAAGAGTAGATCAAAGCCAGCTTCATATTCTCTGGCAATATCCGCCGATGGAGTCTTCGCGGCTTTGCTTCCCCGCACCGCTTTCGCCGCTAAAATCAAAGCTGAGCCTCCACCCGGCACTATCCCCTCAGCAATCGCCGCCTTAGTCGCGTTGACCGCATCTTCAATTTTTAATTTCTTATACTTCATCTCCATCTCAGTCGCCGCGCCCACCTTGATCACCGCGACCCCGCCAGAAAGTTTCCCTAAGCGTTCTTGTATTTTTTCTTTATCATAAGAAGATTCAGTATTAGCCAACTGCTTTCGCAATTGAGCCACCCGCGCCTCAATTTCAGCTTTCTTTCCCTTACCCCCAATAATAGTCGTCAAATCTTTAGTCGCCACCACCTTGCGCGCCCGCCCAAGCATTGCGACTTCTGCATTCTCTAATTTCAAACCGACTTCTTCCGAAATTACAGTTCCGCCAGTGAGAGTAGCAATATCGGCAAGCATCTCTTTACGGCGATCACCATAACCCGGCGCCTTGATCGCCAAGGTATTGAAAATTCCTCGCATCTTATTGACCACCAAAGTCGTCAAAGCTTCCCCATCAAGATCTTCGGCGATAATCACCAACTCCTTCTTTCCGCTCTGAGCTAATTTTTCCAAAAGAGGCAAAATCTCTTTAATTGTCGAAATTTTTCGATCAGTAATCAAGATAAGCGAGTCGTCATATTCGGCCTCCATACGTTCGACGTCTGTCACCATATAAGGCGCAATATAGCCCTTATCAAATTGCATGCCTTCAACTAATTCTGATTCCACCCCAAAAGATTGTGACTCTTCGACTGTCACCACGCCATCTTTACCCACCTTATCAATCGCCTCAGCGATTATCCGACCATACTCTTCACTTTCAGCGGAAATAGTCGCCACTTGGACAATCTCCTCTTTACTCTTTATCGGCTTGGCAATCTTTTTTAATTCTGAGACGACTGCTTCTGTCGCACGATCAATTCCCATTTTTAAACCCAAAGGATTCACCCCAAAAGTCGCCACCTTAAAGCCTTCATTGACAATCGCCTGCGTCAAGACGACCGCCGTGGTCGTACCATCTCCAGCAATGTCATTGGCTTTATTGGCCACATCTTTGATAATCTCCGCTCCCAAATTTTCCATTTTGTTAGCTAAAGAAATATCTTTAGCAATCGAGACGCCATCATTAGTGATCGTCGGAGTACCATAACCTTTGTCTAAGACGACATTACGCCCCTTAGGACCGATAGTGATTTTCACCGCATCAGCCACTTGATCAATCCCGCGCTTGATCGTTTTGCGCGCCTCTTCACCATAAAGAATTTGTTTGGACATAAAATATTTGCGATGCTAATTTACGAATTTATACGAATGCCACGAATAAAATGAGGGATTCTTAAATGCGTATCATTCGTAGATTCGTGTTTTTGATTCGTATCATTCACATCGAATTACTCGATTACTCCTAATATGTTCGACTCGCTTATAATCAGATACTCGACTTCATCTATCTTGACCTCATCAGGACCATATTTAGAAAAAATTATTGTTTGGCCTTTTTTTACTGCTACCGGTACTCTTGTACCATTGTCTAAAAGTCGCCCTTCGCCGACGGCCACCACCTTGCCCTGCTCGGGGCGCTCCTTGCTGACCGTCTCGGGGATGATAAAGCCACTTTTGGTTTTCCCGCTTTTTTCCGCCTCGCTAAGAGGCAGGACCAAAACGCGATCGCCTAACGGCTTAAAAGAAAGTTTGTCTTTTGCCATAGTGAAAAATTAAACTACTAATATCCTCCTATTATAAGAATAGCACCTACTGGGTCAAGCCCTTATATTGAAGGATCTGACTTCTTAAGGATTATTGCCTTAAAATAGAAAGTGAATGCCTATGAAAAATCACCTCTTAGGATTTCATCCTCAAGTGGTGATTTTCGTTCATACTCTAATTTTAATCTTAACATAAAATTCTTAAATTCCACGACTTGCCCCCGCCCTAACTTTGGACTTATTGATTCCAAAGTTAGGACGGGGGGCTTGCCTCTCACTTAAACTTCTGCTATCATCAATATATGGATTTGTTAAGCGCTTATTTGCCTTATATTCAGATTATTTTAGGCATATTGTTGGTTGCCATTATTCTCTTACAACAAAGTGAAGCCGGTTTAGGTTCGGCCTTTGGTGGCTCTCGAACAGCCAACCCTTTTGCCACTAAACGCGGCGCCGAAAAGAAACTCTTCATTATTACAATTATATTAGCCATTTTATTTGTGGCTTCCAATTTAGTTGCCCTCTTTCGTTAGCTCTTAACGAAAGCCTCTAGACTGGCAGTCGCCGTCTTTAAATACCGTGATTAAAAAAATTCTTGCGCTCTTTGTAGCCACTAGCGCCAAAATTAAAGCTGTTTATCTTTTTTTAGGTTTACCTAAAAGCTCCGAGATCAAACTAGCCATCGCCTCTTTTTCGCCTCGCCAAAGAATAATTTTAAGTGTCATATTTTTTATTTTTATCATCGGCAGTATCACCCTTCTTTTCCGAGTAAACAACGGCCTCATGGTCAAAGTGGCGATTTCTGGTGGCAACCTCACAGAGGGAATAATCGGCACTCCTCGTTTTATTAACCCGCTTTTGGCCGTTTCTGATGCCGATCGCGATCTAAGCGCCCTCATTTATTCCGGACTCACTCGTTTTGACGAATTAGGGCGAATCGTCCCAGATTTAGCTAAAGATTTTTCTGTTTCCGCCGATGGTCTTACTTATACTTTCACCCTACGCAAAAACCTAACTTGGCATGACGGCAAGCCAATCACCACCAACGACATTGAATACACCATCAAACGCGCTCAAGATCCGATCATAAAAAGCGCCAAAAGAGCAAATTGGGAAGGCGTGACTATCCAAAAAATCTCCGACCAAAAAATCGCTTTTATTCTCAAAAAGCCTTATCCAGCATTTTTAGAAAACACAACTTTAGGAATCCTACCTAAGCACCTGTGGCAAAAAATTTCCGAAGATTCTTTTTCTCTTAATAAACTAAACTCCGAGCCTGTTGGTTCCGGCCCTTACCAATTTGCCAAAGCAACTCAAGATTCTTTCGGTGTCCCTCAATATTATGAACTTAATGCTTTTGATAATTTTGCTGGAGGCGCACCAAAAATTTCTTCCCTCACTTTACGCTTTTACCCTAATGACAAAGAATTATTTTCCGCCTATCAACTCGGTCAAATAGATAGCTTAAGCGCCATTTCCCCAGCTCTGGCGAAAAATCTTACCAATGCCAACATTGTAAAAATACCCCTTCCAAGACTTTTTGCCGTCTTTTTAAATCAAAATCAGGCTAGCGTTCTAGCCAACAAAGAAGTTCGTGAGGCGCTCAATCTTGCCACTGACAAACAAGCCTTAATAGACGAAACTCTTTTTGGCTTCGGTCAAATTGTCGACAATGCTTTTCCGCCCGGGACAGCCGGCTACCAAGCAAGTGAAAAATCTTCTTTTGATTTAGCCAAAGCGAAATCAACTCTAATAAAAGCTGGCTGGAAACAAGACTCTCAAGGTGTTTGGGAAAAGAAAACTAGCACCAAAAAAGAGACTCGAATAGAAAAGCTTACTTTTACCATTGATACCTCCAATATCCCCGAAGTAAAAGCGGCCGCTGAAGTTTTAAAAAAACAATGGTCTAAACTCGGAGTACCAATTGGTCTGCGTATTTTTGAGAGCGGTGATCTAAATGAAAATGTACTTCGCCCACGAAAATTTGAAGCACTTCTTTTTGGCGAAGCCGTAAGTCGTCAAGGTGATCCTTTTCCTTTTTGGCACTCTTCACAGCGTCTAGACCCCGGCCTGAATATCGCGATGTATACTAACGCTAAGGCTGACAAATATCTCGAAGCCGCACGAACAGCAACCAAGCCCGAAGACCGTCTCAAGCAATACCAACTCTTTCAAAATGAAATAAAATCCGACCAGCCGGCCATCTTTCTTTACTCACCATACTTTCTATATGTATTGCCAGACAAAATCAAAGGCGCTCGTTTTTCTGTCATCGCCCAACCAGCAGATCGCTTCAACTCAATCCATAAATGGTATTTAAAGACCGATCAAGTCTGGCGTCTCTTTGCCAAGCACACCGATATTATCGAAAATTAAAAATAATTAATAAAACTTTAATTAACTGTTAAGTCTATATGATTAATCCCAAGAAAAATCCGGCTGACCAACCAAAAAGCTCTTCCGGAAAAATCCGAAGTTTCCATGCTGACCCTAATTCTAGTCCAGCGCCTTTTGTTCGCAATAATCGTCGTTCGAAAAATAATTTTCGCCACCGACCAGAATTAGCTAAAACTTCAGACGATAGAAACATTCAGTCGACCGACAACCAAGCAAACAAACCAAATAGCCAACGCTCGGCAAACAAAACTAATTTCAAATCAGTCCGACAATTAGCCAAATTCCCCGGAAAAAAAGGCCACCGAATAAGCGACTCTTCTTCGGCCAAAGAAACTGACGCCAAACCAAAAGAAAAAATCCCTGCTCTCACGTCTGGCAATATTCGGATTATCCCCTTAGGTGGGGTCGAAGAAATTGGAAAAAATATGACCGTCGTCGAATACGGCGATGATATTATTATCGTCGATATGGGTTTCACTTTCCCCGGCGATGAAGCCCCCGGTGTCGACTATATCATTCCCGATATCAGCTACCTCGAAGAAAGGAAGGGGAAAATTCGTGGCGTTTTAATCACCCATGGTCACCTTGATCATATTGGTGCAATTCCTTATATTATGGAAAAAATTGGCAATCCGCCTATCTATACCAGCCTGTTGACCGCAGTAATGATTAAAAAACGTCAAGAAGAATTCCCTCATCTTGCCAAACTTAATATCGAAGTAGTCAAATCAGGCGAACGCTTAAAATTGGGCGAAATGAAAATTTCCTTTTTTGCCACGACCCACACTATTCCTGATTCTATCGGCGTAATAATCCACAGCCCATACGGAAAAATCATTTTCACCGGCGATATCCGTGTCGCCCACCAAGGAGGAATTCCGACCGAAGAAGAAGTCGAGACTTTCACCAATATCGGACCAGAAGATAATCTCTGTCTAATCGCCGATTCTACCAATATCGAAAAACCGGGTTTCTCTTTTTCCGAAAAAGAAGTCCAACAAAATGTCAAAAATATTATCATTGATGTCAAGGGCCGAGTGATTATTGGCACCTTCGCTTCTCTTCTCGAGCGGATTATCTTTATCATTCAAGCTGCTGAAGAATTAGGGAAAAAGGTCGCTGTCGAAGGGCGAGCCATGAAGACCAATATCGAGATTGCCAAAGAGCTTGGTTTGCTTAAAGTGAAAAAGGCTACTCTAATCTCTTCCGAAGATATGGCTAATTATCCCGACAATCAGATTGTCGTCTTAGCAACCGGCGCTCAAGGTGATGAATACGCCGCTTTAATGCGAATGTCCCAAAAACAACATCGTCTAGTCAAAATTAAAAAAGGCGATACAGTCCTTTTGTCTTCTTCCGTTATCCCCGGCAACGAAAAAAGTGTTCAAAAATTAAAAGATAATCTTGCTCGCCAAGGGGCAAAGATTATTCACTACGGTATTGCCGATGTCCATTCCTCCGGACATTCTTATCGAGGCGAAATGGAATGGGTCCACAAAATGATTAAACCTAAATTCTTTATCCCTGTACATGGTCATCATTCGATGCTTCGCGTCCACGCCGATGTCGCAATGAATCTCGGCTTGCCAGAAAAAAACGTCGTCGTCCCCGACAACGGAATGATTATTGAAATCACCGACCAAGGAGAAAAGATAAATGCTCTCAAACAAAATGCTGGCAGTCGAATTGTAATGGTCGACGGTCTCGGGACCAACAATGTCCAAGAGGTTGTCATTCGTGACCGGCAAATGCTTTCTCAAGATGGAATGTTTGTTATTATTGCCATCGTCGATATGAAAACAGGTAAAGTTCGCAAATCACCAGATATTATTTCTCGCGGTTTCGTCTATTTGAAAGAATCGCAAGATCTTTTACGAACCGTTCGTCTTGTCACTAAACAGACCATCGAAGATGCCACCGCCCAAATGAATCCAATCAACCTCGACTATGTCCGCAATATGGTGCGCGAAGAATTAGGCAAATACCTCTTTCAGAAAACCCACAAACGACCAATCATCTTACCAGTTCTCATCGAGGTCTAAGTTGCTATATATTTCGCAAAAATTCTTTAAAACCCGCAGTATTTACAAAAAAATTATTGGAATTTTTCTCTAGATTTTTTTTAATACTTTCTAACTGATTGAAAACTTTTCCTTTTGCTAATGTTTTTTCTTTTGTAAAAAGATTAAAATAACGGCCGTCTAAAAAAGAGACATATCCCACTTTCTTATTAATCTCCTTTGAGGCAATTAATGAAATAAGTTCATTCATTTGTTTATCTTGCCCACCTCCGGGTTCTTTCATGTGTTTATGTTCCAATATAAATATTTTATCTTTACATTTAATTAAAAAATCGGGCATTTTTTTCTCCTTATTAGAGCTCCACAAAAAATTGATACCCTCTTTTTTTATAATTTCAAGAAAAAGCTTTTTGCCTTTTTTATCTGCTTCTATGTATTTTTTATCCCCTCGCGACAAAAAATCTTCCGCGCTATCAGAATCAATTTTTTTATACCCTGCTTTGTCTAATAAATAAGCAACCTTATTAATCCCAAGATTCCCGCTTTCCTTATGCGCCTTAGCATCTTTACCAACCTGCAAAGTAGTTGGACTATACCCATAAGTTAAATAAAGGTTATGCCTTAAATCAATATATTTATCGACAATTTCACTCATCACCTTAAGTTGAGATTCTTTATCAAGCTTAGAAAATAAACTATAAGAGACATCTACCACTGACCAAAAAGAAACAAACTCTGAAAAATTAATATTTTTACCTTTGACTATTTTTAAAATCTTTTTAATCAATTTTTTTGAAAGATTTTTATCTTTACTTTTTCTGGCAAAACTATAGACAGATATACTTTCTAAAAGCTCCACATTTTTATCCATTATTTCAGTTGGTCTTTTTATATCACGAGAGATAATTAGGCTACCGTTCTTAATGTAAAAATCATCAATAATCGGCTCTGGATTAGAGAGAGAAAACTTAAGTAATTTTAAATTATTTAAACTTTTCATATTTATTTACACCAATCTAAACCTAATTTGGGATTTGGGTTGAGCATCTCGTAAGATTCTTCTAATATAGCTCTGGCTGTTAAATAATCAAGCCTTCTCCTTCTTTCACCATTTTTTTTATTCCCCTTAAAAGGTGACAACAAAATATCATGAGTTTTATCTCTAAAATCAAATAATATCTGGTTACTTAATCTTATAATGTCTTCGATTAGATCATTATTGACTTTTAAATCTATAACAGTTATTAATCTTGAACTATCTTTTATTTCAGAAAGATCATATTCTATCTCTTGTGGCTTCATAAAGGATATTGGTTTTAATGGGTTTGTGGTGTCTACAGCCCTAAGAGCAATTTGTCCATTAGATACATTAAATTTTATTGGCATCTTTTTATTGGGGATTTTCCTCATTTTTTCAAAATAATCCAAATTACCGATAAAAACATCATTCTTGTATATTTTTATCTCATTAAAACTTTTACTTTTATTATTAAAGCAAAAGACACATACGGGATTTTCTGTATCATTAAAAGGATTGTCTTCTATAATTGTGATACTGACTAGGCGGTCCTTAGGAAAATTAGAATTAATAAAAGTCTCAGGGACTATCATTACTCCATAATCAGAAACCATACACTTTTCTATTGCCAACTGATAAATATCATCATAGTGACAAGAATCAAAATATTTTTTTACATTAATATATATACCTTTTCTTTTAGCACTATAATTAGTCAAATAAGGTGGGTTAGTAACAATTATTGAGTTGCTAAAATAGGGTATCTCAACAAGGCTATCATTATAATCCCAATTTAAGGTTGTATCGATATCCAACCCTTTTATTTTTTTAAAACCAATTTTCTGAACAGAAAAAAGCATATCTCCATTCCCCGCAAATGGGTCGATAATTAAATCAGGATTAACTTTTTTTATAAAATCTACGATATGCTTTTTAAGCCAAAAATCATTTTTAGTAAAAAATTGGCCCAAGCTTCTTTTTTTGACGACAGCTTCCATTTAATTAATATTTTAACATATTTTAATTATCTCTACCTAAAAATTCATTATCTTTTCCTTATTTTTAAGATACGCTATAATCTACCTATGAATCCACTCATCACTTGCACCCTTCGGCGCTACGCTTATTTGGCTGGCTTTTTTTTAACCGTTCATTTAGCTTTTTCTGGATATATCAATTCCTCTTTTTTAGAAAATGCCGTTGGTGATATCGCGGTCGGCTGGGTCTTTGCTATTGCCTCTCTGATCTCGATTATTGGGCTCAACTTTTCTGGCCAGATTCTTTGCCGTCTAGGTAGCCGTAATTTTTTAATTATCCTAGCCATTTTAGGTATTTTAGCAACAGCCGGTCTACTCTGGCCACCAGCCGATGCTCACTGGCTAATAGCTCTCATCTTTATCGCTTATTATAGTCTAGGACTACTTTTACGCTTTGTCTTAGATGTTTATCTCGAACAAGTTTCCGACAACAGCCAAACTGGTGGAATACGCGGTGTCTTCATGACAGCCGTTAATCTCGCTTGGCTGGCTTCTCCTCTCTTAGCCAGTCGCCTAATCGGAGACGGGGATTTCCGTCCTATCTATTTGATTTCTGGCTTAGCTCTCTTTCCTCTCCTTTGGCTTACTTGGAAAAAATTTGACGATCGTCGATTGCCACCAATAAAAATTCAAAGTACCTGGAAAACTCTGCGTGAACTACTAATTCATCGTCGCGAACCAGTTGGTCATAATATTTTTAATATTCTTGTCATTGATTTTCTTCTTAACTTTTTTTATGCCGTAATGGTAATCTATAGCCCTATCTACCTAACAGAAATCATTGGTCTCTCCTGGCCAGAAATAGGAGTAATCTTCACGATAATGTTGATCCCTTTTGTAATCTTTGAGCTACCTCTCGGAAAAATCGCCGACAAATGGCTCGGGGAAAAAGAGATCCTGACAGGTGGTCTCCTGCTTTTAGTTTTAAGCACCGCTTTCATTCCTTTCATCGCCGTTGCCTCTGTCCCGCTTTGGGCAACAATTCTCTTCCTCACACGCTCTGGCGCCGCTTCAGTCGAGATAATGAAAGAAACTTACCTTTTTAAAAATGTTAACCCCGACAATGCTGGTATTATTGGGCTGGCTCGTAATAATTCCCCTCTCGCTTATTTAATCGCCCCTATCGTAGCGACCGCTTGGCTCGCCGTCTTTCCCTTTAAATTTCTGTTCTTACTATTAGCCGCCATAATGCTCATCGGTTTCTTTAATATCAACAAATTAGTTGACACTAAATAAAAGGCCAAAAAAGTGCCGACAATAAAAGATATCCAAAATCTTAAGTCAGAGATCGCAATCGACAATAAGGGCAATCTTTTTCTTTACAGCGTTTGTCCCAAAATTTAAGTTCGAGGATCTCGGTCGCCACCTCTTTTACCTGCTCGATCAAAGCCTCTACCTCATCATTTTCTATTACAAATTTTTCCTTCTTATAACGCCCCTGATTATCTGGTCGCAAAAAATCTACCTCAGCGCTTACCATTTTATAACGATCGCCCTCCGCCCGTTCAAGAAGTAATTTATAAAAAGTTAATTGGCGCTTAATATTGCCGGTGGAATTTTTTGTTGTTCCCTCAATTTCTCCTCGCGTTTTCGGCGCGCTAGTTTTATAATCGACGACATTAATTTCTCCCCGATCATTTAAAATCTCCATTTTATCGATATCGCCTTTTAAGGTTATCTCCTCGGTCAATTGGACACCTTTAATTTTATACTCATTATTGGTCCGATAATTCCAAGTTTTATGCCAAGTCTGGTAATATCCCCGTAAAAACTTTCCTCCCTCAAGCAAGGTCGATTGATAATCCTTTTCTGAAAGTGGTTGCTGGTAGAGATAATCAGCGAAGCGCTCCAATAAGAAATCTTCAGAGGCTTCTTCTCCCTTCTTTTTTCGTTCAAAAAATTCTTTCAAAGCCGAATGGACAGCAATTCCGTAAAGCTGTGATTTACTTGGCGCTTGAGGTAAGCGCAATAAATTACTATAAAAATATCGCCACGGACATTCAAGATAATTGTTTAGATGAGTGACCGCCAAACCATTTTGCAAAAATAATTCTCGAACCAGTCTTTTTTCGTCTTCTGTTGGACCGTCGCCAAAACCAGATTCGGGGCTTATCTTCGACGGACGAAATACAATTTCAGGATTTGCCAAAAGATAATCTTCAAAACTTTTTACCTCTCCGGCTTCAACCAGATCATTATTTAATTCCGCCAAAAATTGGGTCGGCAGTTGCTCGCGTCCGTCTTCTCGTTCTCGAGCATAACTAATAGACAAACCCTTTCTCGCTCTAGTCAAAGCTACATAAAAAAGCCTTCGCTCCTCATCATTTTTGTCCTCAGTGTCAGTAAGCTTGATTAAGCTAAAAAGTTCTGGCGGAAGCTTTATCTTGTCAGATATTCTACGATTCCCCAGACGCCCATCAGCTGCGCGAATTATAAACACTTGATCAAATTCAAGCCCCTTAGACTTGTGCATCGTCATTAGACGAATCTTTCCGCCAGCAGGATTAGGAGCCTGCTTAATCGAAAGCTGATGTTTATCAAGACGCTCTAAATATTCTATTAAATCTTTTAATTTAGCTCGCTTATTTCTTTCGACCAATTTCTTCACCTCAACAAAAAATGAATTAAGTTTTCGAATCGCCAATAATTTATCTGGCCCCGACAAAAGAGCCGTCAAAAATCCCGATTCCTGCAAGGCTAATTCGAAAAACTTAGCGACCGGTAAATTATGCGCTCGCTTAGACAACTCTGACAATTTATCAATTGTCGTTAATAATTTCTCCGGTTCTAATAAACCTAATCCCGCTAATTGGTCTCGATCTTTAAGCAGTGTCAAGACCGATCGCCGATTTGCTCCCGCAAAAGAAACTAGACGGTAAAGGTCAAGAGGAGGAATTGCCAAGAAGTCTAAATGAAGCGCTTCCATTAATTTAACTTCGTTGCCAAAATCTGCTAACGCCGACAACAAAACCAACAATTTTCGCAAATCAGTATCCGACAATAAATCTTGGTTCGCCTCGATCACATAAGGCACCCCCACCCGCTCTAACATCGCTGGTAGCCCGCCTAGATCATTGTTGTTGCGATACAGTACAGCAATTTCCTCTGGTCTAACTCCTTTTTCTATTAAGCGTTTAGATTCAACAGCGACAAAATAATCTTCACTCACTTCATTATTAAACTCAAAGCTCTTAATTGGCCATGATTCGCTTTGCCCTTTAGCTTGCAATTTTTTATCTCCAGCCAAAAGACTATGTGCTAAATCAAGAATTAACTGATTAGAACGATAATTATTTTCTAAAACAATTAACTTTGCCTGAGGATATTTACTCTGAAAATAACGAAAATTTTCTAATGACGCGCCCTGAAATTTATAAATCGCCTGTTTGTCATCGCCAACGACAAACAAATTAGGTTGATCATAAAAATTAGCCAGCAGTTCTAAAACTTTGTTTTGGGCGTTGTTTGTATCCTGATGCTCATCTACTAAAATATATTGATATTGTTCTTGCAGACTAAGCAATAATTCTTGATTCACGGACAAGGCCTGCTTCACCTCAAGAATCATATCGTTATAATCATAATACCGCTCGGCAACAAGGTGCCGTTGATAGGCTAAGTAAATATCGGCTAATTCTTCATTTTTCTTCAAGCGACGAAGCTCAGTCGCATAAGCGCTTTTCATTGCTCCCGCGTACTTTCCTTTAGTATGATAAAGGTCTTCTATTTTCTCAAAAGCTTCCAGCTCTCGCTTGGTAAATTCCGCTAACTCTTCTGGAGTCACCCCTTCACGTTTTAATTTTTCAAGTGAACGACTTATATCTTTAAGATAAAATAATTCATCGCCAAAAGTAGTCAGCTCTTTCAAGGGCAATTGACCAATAATTTCTTCTAAAATTTTTAACTGATCAACTTCGCTGATATTGATTGCCCCCACAATCGCTGGAAAATGCTCAGGGTGGTCTTTAATTACCTCGTTACAAAATCCATGAAAGGTGCTTATTTTAACCCGATAAGCTGGTGTTCCGATTAATTCCGCCAATCGACGCCTCATTGCCAAAACCCCCGACTCGGTAAAAGTAAGAGCTAAAATATTATCTGGACCAATATCGGTCTTAAGTAGGATATTGGCAATTCGTAAAGCAAGAATCTGAGTCTTGCCTGTCCCCGGTCCCGCCGCCACCACGACGGGACCCTCAATTGTCTCTACTGCCTCACGCTGGGCAGGATTAAGTCGGCCCAAAGCTATTTGAAATTTTTCGTTAGTCACCATCAATCAAGTATAAACAAAAGAAAAGTAATCACCAAGAAAAACAAGGTACGACCTTACGCGAGCCTAAGATCGTACCTTATTTTTTATAATCTAAAACAGTCCTTCAACAATCTCTTTGACAATAGCTCCATCCGCCCGACCAGCAATCTCCTTCATCACTGCGCCGACCAAAATACCCATTTTACTCTTATCAGTAAAATTTAATTCGGCTTTTTTAGCCTCAGCAATTTTTTGAATTTCCTCACGACTCATTTGAGTTGGCAGATAAGTCTCGAGGATAGCCAACTCCGCCGATTCGTCACTTGCCAAATCTTCTCGTCCCCCAGCTCTAAATTGCTCAATAGCATCTTGGCGTTGTTTGGCCAAACGCTTGATTACAGCAAGAGTATCATTATCTTCTAATCTTTCATCGGGCTTCATTTTTTTAGCCACCAACTCATTAGTCAGAGCGGCTGAAATACTCCGAACAGTTCGGAGCCTTACTTCATCTTTAGCTTTCATTGCTTCCTTTATATCATTTTTAATTTGATCGTGGAGAGGCATAATTTTTAATCTGTTGACTACTAATATCTCGATCTTATCATAAACCAAACCGATTGACGAGAAAAATAGAAACGACCCTGTCTCTACGCAAAGTCATATCTTATTTTTTAAATTAGACCTAATTCTTTCCATGCTTCGCCGGCATTTTGTTCACCGATACAAATCCGAGCTATTGCCACCAAAATAGGCAATTTTAATGCTCGAGTTGCTCCCAATCTTTTAGCCAAAATCGGCGCCGCCAAAAAGCCTTCACTTGGCTGACCGATACTTTGACCCCTGACCAGCCTCTCACCGACAGTCCGATTAGCCGAAGCCCCTGAGAAACCCGTTGCCAAAAAATCACCCAGCCCAGCGATCCCAAATACCGCCTCCCCTTTTGCCCCAAAATAGCGATTTATTTTTGACATCTCAGTCAAAACACGGCAAACATATTCTCCCT
Source organism: uncultured Candidatus Saccharibacteria bacterium (assembly GCA_964446245.1). Lineage (GTDB taxonomy): Bacteria > Patescibacteriota > Minisyncoccia > Phycocordibacterales > XYD1-FULL-46-19 > CAYUNI01. The sequence continues at coordinate 49,081 of CAYUNI010000002.1, forward strand.
TTTGATTACTCGGCCAATTCAAGGCATCACCCACCCCCAAACCTAAAGCATAAATATTTTTTGTTACCCCAAGCCAAGCTAAGCCGTTAGGATCATTATTAATAAAGAGCCTAAGTCTCGAGCCATTAAATAATTTTTCAACTAATTTTATAGCAGTCGGCGCTCCTGAAATCATTGCCAGACCATGACCACCAGCCTCTAATTCTTCCGCCAGCATCGGCCCAGAAATAAGAGCTAGCGGAATCTTCTTCCGACCTAAAATCTTTTTGACCGTCTCCCAAGCGGTCAGTCCAGAGACGGGGTCTAGGCCTTTAGCCAGTGAGACGATTATTTGTCCCTCTTTAAAATAACGCCCGCCAAACATTAAAACCTCCCGCACCGCTTTTGCCGGTACCGCCAAAACTATAATCGCTGATTCAGAAATCAATTCCGGCAAGGATTCGACCGCACTGCTTAAAGTAGTAAGATTTTTATTTTCTTTATCCCAATATATGACCGAGCAACCAGTCTCTGTCAAAATCTTACCGACAGCTTGCCCAATTTCCCCAGCACCAATTACCCCAATGATTTTGCCTTCTTTATTTGTCATAAAAAAATTATACCATAATCCACGGAAAAAATTAGCCTTTATTAAACAAAAGTTATACAATTAAAGTAATTATGCCAACCTCTTCTAAAACCAAAATGCCAATTAGTCAAAACTCTCTCTTCTTGATTATTTTTGTCGCTGTGGCAATTCTCCTTTTCTTTGTTCTTAAGCCATTTCTCTTGGCGATATTCCTTGCCTTAGTCTTAGCAATTCTTTTCCGACCAATCAATCGCCAATTAAACAAAATTACCAGCTCAGCCAATCTTTCAGCGCTAGCGACTATTATTTTAGCTATTGCTATCGTTCTAGTTCCAACTTTTTTCATCGGCTATCAAGTTTTTTCCGAAGCAAAGGCTGTCTATTCTTCCTATCTTACAATTGACCAGCCTAGCTCTCAAATCCTACCAGAAACAGTCAATCGCTTTGAAAATTTTGTTCAACGATATTATGCCGATTTTAGTATTGATTGGCTTGCCATAAAAAAACAAGTCGCCAGCTGGCTCGCAAGCCACCTAGACAATATCTTCTCTGGCGCAATCAAAGTAGGCATCAATCTCTTCATAATGTTGCTCACTCTTTTTTACTTACTTAAAAATGCCGACAACCTGCGTCAATTTTTAATAAGTTCAAGCCCCCTCTCCTCTATCCAAACGAATAAAATCATCTCTAGTCTCAGCACCACCATCAGTGCTATAGCCAAAGGCTCTATCTTTGTTTCGGCGATGCAAGGTGTAGTATCTTCAATCGGTTTTCTAATCTTCGGCGTGCCCAATGCTATCCTCTGGGGGACAGCCACCGCCATCGCCGCCCTGATCCCCGGAATCGGCACCGCTCTGATCACGATCCCCGCTATTGGCTATCTATATATTTCCGGACAAATTTTTTCTGCTATTGGACTGACTGTGTGGGCATTATTTATGGTCGGAACAATCGACAATTTCCTTTCACCAATGCTCGTCGGACGACAAGCCCAACTCCCAGCAATAATGGTCCTAATTTCCGTCTTAGGCGGTCTGGCTTATTTTGGCCCCCTTGGTTTTATCTTAGGCCCTCTTGTGTTAAGCTTATTCTTGGCACTCTTGCCCGCCTATCAAGCGATATTACCAAAAACTAAAAAATATAATAAGTGATGATTTCCAAGATATTACACCAGTTTGACAAATTAGAAGATCGAGTCCGTGGCTATTTAAGCAATTACCCCATTATTTATGCTTTGATTGGTGGATTAGGAATTGTCCTCTTCTGGCGAGGGGTTTGGATTACGGCTGACTATTTTGCTGGCGATAAATTAGGCACCATCTGGGATGGTCCATTCACCACACTCATCAGTATCATTATTTTATTAACAACCGGGATTTTTGTCGCCTCTTTCATTGGCGAACAAATCATCATTTCTGGACTAAAAGGCGAGAAAAAATTAATCGAAAAAACAAAAACCGAATTAGAAGCCAGCGAGAGCGCTGTCGCCAAAATTTTAATTAAATTAGAAAAAATCGAATCTCGCCTAGAAGAAATTGAAAAGAAAAATACCTAGGTCAAAAGCTATCCCGCCGGCAATTTTTTTGTCTAACTTTTTTTTAATTTTTTTTGCTCCTTTTTCCAGTTCTCGCCTTCAATTTTCCCTCGCTCGCAATATGAGCAAGGACCAACATCCTCACAATACTGACAATCTATTTTTTCCGTTAACTCCTCTTCCATCGCCAAACTATTCTCGTTTGACCTTTCCTCTTTTTCTGTGGACAATTCATCCCCTCCCTCTAGCTCAAACTCCATCTGCCCTGCCTGCTCAAATATTTTAGACATAAAATTTAAAATTAATTTCTTCAATATTAGTATTATCGATTTGTCTTCCAAAGTCAAAAATTTATAAAATATTATCGCGCAAGCGACAAGTTGACGACCAAGAACAATTTTTGCAAGATAAAAACAGAGTTTAAATCAAAGTTATCGCACCCAAAGCCAAAAGGAGGTGATTGTTTTGCTCTCCAAACCGATTTCTAAAAAAACCGGTCAATGTCCTAAGTGTCAAGAAAAAAAAGACTTAACCTACCACCACATTCTCCCTCAGAGACACTATGGTAATGGCAAAAACGGCAATCATCTTCGGATCCCCCTTTGCCGAGCCTGTCACAACCAGCTCGAAAAAAAGATACCCCGCCATCTGCAAGAGCACCTTTTCTATTTCGATGTTCTAATTAATTTCTTGGGAGAAGAGACTCCCGAAGAAATCTTGGAGCAGTATAAAAAGATGAGGGGGATAGATCAACCTTTCGGTCCAGCCACCAGACAGACCTAAGCCTCGCAATAATAATGCGGGGCTTGATGTTTTATTTAAATCTTTCGGCTATCATAAGCCCAATGCAAAATCGCTTGACGTTGCCGAGGACGACAATAGATATCGCCCGTTCGACAATTTTTCTTTATCTGACTAATATGACGCCGAATCGCTTTCCAGCGCTTTATCTGACGGACATCTTCTTCGGGTAAACGCCGACCAAGATAATAACGACAATACCACTGAAACCAGCCTCGCGGGTCATCTTTATAAATCCACCCCTTCTTCCTCCAAACCGAAAGTGGCTGACTAGCATTTACCTTAAAAAAATTTAGCTTTGGATCATGTTTTGCGGGCGACAGCTTTACTCCACGATACCAATCAGAAGGGAATTCTTTCTGGCAATCAGTCATATATTTTCCGCCAAAAACACCCAATTTAAGCATTTGCTTTGGACTAAGATCAGGCTTAAAATCTGGTGCGAAATTTTTCCCCACAGGTTCTGACAAGACATAACGATAATTTTTTTGCATTTTATCGTTAACAATTATCTCTCGCTTAACCATATTTTACATTCCCAAAGAACCAAAGAGTTTATAGACCAAAAGCGCTGGCCAGATAATCGCCTTCAGGACCCC
>CAYUNI010000003.1:0-47660 GCA_964446245.1 uncultured Candidatus Saccharibacteria bacterium
CTTTAAATAATCGACGACGCACAGAATCTCATGCCGGTTTTATTTTTTATTATTTGATTCGGCAATTATACGAATCTTTATCTCATAGTTTAGAATATTTTAATGACAATCTCAGACGAGCGGAACAGAGAGTTTTTGCTGGTCAACATTCAGAAATGGTCAAGACCTTGTCTGATTTTAATCGTCATATTTTAGACTTCAAATGGTCGTTAAAATGGCACAAAGAAATCCTCGCCTCTTTAGAATTGGCAGGAAGAGATATCTATGGGGAAAAATTCGTTTATTATTTGCGGGCAATTTCTGGCGAGTATAACAAAGTTTGGAATATTCTTGAGGATTCTCGGGAAATTTTTAATGAAATTCGTAATACCAACGAATCTTTACTCAATATCCGTTCTAATGAAATAATGAAATTTTTGTCGGTAATGGCTTTTATTTTTATCCCAATGAGTTTAATCGCGGCGATTTTTGGTATGAGCGGTTCGGAGGCTAATATGCCGATTATTAAAGAGCCCGGTGGTTTTTATATCACTCTTGGCCTTATGGCGCTAGTTGCTTTGGGGCTTTATACTTTGGTAAAGTTGAAACGATGGCTCTAGCCTTTTTAAACACTCTAGGGCGGGTAAAACAGCCCTTTTCTCCCCTTTTTCCACCTAAGGTGGGTGTATATAGCTGCGGGCCGACCGTTTATCAATATGCTCATATTGGCAATTTGCGAGCTTATATCTTCGCTGATTTATTGAATCGAGTTTTGCGTGCCGAAGGATATGAGGTTAAACATTTGATCAATATTACTGATGTTGGTCATTTGGTAGGAGATGAAGACTTTGGTGAGGATAAAGTAGAAAAAAGCGCTAAAGCGGAAAACAAAACTGCGTCTGAGATTGCTCGATTTTATACCGAAGCGTTTATGGCTGATTTGGCGGTTTTAAATATTGATCAGGCAAATTATATTTTCCCGAAAGCGACCGACTATATCAAAGAGCAAATCGAATTAGTGGCAGAGTTAGAGAAAAAGGGCTTTCTTTATCGACTTGATGATGGCTTATATTTCGATACTTCTCTTTTCCCCCGTTATGCAGAATTGGGTCAGCTTGATTTAGTGGGACAACAAAGTGGTACGCGGGTGGAGTTAGTTTCTGGCAAACGTCAATCAAGTGATTTTGCGGTTTGGAAATTTTCTCCGGCAAATGAAAAAAGAGAACAAGAATGGGATTCACCGTGGGGCAAGGGTTTTCCTGGTTGGCATCTAGAATGCACCGCTATGATTTTCAAGCATTTGGGGCAACAAATCGATATTCATACTGGCGGGATTGATCATATTCCAGTTCACCACACAAATGAGATTGCTCAAGCCGAATCTATTTCCGAGAAAAAATATGCAAACTTTTGGCTTCACGCTAATTTTTTGACTGTCGACGGAGAAAAGATGGCAAAATCTCTTGGTAATATTTATCGTCTGGAAGATCTTGTCGCTAAAGGATTTTCCCCTTTAGCTTTCCGCTATTTTTGTCTGGGGGCGCATTATCGTTCGGGATTGAACTTTACCTGGGAAGCCTTGGGGTCAGCTCAGGTCGCCCTCGATAAGATAAAAAATATCACTCGAGAATTAGCTTTTAGATTAAAGACAGAGACGATTGTTGGTCGGGTAGATGAAATTTATTGGCAGAAGTTTAAAGGGGGATTGGAAGATGACCTTAATTCACCGCAAGCACTCGCTGTCTTGTGGCAAATGCTTGACGATAAAGAAATAGTGGTGGGCGATAAATTGGCAACGCTTTTGCGTTTTGATGAAATTTTGGGCTTAGGCCTTGGTGTGATAGTAGAGACGGTACAAGCGCCAATTCCGATTGAAATTCAAGAATTATTTGATAAACGAGAGCAGGCGCGAGCGCAAAAAGATTTTGCGCGAGCAGATGAATTGCGCACCGAAATAGAAAAAGCCGGTTGGCAGGTTGTAGATTTTCTTTCTGGTTCTGGTATTTGGTCTAAAGATTAGCGTAAGTGAGGACCATAATAACATCACATAATCAAAGCTTATCAAGCTTGGCTATTAAGGGGATTTATTTTCTAATCCCCTATTCACCTTGCATCTTTTGAGTTTGTGTTAAAATCTAGGGTATGGGAAATTCTGGTTCATTGCGGGTGCCTCCGCAGGACAATAATGCCGAGAAGGCTTTTTTGGGTTCAGTGATGCTGAAGCCTAAAAATCTGAATGAGGTGATGGATCTTGTCCAGCCGAACGATTTTTATGTGACACGCCATCGTTTAATCTATGAGGCAATGATTGCTTTATATGAAAGAAATGAGCCAATAGATCTTGTTTCGATTACTTCTTGGTTGGATAAAAATGGTTTGCTGGAAAAAGCTGGGGGCTCATCTTATCTAGCGGAACTCTTGAGCTATGTTCCAAGCTCTTCAAATATCCATTATTATGCCGAATTAATTCAAAAGAAGTCTGGTCTTCGGACTTTGATTGAATCAGCTGATAAAATCGCTGAGCTGGGCTACAATGAATGCGAAGAAATTGATGCGATTTATGATAAAGCTCAGCAGATAATCTTTAATGCTGGAAATTTTACCAAAAAAGCTTTTATCAATATTAAAGATACTTTGGTTGAAGCTTGGGAACGATTTGAAAATTTGTCCAAAATGGGTGAAGGAATGCGCGGTGTCCCGACCGGTTTTCATGAATTAGATAACAAGCTTTCAGGATTGCAGAAGTCCGATCTTATTATTTTAGCGGCTCGACCATCAATGGGTAAGACATCGCTGGCGCTTGATATCGCGCGCTATGCGGCTCTACGGGCTGGCGTCCCTGTTGGAATTTTTTCTCTTGAAATGAGTTGCCAACAATTAACTGATCGTCTAATCGCTGCCGAAAGTTATGTTGATTCTTGGAAGTTGCGAACAGGCAAGGTTAATAGCGATGAAGAATTAATGAGGATTCGCGATACTTTAGACCTTTTAGCGAAGGCGCCGATTTATATTGATGATGAGGCTTCCAATAACATTATTCAGATGAAGGCTAAAGCGCGTCGTCTAAAAAGCGAATATGGTTTAGGTTTAGTGATTGTCGATTATTTGCAGTTGATGGTCCCTCGGACCACTAGTGATTCGGTGGTGCAACAAGTGACTGAGATTTCTCGTTCGTTAAAAGGTCTTGCTCGAGAATTAGATGTCCCAGTTTTGGCTCTTTCTCAGCTTAACCGTTCGGTCGAACAGCGTGGTGGGCGCCCTCGTTTATCTGATTTGCGTGATTCTGGTTCGATTGAGCAGGACGCCGATGTAGTAATGTTTATTCATCGTGAAAACGAAGAAGAAGGCGGTGGACGCAAGAATGTCGCAGAAATTTTGATTGAAAAACACCGCAATGGTCCGACAGGTAAGGCCGAACTTTACTTTGATGGGGCAAGAGTAAGCTTTGCTAATATTGATAAAAGCTCCTCTGGTGGAGATTTTGGTGGATTTTAGATTAAGAGATAGATATGGATGATTCGATTAAACAATTGACTGAATATTTCCGTCGTTTTCCCGGGATTGGTCCGCGTCAGGCCCGTCGGTTTGTCTACTATCTTCTGAACCAGCCGGATAGCTATACTTTAAAATTAGCTGAACAGATTCGTGTCCTCAAAAAAGAAATTACTCAATGTCAAGATTGTTTTCGCTTTTTTCCACTTCGTCACAATGATAATAATCTTTGTCCGCTTTGTATTTCCCCTCAGCGCCACCGAGAACAGCTTTTAGTTGTAGAAAAAGACGCCGATTTGGAGTCGGTAGAAAAATCTGGAGGTTATCAGGGACGTTATTTTGTCTTAGGTGGTCTGGTGCCGATTCTTGAGAAAGAACCAAGTAAATTTATTCGGTTAAATGAGCTTAAAAAAAGAATCCAAACAGAATTGTCCAGAGGCGAATTCCAAGAGCTGATTTTAGCTTTGAGCGCAAATGTTGAGGCAGATCATACTGTCGATTATTTGCGAGAAATGTTTAACCAAGAATTATCTAATCAAAAATTTAAACTCACAGTTTTAGGCCGAGGACTTTCAAGCGGTCTTGAGATAGAGTATTCCGATAGCGAGACAATCAAAGCGGCGCTTGAAAATCGACACTAAAAATTAGTAGTAGAGTGGTGAATTAGTAGTAGGAGTAGTAAGCAAAGGGAACGACACAGAATACGCCCCAAAAGAGCAATCTAAAAACTTCCCTTCATTCCCCTATACACACTTTATAACGATCGTTATAAAGTGTGTATAGGGTTAAAATAAAAAAGAAAGTGAATATCACCCCGGTAACCAATAACAAGATTTTTGTTATTGGTTACCGGGGTGATTATTTGGTTGTGTCCTCATAGGCTACAATCCCCTTATCTTTGTGTTTGTATTACAGTTCTAAAGCGGTTTGAATTGCCAGTCTTAATTCTATTGGGGTTTCAATAGAGAGACTCTTACTTTCCCAGCTGGTAATCTTTCCGAATGTCACTATACAAGCACCATCGGGCAATTTATCTGCTGGTACCTTTTGATCCTCTATGGCCTTTTCCTTCAACCAGAAATGGGAATCTCCATCTTTAGGTCCAACCACGATAAGGTTAAGATATGTCCAAGTGACAACTCGCAAATTAGGGTGTTTGGTTGGTTTGTAGTCTCCAAATTCACAGTCACCATGGAAATCCATAAAAATTACTTGCATCTTGTGAGCCTCCGTTTGTATATGAGTTGCCATTCCTCTTGTTTATTTTTAACATATAGCTGTAAAATTGTCCATTCTGTAATTTTTTATAAAGCTAAAAACTCCCCTCAAGGGGAGTTTTTAGCTTAAGAATTTACTTGATTTTAACCTTGGTGAATGGCTGACGGTGACCTTGCTTTTTCTTATAGTTAGACTTGCTTTTGAATTTGATAATAGTCACCTTTTTACCTTTACCTTCGGACTGAAATTCAGCTTTGATACTAACCCCGTCTAAGTAAGGGGTGCCAATCTCGGCTTTGCCTTCCTTAGAAATCAAGAGAACCTTGTCGAAGATAATCTCTTTACCAGACTCGGCTTGAGGTAATTTTTCGATGGTCAAAGCTTGGCCAGAAACGACCTTGTATTGCTTGCCACCAGTTTCGATTATTGCGAAATCCATAGTGTCTGCATTCTAACAGAAAAAAGAAAATAAAGCAATATCACCCTTAAAAGAGGAAGATCCCAACCCTATTCTTCTTCTGGTTTTGAGACCAAAATTGGCTCAATATTGGCTGATTCGCCACTGATTCTTAATACATCCTTGTCGATCTTCTTTAGCTCCTTGTAAGCGGTGTTGTAGTGGCTTACAGTGGTCCCAAGCGAGGTCCCTACCTTTTGAAAGTATTGATCATAAGCATTTAAATGTTTCCCTAAGTCTTCTACCCGTTTACGGATCTCTTTGGCTGATTCTTCGATTTGAAGAGCTTTGAGGCCTTGGAGGACGGTCTGGAGATAAGCCAAGAATGAGGTTGGCGAGACAATAATCACATGCTTTTCTTTGAAAGCATATTCGACCAGGTCGCGGGTGTTGACCTTAACCGCTCCGACTTGGGCAACCAAAAGATCGTAGTAAACCGCTTCGTGTGGAATAAACATAAAGGCAAAATCCATTGTATTTTCGGTCGGCTTCACATACTTGGCTGTCTCATCAATCCGGAGTTTGAGGTCGGCTTTGAAGGCTTTTTCTAGTCGCTCTCGTTCGGTTGGGTTTTGTTCTTCAACTAAGCGGTTATAATTTTCAAGAGAAAATTTGGAATCGATGGGAATGATTTTGTCACGGACAAAAACGACCGCGTCTACAATCGTCCCGTCGGCAAAGGGATATTGCATTTGATAGCCGGCAGGTGGCAAGACATTTTTAAGTAAAGTTTCTAGATAGTATTCACCGAGTATTCCCCGCTGTTTAGGATTTTTAAGAATATCTTGCAAAGAACGAAGTTGATCGGTGAAGCCGACTACTTGGCGATTGGTCTCATCAAGTTTGGTTAAGCGTTCGGTGACATCACGAATAATTTTAGCTGACTCGGAAAATTGGTTGGAGATGGTGGATTGGAGGTGGCGAGATGACTCCCCTAGCTTATCATCAACAGTTTTGATTAAATTATTGAGCTGGTTTTGGAGCATTAATAATTCCCCGTTAGACCCAGTATTTTCGGTTTTAGATTTTAGAAGACGCCACAAGACTAAACCAACGATTAAACCAGCCACTCCGGCTGAAATTAAAGCAATGAATATTTCACTCATAAGTTTATTTTAACAGATTGGATTATTAAGCCAAATCAGGATAAATTTGATTAATGGTTGCCAGAAGCTTTTCTTTTGCTTCAATAAGATTTTTTGATTTAATTGTCGCTCCCGCCGCCGCTGGATGCCCACCACCCCCTAGATCTACTGTGATTTTAGAAACATCATAAATATCTGGTTGTCTTGATCGGAGACTTAAATTAAATTCTTGGGGCTGTTTTTCGATTAGAGTGCCACCAATGATCGTCCCATGGATTGCCAGTATTTTATTAGACATACTATCAGAACCTAACTTGTCTAGCGGAATATTTTGTTTTTCAAGAGTTTGAAGCTCAACACTGGAGAGACGAATTTTGCCCCGACTGAAAGATTCTTGGTGATTATAAATTAATCCTTGATAGCGAAGGTCAATTTCTGAAATATTGTTATTTAAATTTCTTACTGCAACGGGGATAAGATCTGGCGCTATTTTAACTAATTTGGCGCTTAATTCTAAAATCTCTGGCCGAAGGTCATATTGGAAAAAGCCCGTATCATAATAAATTCCTAAAAATAAATTAGTGGCGATTTCTGGTGATAGCGGTCTTTCCCAAAATTCTAATAATTCAAAGACGAGTTGACTGGCTGAAGAATAGAGAGGTTCGATTAGATTGAGATGACCAAAATTCGTATGAGATTTGTGGTGATCAATAGAAATTATCTTTAGTTCGCTAGGCAATCCTTCTATCTTCCTGCTTATGCGATCACTTGAAGAGATGTCGGGAGCGAGCAAGAGATCATATTGAGACGGGATGATTTCAGAAAGATTTTGCAATTTTATTGCTTCGCTTTTAGAGAAAAATTTTAACCAGTTAGGGTGTGGGCCATCGCCGAGGATGATTGTTGCCTTAAGTCCGGCTTGTTCTAAAGCTAAACCCAAACCGAGAGTAGCGCCAACGCTATCTTCGTCTGGCGAGGGATGGAGTGTCAATAAAATATTTTTACTTTTGGTGATTATCTCCCATGCTTCGACAGCTTTTTGTTCATTGTCTTTAGTCATAATCGATCTCGTTTGGATTATTTTTTAACGCTTCCTCGGCGGCTTGCTGAAAGCCACAATAATCACATCGGGGGCTATTTGATGGAATAGCGTCTTGTTCAAGGCACTGGTGAGCGTCTTTAATAGTCTGATCTACCCAAGAGTCATCCCCGGTATATGGGATCAATTTAATTTTAAATTCGAGTTTGCCATCAAAAGCGGCGAGATCAGTCCGACCATTTACATAGACAAAGTAGCCAGTATCAGAAACTTTAAATTCATTATGACGGAAAAGCCATTGGTAAATTTCCATCTGGCGTTTATAGCCGTCTTGCCAATCAGCATCTAGATTTACCTCGCCTTCTTTGCTGGTCGATTTATAATCAACAATGATTATTTCTCCTTTTTCATTTTGCCAGAGGTCGTCGACAGCTCCAGTAATGAGTAGATTGGTTGCTGGGTGGAGATATTCTATTCCTTTGAAATTTTCTCGCCAGGTATCGAGTCTCTCATCTTGGAATGGTACAGCTTTAAGGCCATAAGCGCTCATTAACGGGTGGGGGGTTTTTGCTATTCGATGAATGTCAAATTCTTTTTTTAATAGTGTGTCGACAGCGGAATTAAGAGAAAAAGGAAAGCCTGGCGGTCGACCAATTCCTAGACGACGGTCTAAATAAAAACAACGGGGACAGTCTAAGAAAAGCTCTAGTTTTGATCGGCTAAGCTTGAAAGGGGCGCTACTTTTAGGCTGGTAAAGGTTGCGTGTTCGCTTGGGATTGTAGTATTCTGACATTAGGAAATTTTAACATAGAATTAGGTTTAAAAGCTAATCTTAAGCTAAAAATGGCATCAAATTTTAAAGACAAATTAGAGGTAGTTATGTTTGTCCTCTATTTTCCTAAATTGTTTTACGATGAGTTTTTAAAAAGAAAGTAGGTTAATTATTCTGGAAGTTCCCCTGGCCAACGATAATAAAGAATCGGCACAAGGATGAGAGTGAGAATTACCGCAAAGGCTAACCCAAACATAATCGCATAGGCTAATGGTCCCCAGATATCACCTGCGTAGGAAAGAGGCACCATACCAATAACAGTGGTTATCGTTGTGAGGAGAATTGGTCGCAGGCGGACAACGCTAGCCTCGATTACCAATTCTTTCATAGGGCGTTCGGGATATCGCCGACGAGCTAGATTCATTGAGTCAATTAAGATGATGATATGGTTGATGATAATTCCCGTAAGTGCAATAAAACCTAAGAGTGACGGGAAGCTTAATGCTTGACGAGATATGGCTAGGCCCGTAAAAACGCCAATGAGAGATAACGGGACGATAATAATTAAATAGAGAGCATAACGGATAGAGTTGAATTCTAGAATTAGAATAGCAAAGATTAAAAGCAAGCCAATAATTAAGGCGATAAACATTTCACTGAAGGTTTTGTTTATGTCCTCATTTTCTCCACCAACTAATAGACGAACCCCGTCGGGAAGTTTTTCTTTAGCGATTTCTGATTGAAACTTTTTGATGATTTCGCCAGAAGTCGTCCTTTCATCTACTTGAGAAGTCACTTTTACTATTCGTTCTCGGTTCTCATGCTCGATTGTGCTATTGCTTTTTTTAATCGAGATATCTACTACTGAACCCAATAAAATTGTTCCCCTGGGAGTGATGATGGGGATTTGTTTAATTGAATCAAGATTAGTCTTGGTGATGTCCTCTAGGGTTAGATAATTAGGATTAAGAGCGGTTTTAAGATTAATATCGATATCTTCGTCCTGAATCCGTAGCGAGGAAGCTTTTAATCCATAGACCGAACCTCGTAATGTTTGAGCGATACTGGCTGAATTTAGGCCAAAAAGGCTGGCTTTTGCTTGATCGAGGGTCAAAACAAAGTCAGGCAGATCATCTTTGGTGGAGCTATCGACTTCTCTGGTCCCGGGAATATTTTTAAGGATATTTTCTGCTTTTGCTGCGATTTGATTTAGGAGCCCTAAATCTTCACCGGCAAATTTGATTTCAACCGGAGCGCCAGTTGGTGGTCCATTATTTGGTTGCAAGACGCGGACAGTGGCGTTGGTGATATTGGCGGTTTTTTCTCTTAACCCCTCGACTATTTCTGTGCTAGTTTGAGTCCGATTCTTTTTTAGATTGATTGTGATATTGGCGTAGCGAGAACCGCTCTGATTATCGCCTGTACCACTAAAATTAGAGCCTGAACCAATTGTGGTGATAAAGGATTCTATCTGCCGGTTTTCATACAACATTTCTTCGATTGTCCGAGTGGCCAAGTCGGTTTCCATCAAGGGCGTGCCTTGATTTTTTTCGATATCGATATAGATAAAATCAGCATCGGCTTGAGAAAAGAAAACAACTTTGACTAAGCCAACGACAGGAAAAAGTAAGCTGACAAAGAAAGCCAGACCGATTCCCCACAAGAAGCGTTTTTGAAATTGATTATTGTCGAGTATCTTCCCCATTTGTCGACGATACCATTCTTGAAATAAGCGAGTGTAGGTTTCTTGTTTTTCCACTAAATGATTGATACTGCTTCGTTTGAAGGTTTTGGTTGCAATCAGAGGGATTAAAGCCAAAGCGACAAAGATTGAGGCGAGCAAAACAGCAATAAGGGTGAAAGGAATACTCGCGATAAATTTACCAGTGATTCCTGAGAGGAAAAATAGCGGAACAAAAACGGCAATCGAAGTCATGGTGCCGGCGATCAATGGCCAACCGTATTCTTGAAGAGTTTCGTGGGCGGCTTGTTGCCCAGTTTTATTTTCAGTCCACCGGGTATGAATAGATTCGACGACAACAATTCCAGAATCAACCAAAATACCCACTGCCAAGATGAGTGAGAAAAGGCTAATAAAATTGATAGTATTTCCAGAGTAATATAAACCGATAAACGAAATTAAAAAAGATAACGGTATAGATAAAGCGGCAACTAAAGCCTCCCTCCAGCCTAGAGTTAAGAAAAGAATTATAACTACCAAAAAGATAGTTTCTAGACCACTTCGAACAAGTTTTAATAAATCATCTTTAACTTGTTTGGAGCTGTCAAAAGAATATAAAATTTCAGCCCCTTTTAAAATCCCCGATTTTTGCATCTCGGTTAAACGTTTTTTTATTGAAGAAGAAACTTGAGTGATGCTTTCGCCACTTTTTTTGTAAATCGATATTGCGATTGATTGCTTGGCTGGTGTGCCGTTTTGACTAAAACGAGACAAAGAGCTTGCCATTTCGACCCCTTCAGCAATAGTGCCTAAATCACGGAGGTAAATTGGCTCACCGTTTTTGTTGGTGATAGCAATATCACCAATAGTACTGGGATTGGCGATCTCCCCTTCAAACTTAAGAGCATAATCTATGTTATTTGTTGTAATATTGCCGATTGGCATTGAGACATTGCTTCCAGCAATAGCGGCGACAATTTCTCCTAAGCGTAAGCCGTAATTTTGCAGACGGCTTTGGTTTAAAATAATCTGGATTTCTTTGTTTCGCGCGCCACTTATCTCTGCTTTGGAAACTCCGGGCATCGCCTTTAGTTCATCACGCACCTTTTTCGCTAAAGAGGAAAATTCTGAAGCGGGTAAATCCGAAGCAATCGAAGCAATAAACATCGGCTGATCGGCAAAATTTATTTCTAAAACAGTCGGCTCATTGGCTTCGGCGGGCAATTCGTTTTTAATTTTATCCACTTCATCTTTTAAGTTGCGCAATGATTTTTCTAAGTCGGCTTGAGCAGTAAATTCTACGGTCACTATTGACGCGCCTTCTCTAGAGATAGAAGTGATTTTATTTAGATCGGTTAGATTATTAAGGCCGTCTTCTATTTTGTTGGTGACCAATTTTTCTACATCTTGAGCGTTGCTACCAGGAAGTATTGTCATCACAATTCCAACGGGAATCTTCACCTCAGGGGCTGATTCTTTGGGAATTAAAACCGCAGCAGTCAAGCCAAGGCCGGTAATCGCTAAAAGTAATAGATAAGTAAATTGTCTTTTGCGGAGAAAAAATTCGAAAAATTTAATCATAATTATTGTTTAATTTTAACTTTTTCCCCTTCTTTTAGGCCTCGCGCATCAAGGACAATTTCCTCGCTACCGATTAGCCCTTGGCTGATTGTTATTTTGTCTCCCAAGATAAGGCCAGTGATTACAGGAAGAGCTTTAAGAGTATTGTCTGGTTTAACAATAAAAACAGACATCCGGTTCGGTTCTACTTTTAGGGCCGACAAAGGAATAATAATTTGGGTTGGTTTAGCAAACTTTTCTTCACTTAAATTGCGTCGGATTTTGATATTTATTGACTGGCCATTGATCAGATTTATTTTATTGTCAGTAATGGCAATCTTGACATTAATTTTTTTAGTTTGACTATCGAGCGCCGGCGCAATATTGATTACCGTCCCCGCTTCTTGGTTGTCGATTAAAACACGATTGCCTACTGAAATATTAGGTTGGTCATCTTCAGTAATTGCAGTTTCAATTTGGAGATTAGAATTATTAGAAATTATCGCAACAGGTTGGTACATTGAAACAAAATCTCCTCGCTTAAGGTTGAAATTATTCAGAGTCCCCGCTATCGGTGATTTGATGATTGTTTTGTTGTAGTTGGTCTGGGCGACATATAGACCAGCTCGTGCTTGCTCTAGATTGGCTTCATTGATCGAAGGGAGGTCAGTGTCGGCTTGAGAGGTTGTTTTTTGGCCAAGATAGGCATTATAGGAACCAGTGAGGGTAGAATAGGCACCAGCTAGAGCCGTTCGTGCCCCAGCGAGAGTAGCTTTATAGCCATCTACGGTTGGTGCATAGCGAGCCTCTAAAATTTGGAAACTATTGACCGAAATCGACATTTTGTCGAGCAAACTACGGATTTGTTCTAGGCGGGCTTTGCTTTTTTCGACCAGATTGGCTTGATCCGTTTGAGAGTTAAGATTAGTGATTTCTTTTTGCCATTCAGTCATCATCTTTTCGATTTGTAATCGATCGGTATTCATTTGATATTGTAGTTCGCCATCACGGGCAGATAAAAAGACTGTAGTGTTAGAGTCGATAATAGAGATTCCGAAAGTTGGTCCAGCCGAACGACCATCACGGAAAAAAGTGTCGATTTTGTTGTGAACGATATCATCGGCTGAGGAAAAGGTTGAGCGAAGAGCGCTGGCGAGCGAGGTCTGGGCTTCATTGAGATTTATGGCACCACTTCGAAGTTGGGCTTCAGCTTGGGCGACGACTGCTTTAGCTTGGAGAAGCCCTGCTTTTTGGGCAGAATTTTCTAATTCAGCAATGACTGTCCCTGCTTCTACTAATTCCCCCTCCTCATGGTAGACAGCGGTCACTTGACCTTGAGCTTCGGCTCGGAGCTCAATTTCGTTTCGAGAACTGACCTGACCGATCAAGGGCAGATCACTTTTCCCGCCAGATAAATTAGCGATTGAAGCAATAGTCACTTCTCTTGGTTTTCGGTCAGCTTCGGTGATCAGAGTATCGCGCGATCCCCACCAATACAGACCGCCAATGACAATGAGGATTAAAGAAAAAGTGATAAAACGACCTCTTTTGCTAGAAAGGGCTATTTGATGAAATCTTTGCCAATTAATTTTGAGCTTTTCAGTATTCATATTATTAATTTGTTTGATAATTGGTGATTATTTTAGTTAAAATTTTTTCCAGGTTTTTCTGTTCGGCTAGGTCTAAACAGGAGATAACTTGTTGCAAGTGTTTGGCAATTTTCGCTCCTTCTTTTACCATCAATATCCGTCCTTTTGGTGTAATTGTCAAACGGACAATTCGTCTATCGCGCGAATCAATTTTTCTTTTTACGGCAGACGTTTTAGAAAATAAATTGACGATAGAGGTGGCGGATGGGGCGGAAATTGCTAAAAAATCAGCCAATTCTTTCATTGTTGGCTCTTTTTCAGCAATAAAATCGAGGGCGGCTAGTCGGAGTACCACAAAAGGATCATGTTTGCCAGATTGGGTAGTGCAGTGCCCGCGCATTATTCGACCGATGGTGAAAAATTGTGTGACGATTTTATTTAAAGCCATAATTAAAATTAGATCTTGATAAAAAATATGAGCATTGATCTTATCAATATCTATTAGACTATCTAATAGTTAGATAGTCTAATAATATTCTATCCAGCCTTTGGTGTCAATTAGTCTTTTAGGGAGGTTTTTCGTGCTTTGCTACAAAAATCTCCCTTCTTATATCCCGATAGGCCCCTATACACAATTTATAACGATCGTTATAAATTGTGTATAGTGACACAGACAGGCAAGAAAAGGAACTGGGGGATAGAAAGGGTTTGGTGGTAATCTAATAACTTCTATCCTCCGATAACATGTTTTATAAATTGGCTTAAATTAGACCCGATGCTTTTAAGGCCGTGTACAAAAGAACTTTGAGGCATTAAACCAGGCAGGCTGTTAACTTCAAGAAGGTAAATCCCCCTAGGTGTAAGGCGAAAATCAGCTCGAGAGTATTGATCTAGGCCAAGAGATTGGTGTGCCAAAACTGCTAATCGGCTGAGCTCGGTTTTTGTTTCCTCAGATAGATCATGGGGCTGGCTGAAAAGTTTATCCCCTATCTCGTATTTGTGGTCGTAATGATAGGCTTTGGGCCCTGAGCCCGCAAGAATAATTTCTAATGAGGGTAGAGTATAAAAATCCTTCTGCCTAAAATCGCGAATTACTCCTACCGTCATTTCTCGTCCTCGGAGGTATTCTTCAGCTAAGATTTGCTCATTGTGTTGACCGGCAAGTTTAATTGCTGAGATTAGCTCGGGGAAATTGCGCGCTAGACTCAAGCCGATCGATGACCCATTACTTGCGGGTTTGATAACCCAAGGTGGAGGGAGATGATAGAAAATCCGCTTGGCAAAATTTTCAAGATTTTCATCAGGAGTGTTGTAGATACCATAGGGGGTCCGTATCCCAGCCGATTGAAAGATTTCTTTAGCGCGGATTTTATTCATTGCTAAAGCGCCCGCCAGTGGAGAATGGCTATTGTGTTTGATTAATAGGCGATCAAGCTCTCGGGCAACTTGCCCATCTTCTCCATAGTGCCCGTGCAAAGCATTAAAGATGAAGTCAACTTTTTGAGTAAGGGCACTCTTACGAACTGGCAACCCTTGATAATGCCAAGTGCCATCTTTAGTTATAAGCAAATCAACGTCTTCATATTGGTCGGAGTTTCGAAGACAATCTAAAACCGCGGCTCCGGTTTGGAGTGAAGGTTCATATTCTGGGCTTGGTCCGCCCCTCAAGACGCCAATCCGCAACTTGGACATAGTTTCTAATATTTATAAATTATTTCAAAATTTCACCAATTTTAACCACAACATCATCAAGGGTAAAATTAGCCTTGATTAAAAAGTCTTTTACTCCTAAACTTTGAGCTTTTTCGATATCTTCTTTTTGCCCTAAATTGGAAAAAACGATTACGGGAAGTTTCTTGGTCGAATCATTTTCTCGAAGGCCAGCTAAGACTTCAAAGCCGTTTTTACCCGGAAGTAAAAGATCTAAAAGCAATATATCTGGTTCTTCTTTGGTGATTTTGGTGAGAGCCGATTCACCATCGATTGCTACTGCCACTTCATATCCTTCTTGCTCTAGGCGTTTGGCCGTCAGCGAGCGTAAAAACTCATCATCTTCGACTATAAAAACTTTTTTATTTTTTTCAGCCATATTTTTAAAATTATCCTAATACCTTATGTTTTAATTATAACCTAGTTTTGATTTAGGGGCAAAGTTAAATAAAAGTCTGTCCCCTTGCCCTCAAAAGAATCAAACCAAAGTGTGCCATGGTGTTTCTCGACTATTTCTTTGGCAATATAAAGCCCTAGACCACTACCATCTGGTTCCATTCTGACCGCATTCCCCGCTCGAAAGAATTTTTGAAATATTTTCTTTTGATCTCGTTCGGTGATGCCAATTCCGGTATCACTTATTTTAAGAATTAATTGGGGGCGACTGGTATTGAGTCGACTATCGTCAACATTGATGGAGACATTCCCATTTTCTGGAGTATATTTAATTGCATTGTCTACTAAATTTTCTAGAGCCATTCTTAATTTATCCTTATCGATTTCAATGATTGGCAAATGGGTGACCGGCAATTTGATTGAAAAGGTTATTTTTTTACTTTGAGCTTGATTGGCAAATTCAAATTTAACAGTTTCGAGAAGTTCGACAAGATTAGCTTTTTGGAAAACATACTTATCTTTTGCTGATTCGACAAAATCGATATTTAATAGCTCATTGACGATCTTAATCATTCGTTCGGCGCTATCGGCTCCTTTTTTGACAAATTCTTTTTGCTCGGAATTAAGGGGGCCAAGACCTTCACCGGAAAGAAGATTAAAAGTCCATTTGATAGCCGCTAGCGGGGTGCGAAGTTGGTGAGTGGTCACTGAAACGAACTTAGTCTTGGCTTCCTCGAGTTGTTTGAGACGGCTATTGGCTGAAGTAAGCTCAAATTCTTTAGCGGAAAGAGCACGGGTGGTTTCCGCTAGGTCGTGGTTTAATTTCTCTAGATTACGGACTTGAGCTTCTTTATTGATTGATTCATGGGCTAACAATTCCCCCCGCTCTTTTAAAAGTTTGGAAATATAAGAAGAGAAAACTCCAATAATTAGGTAAACAATGCTGATGTTTAAGGTTTTGACGACAGAAAGAGGTAGTACTTGTTTGGGATCGGATAAGTGACCCAAAAAAGAAGCGAGATTTGAAAAAAGGGTTGGCTCTAAAATTAAGGTGGCGGTGCCGATTATCAAGCTAGAGCAAATTGCTACAATAATTGGACCCCAGAAACGAAATAAGACAGCAGCTTCGACGATTGGAATGAAAAACATAATTGGAACAATGCTCTCAGCGCCTCCTTCGCCAATTAAACCTCCAGATAAAATAAAAATAGTCGAAAAGACTGATAGTTCGGTAGAAATTTGCAGTAAACTTAAAAAATTTAAATTTTTATTTTTGAAATTAGAAAAATCGGCGAGTTTGAGATAAGTTTGAAAAAGCAGGTTGATCGTTATCATTGAAATAGCAAGAATCGCTATCATCCCACCTCGAAGACTGCCAAGGCCGACATTGTTTAACTGAGCGATTAGTCCAATCAACAAAATCCCCGGTAAGTAAAACCAGCGAAAAGCGACGATCCAGCGATTGGCTTCCCAGTGGGAACGATCGAGTTCGTTCATTGACTAAATTATAGCACCCTCGCGTTGTTTTTTCCTGTGGAAAGATATTGCTAAACGATGAGCTTCAGCGTTGGTGGTGATAATCGCTTGTCGGTGGTCGGCAATTATTTTAGAATCCCCTGCTAAATGGGAAGCTTTATGATTTTGGTCTTTAGTCACGGCAACTATGGGTATTTGGGGGAATATTTTTAAGGCGACCTGGCGCTGGCGTTCATCACCATCGACAATGATTAAGTCGGGAATGGGCCATTCGGAATGATTTTTTCGGCGAATAAGTATTTCTTCCAAAGCTTTAGGATCGTTTATTTCTCCCCTAGCTAGGGTTTTTATTTTAAAAAGACGATTAGATTTTTTTTCTATTTCACCGTCGTTCCAGACCGCAAGCGCTCCGACAATGTTTTGACCAGCCAAATGGGCGACATCATAAGCTTCGAATCTTAATCTGTGGGTTTGGATTTCGGCAAAAGAACGCCCTAAAAAAGCCACATCATTGATGTGCTTAAGAGCCAGCCAGCTCCGCTTTATTTTTTGGGCTTGTTCAAATTTTTCAGCTTGGGCCAATTTTTTCATTTCTTTCTCCAGCGAATTCAGTAATTTTGTCTTTTGCCCATTAAAAAATAAATCAAGGTGTTTTATTATTTGAGAGTATTCTTTGGGTTTAATTTTGCCGAAACAAACTCCCGGACAAAGCCCAAGCTGATAGTTAAAACAGGGGCGACATTTTTTAATTTTTTCGGAATAAAAACAGGGAGTACACTTGTCGCGAAAAGGAAATATCCGACGAATAATTTTAAGTGCTTCACGAAGATCTTGGCCACTAGGAAAAGGGCCATAGGAATATTTAATAGAGATTTCTTTTTTTTGAGGGCCAAATAATTCTCGACCACGCACTAGTAGTACTCGAGGAAAAATTTCTTTGGTGATGACCACAAAAAAATAACTTTTATCGTCTTTTTCGCGGGCATTATATTTAGGCTGGTGTTTTTTGATTAGCGCTGATTCCAAAATTAATGCTTCGAGCGCTGAATCGGTCTCTTGCCAACTGATTTTAGTAGCTTCGGTGAGCATTTTGGTCAAGCGTGGACCGCGAGTAAGGAGCAAATCTGGACCAAAATAAGATTTTATCCGGTCGTGCAAAGAGGTGGCCTTACCAATGTATAAAATCGTCTGATTTTTAAAGAAAAAATAGACCCCAGATTTGTTTGGTAATTTGTATTTTTTAAGATCAGCTTTAACCATTATTTTTATTTTTTAATTACCGTTTTAGGTTTTGAGCTTTGTGTTTTTAGTTTATTTTTTAAATATTTTCCGGTATAAGATCCTGGAGCATAGGCGACCTCTTCGGGCGTCCCTTTGGCTACCACTTGCCCACCCCGATCTCCACCCTCTGGGCCCATATCAATAATATAGTCGGCATTTTTGATTATTTCTAGATTGTGTTCAATCACAATCACGCTATTTCCCTTTTCGACAAGTTTTTGCAATATTTCGATTAAATTTTTGACATCTTCATAATGAAGACCGACTGTCGGCTCATCGAGAATATAAATTGTCCGTTCGAGGTTAGGTCGATAAAGCTCGGAGGAAATTTTTACTCGTTGCGCTTCTCCGCCAGATAAAGTGGTGGCTGATTGACCTAATTTTAAATAACCAAGACCTACTTCATTTAGGGTTTTGAGACGGTCATAGATTGCCGGGATATCTTCAAAAAAGCTTAAAGCTTCTTCTATCGTCATATTAAGGACTTGATCGATATTTTTCTTTTTATATTTTACTTCCAAGGTTTCTTTTTGAAAACGAGTCCCTCCGCAAACATCACAGGGTACATAAACTGTAGGTAAAAAATGCATTTCAACAGCAATTTCTCCGTTGCCTTGGCAAGCCTCACAGCGACCACCTGGAACATTAAAAGAAAAGCGTGATGGTTTCCAGCCTCGAATACGCGAAAGCTCGTTTTCAGCAAAAAGTTCGCGAATGAAAGTAAAAGCGCCGGTATAGGTCGCTGGATTAGAACGCGGGGTACGACCAATTGCCGATTGATCAATCAGAACCACTCGGCTTAAGTATTCACTTCCTAAAAACTCATTGCAATTATGTTTTTCATTGCTCCGGTGGCGACGCTCAAGACGAGCTTGTAAATTTTTGTGTAAAATTTCGTAGACAAAAGATGATTTGCCCGATCCAGAGACACCAGTAACCGATACTAGCCGACCCAAAGGGACATCGATATCTAGGTTTTTAATATTAAAGATTTTTCCTCCGCGAATTTTGAGCGCCCCTTTTTCGCTTTGACGACGCTTTTCTGGTAGGGGGACATTTTTTTCTCCTCGAAGATAATCAACAGTCAACGAGGCAAAATCATTTTTTTTAGCAGTAAGTAATTTTTCTGTCCAATCGGCAGTGACCACTTTACCTCCATGAATTCCCGCGCCTGGCCCAATATCAACTAGAAAATCAGAAGAAAAAATAGTATCTTCATCATGCTCGACAACAATAATTGTATTGCCCAAATCGCGTAGATCAAGCAAAGTCTTTATTAGACGATCGTTGTCTCGACTATGGAGGCCGATAGTCGGTTCGTCTAAAACATAGAGTGTCCCAACTAGACGTGAACCGAGTTGAGAGGCCAAGCGAATCCGTTGGGCTTCACCACCAGAGAGGGTGTCTGCTCGACGATCGAGGGAGAGATAATCGAGTCCGACATCATTCAAAAATTTGATTCGGGCTTGAATCTCTTTGAGAACGATCTGGGCGATAGCCTTCTGACGAGGAGAAAGCTTAAGGTTGCCAAAAAAGATATCGGCATCTTTGATTGACAATGCTACTGCTTGGACAATATTTTTTTCATTGATTAAGACATGAAGAGCTTCTTGACGGAGGCGAGCACCATTACAATCAGGACAATTTTCTTTACCGAAAAGATGTTTTGTTCCTAGACCATGACAGGTGGGGCAAGCCCCATAAGGTGAATTAAAAGAAAAAAGTCGCGGTTCGATTTCGGGGTAAGAGAAACCATCATTAGCGCAAGCAAATTTAGCTGAAAGAAGAAAATTTTCTTCACCAAGACGTAGTCGGACCAAACCCTCGGCTTCTGTCAGGGCACGTTCGATAGCTTCGACTAAACGCTCACTAGTTGAAGAAACGATAGCTTTGTCTAGCGCTTTGCCTATAGGCGAATCCTTTCCGGCTAATTGAAAATCGCCAATGGGAAGGGTATCGATTATGGCGTCAATATCATGTTTTTTATTTTTTGATAAAACAATTCTCTCACGAAGAGCTTTTTTCTCACCATCGATTCTAACTTCACGAAAACCTTTCTCTAATAAATCATAGAGGAGTTGATAATATTCCCCTTTTCGGCCGCGGATAACTGGCGCAGAAATTTCAACAAATTTTGACTGAGCTTTTCCTTCAAGTAATAATTCGGAAATTTTTTCTTTGGCAAAATTTATAATTTCTTCTGGCGATAATTTTTCAATTTTTGCGCCACAGATTAGGCAATGAGGTGTTCCGATTCGAGCGTAAAGCACTCGCAGATAATCATAGATTTCAGTGATCGTGGCCACTGTCGATCGAGGATTTTGGGAACGAGATTTTTGGTCAATAGAAATTGCTGGCGATAGACCAGTGATTTCGTCTACTTCCGGCTTCTGCATTTGTTTTAAAAATTGTCGGGCATAGGAAGAAAGTGATTCGACATAGCGACGCTGGCCTTCGGCAAAAATTGTATCGAAAGCTAAAGATGACTTGCCCGAGCCAGAAAGGCCAGTAATGGCAATCATTTTATTGCGCGGAAGCTCGAGATTGATATTTTTTAGATTATGGGTCCGAGCGCCCTTAATCTTAATGATATCTTGGGGTTCGTTTTTCATTTTGTATTTAGTTTGCCATTATAACACAAAAGTCAAGGATGATAAAGGGGGAGGTAATAAAAAGTGTTAAGCCTCACAACAAGCTTTGGATAATATGTTCGTTTCGCTTTCACTTACTGCTCTAGCCTTCTTTGCTTAGACTAGGAACGGTCAAGAAGGGGCGGGGCGTTAAATCTTATATTTAATTTAAGGCTTTTGAGTATTTGGTTGTTTTTGCTTAGACCCTTTCTTTTCTAAAATTTTAAGTTCATCTCGAAGTAAAGCTGCTGTTTCGAAATCTAATTCTTTGACCGCTTCAGCCATTTCTTTTTTCTTGTCTTTAATTAACGCACGAAGATGTTTTGGTTCGACGCGATCTAATTCAAGGAGTGTTTGAAGCGCTTTGTCGTGCTCACTTTGGAGTGAGTCAGTAATATCTTTAATATTTTTGCGAATAGTTTGTGGGGTGATGCCATGTTTTTGGTTATAAGTCAGTTGGATTGTTCGGCGACGGTTTGTTTCGGAAAT
This sequence comes from uncultured Candidatus Saccharibacteria bacterium, assembly GCA_964446245.1. GTDB lineage: Bacteria > Patescibacteriota > Minisyncoccia > Phycocordibacterales > XYD1-FULL-46-19 > CAYUNI01. Next base: position 20,855 of record CAYUNI010000003.1, read on the forward strand.
AGCTCTCTCAAGCGAGCCGGTAATAATGTCGGCATAAAGTATCACCCGGCCGGCAGAATTCCGGGCTGCTCGGCCTATGGTTTGAATTAAAGAAGTTTCTGAACGCAAGAACCCTTCCTTGTCGGCATCGAGAATACCTATCAGTGTCACTTCTGGTAAATCTAATCCTTCACGCAATAAATTTACGCCGATTAGGCAGTCGAAAGTCCCTCGCCTGAATTCAGTTAAAATTTTTATTCGCTCTAAAGTTTTAATTTCACTATGTAAGTATTCCGCCTTTATCCCCTTTTCTTTCAGGTATAGACTTAAATCCTCAGCCATTTTTTTTGTTAAGGTGGTTCCGATCACTCGATTTCCTTGGCTGATTTCTTTTTGGGCTTCGGTAATAAAATCAGTTATTTGTCCAGAATAATTTTCGCGAGCAATTACTGGCCTGATGGTAAGCTCCGGATCGACAAGACCGGTTGGGCGAATAATTTGTTCAACAATCTGGCTTGATTCTTTTCTCTCAAAATCGCCCGGAGTAGCCGAAGTAAAAATTGCCGGACCAATTCGCTCCCAAAATTCATTATCTCGTAATGGCCGATTGTCTAAAGCGCTAGGCAATCTAAAACCATTGTCGATTAAGGACTTTTTTCGGCTAGCATCACCCGCATACATCCCGCCGATTTGTGGAATGGTCACATGTGATTCGTCGATAACGGTTAAAAAATCTGGCTGGCCATCTTTGGTTTGTGGAAAATAGGCTAATAGAGTATCGGGGGCTTCCCCGGCCCGTCGACCAGTTAAATGCCGGGAATAATTTTCGATTCCAGAACAGTAGCCGACTTCGCGAATCATTGCTAAATCATAATTTGTTCGCCTTTTTAATCTTTCGGCTTCTAAATTTTTGCCAATAGATTGAAGATAATCTATTTGTTCAGTTAATTCTAGTTTAATTGAACTAATTGCTCGCTCGCGCTCAGCTTCGCTGGTAATAAAATGTTTAGCGGGAAAAAGAAAATAATTTCCTACTGTTTTTTTAATTGAACGAGTAATCGGATCAATAATTTCAATTTTTTCTAAATGATTATTGTTTAAAGAGAGGGCGATAATTTCTCTTTCCCCTGGTGGCATAATTTCTACAACTTGGCCCAGCGCGCGGAAAAAACCCGGCTTAAGGTCGGCAGTTGTTCGATCGTAAAAAATATTGACCAATTTTTTCATCAATAAGCTTCGATCTAATCTATCGCCAACAGCTAAATATAAGTGTTCCTTGGCGTATTCTTTGGGGCTTCCTAAGCCGTAAATACAGGAAACCGAGGCCACGATAATCACATCTCGACGGGTAAGCAAAGCTTGAGTGCTAGCATGTCGTAAACGCTCGATTTCCTCATTGATACTGGCATCTTTTTCAATATAAGTGTCGGTCGCTGCGACATAGGCTTCTGGTTGATAATAATCATAATAGGAGACAAAATAGTGAACCGCATGATCAGGGAAAAAATCACTATATTCTTGAGCTAATTGAGCGGCGAGAGTTTTATTATGGGCAATTACTAAGACGGGCTTATTATAATTAGCAATTACATTGGCGATAGTAAAAGTCTTGCCCGAGCCGGTCACTCCAAGCAGGGTTTGCTTGGAGTGGTTCTTTTTCAATCCATTTTGCAAAGTTAAAATCGCTTTCGGCTGATCGCCGGCTGGTTGATAATTACTTTTTAAGTTAAATATTTTCTTTGACATACAAAACAAACACAGGTCAAGTGTAGCAAAACTTTATAAAGAAAACAAAAAAGGCGTGTCCCTACCGACAGAGAGACACGCCTGAAACATTGGGCGACCGGTCGGGTCAGGGTTTGTGGCAGGGTAAGATTAGGTTAACAACCTTGTTCCCTTAACCCCAATGTTTCTACGAAAGGAGGCCGACATCTGCCGGCTAAATTATTTATAACACAATTTAAAAGAAAAAGTAAAGCCGCCAATGGCCGAATGATAATGAAAGGCGTTGGCGGCTAAATTGGGGCTCCCCGGGAAACACTAGTTGGTAGACGTGGTGTGGACTCTTGGGGAAGAGCCCCGGGGAACCGAGGACCATAAGGTCTCAACTAACATAACCTAAATCTATTTAAATGTCAATCTTCGAGCAGGAGAATATTTAGTCAAAAATTCTCTACGAAAATTATCGAAATTATTAACCAAAATGCTTTGACGAATTTTTTTAACTAGATTGACATAAAAATAAAGATTGTGGATAGAAGCAAGAGTCCCTGCAAGCATTTCTTCAGCACGAAAAAGATGGGCTAAATAAGCTCGGGTATAATTTTGACAAGTATAACACTGACAATCGGTATCGATAGGAGAAAAATCTGTTCGAAAACAGCTATTACGAATATTAATTCGACCAGTAGAGGTCTCGAGGGAACCATTTCTTGCCATTCTGGTTGGAGCAACGCAGTCAAATGTATCAACTCCATTTTCAATTCCAGCAAAAAGATCGTCGACAGCACCGATTCCTAGAAGATGGCGTGGTTTGGTTTTGGGCAAAATTTGATTAACCCAATTTACAGCCGTCCCCATATCGTCTTTATCAAAAGAACCGCCTATACCAAAACCAGCAAAAGGTAAATTTCCAATAAAATGCGCGCTTTTTTCACGGAGATCTTTATGGCGCCCACCTTGGACTATCCCAAAAAGTGCTTGTTCTCCTCCTAATTTTTGGTGTTCAGCCAGACTCCGCTTGGCCCAAGCATGAGTTCTGTCTAAAGCTTTGACTTGGTAGTCATAAGCAGCGCTTGGAGCGGTACATTCATCAAAAGCAAAAATAATATCAGCGCCGATTTGATGCTGGATTTGGATTGATCGCTCTGGTGTAAAACGATGTTCCGAACCATCTAAAAATGATTTGAAGGTCACTCCGTCATCATCAATCTTAGCTAGCTTGTTCCCTGTTGCTCGGCTCTCTTTCAGAGGCTTATCTCCACTGGTAGCAAATTTTGTAATACCACCTTCGCCAAAAGCGGCTCCGAGAGAAAAGACTTGGAAGCCACCGGAATCGGTCATTGTTGGTCCAGACCAATTCATCATCTTGCCGAGGCCTCCAGCCTGAGAGACTAAATCACTCCCCGGCTCAAGGTAAAGATGATAAGTATTGGCAAGAATTACTTGCGCGCCTAAAGATTTTACTTGTTCAGTGGTCAAAGCTTTCACGGTTGCTTTAGTGCCAACCACGACAAAAGCTGGCGTCTCAATTGTGCCATTTGAGGTTTCAATAACCCCGGCTCGACCTAGGCGGCCAGATAATTCTTTTTTGATTGAAAAATTAAACATTTTTAAACTTTAAAAAAGAAACGCCCTCGCAACCCTGAGAGAGTTGAGTGGGCGTGTCTTGCTAAAAGATTATACGGCCTCTTTTAGCAACCTTTTCTTCCATCCTTTCCCTCTCTACTTCTCCGTAGAGAGTCGGAATGGTGTGGGCAAGCTCTTTTAGAGCATGCCCTAAAAGAGTAGAGGCGGAAAACCCACCTGGATTTTCTACCTCTTCCCAATTTTGCCCCGGGGCGTCGAGGGCATTGAACCGATTGATTCCGCCCTCCTTCCTTTGCCGGCTGACAAAAGGAAACCGATGTGTAGCCATAACTCCCCCTTTCTAAACCTCGACCAACTCGAGGTTTTCCTGAATTTGATAATAACTCTCTTTTGACAAAAAAGCAACCTGATGGTCTTGGGGACAAGTTAGCTTATAAGATTAATCGGTGCTCCCGATAAAAAAGCTTTGATGTTAGTGACTGAAGTCTCGAGAATGCGACGCAAGGCTTCGTTGGTATTGAAAGCATTATGTGGGGTGATAATCACATTAGGCAGATCAATCAAAGCATGGTTTTGTAAAACTATCTTTAAATTATGTTCACCTGGGTGCGCTCCACCAGACAAAAAATTTAATTCATCTTTAGTAATCCCCTCTTCTTCTAAAACATCGAGTCCCGCGCCAGCGATGATCCCCTCGCGCAAGCCCTTAACCAAAGCTTCCGTTTCTACGAGTGGACCACGAGCGGTATTGATTAAATACACCCCCTTTTTCATTAAGGCTAAAGAATCTTTATTGATTAAGTGGTGGTTTTCTGGAATATATGGTACATGAAGAGTTAAAATGTCGCTTTGGCGCAAGACTTCTTCTAAAGTAAGATATTGATAACTCATTTTTTCGGCATAAACTGTATCGGGGAATTTATCAAAAGCAATAATATTCAGATTAAATCCCTTAGCAATTTCAATCACATTTTTACCTATCCGCCCGGTACCAATAACTCCTAGAGTCTTACCTTTTAAATCAAAACCTCGTAGACCATCTAGACTGAAACTCCCTGTTTCGCGGATTCGTTCGGAGGCTTGATGGACTTTTCGTGACAAATTAAGCAAGAGAGCAAAAGTATATTCCGCTACTGTATCCTCCCCATAAGACGGCACATTGGCAATTTTAATTCCTCTACTCTGACAAAGAGCAAGATCAATATGATCGTAGCCAGTCGAACGGGTGACCACAAATTTTAAGTTTGGGAAATAATCCAAAACAGCTTCATTGATAACGGAATTGACAAAAACCGAGATTACTTCTGCTTGATTATCTTTAGGTAGATTGTCAGCGTTAAGCGCCCCCGATATTATTTCAAGCTCGTTTGGGAGCTCTGTATTTTGGCTTAACCAGTCTTTTTCCCATGGCTCCAGCTCAAAGAAAAGGATTTTGCTCATATTAATTTATTGATGGTGCTTGGCTTTTAATTCCGCATTTTTTATCGTCTCTAAGGTTTTGATAACAACATCAGGGTTAAGAGAGATGCTTTGGATTCCTTCTTTCACTAAAAAGTCAGCAAAATCAGGATAATCTGAGGGAGCTTGACCACAAATTCCGATATATTTGTTTTGCTGATTGCAAATCTTTATTACTTGAGAAATTAATTTTTTAACGGCCGGATCATTTTCGTTGGCAATTTTATTAACAATACTTGAATCGCGGTCAAGGCCCAAGGTGAGTTGCGCCAAATCATTTGAACCTATCGACATCCCATCAAAACGTTGCAAGAAGTCTTCGGCTCGCAAAATATTAGCTGGGATTTCACACATAACATAAATTTTTAGTTCTTTATCTTTTGCCCGATCAAGGCCGTTTTCTTTCATCACTGCTAATACCTGATCGGCTTCCTCAGGCGTTCGACAAAATGGAATCATTGGAACCAGATTGGTCATCCCGTGTTGTTCTCGCGCGACCTGTAGAGCTTGGCACTCTAAAGCAAAAGCTGCTTTAAAATTAGGATCATAATATCGGGAAGCGCCACGCCAGCCAATCATAGGGTTTTCTTCTTGAGGTTCGTATTTTTCACCGCCAATCAGGGTACGATATTCGTTAGTTTTAAAATCTGAAAAACGAATAATTACATCATTAGGGTAAAAAGCGGCGGCAATCCGAGCAATCCCTTCGGCTAACTCATTGATATAGTATTGTTTTTTGTCTTTATAGTCTGGTGTCAGCTCATCTATTTGCTTAACAAGTTTTTTGGTTGTTGAATCTTTTTCTTTTTTTAGTTTTGGGTAATCAATTAAAGCGTTAGGGTGAATTTTGATATAAGAGGTAATAATAAATTCTAAGCGCCCTAAGCCGACACCGGCGACTGGTAATTGGAAAAAGCGAAAAGCTTCTTCTGGCGAACCGACATTCACCATTATTTTCGTCTCGATTTGTGGTAATTTATCTAAACGGTGCTCAATCGTTTCGTATTTTAGCTTGCCAGCATAGACTGTACCAATCTTGCCATCAGAGCAATCAACAGTCACCTCCTGGCCATTCTTGAGGACTTTAGAAGCATTGCCACAGCCGACAATACAAGGGACACCAAGCTCGCGTGAGACAATCGCTGCATGGCTTGTTCGCCCACCCTTATCGGTGATGATTGCCGAAGCAATTTTCATAATTGGCTCCCAATCGGGATCAGTAATTTCCGTGACTAAAATTTCCCCCGGTTTGAAATCTCCTAGTCTTTTGGCTTCTTTTATTATTCGCACTTTTCCCGTGGCAATTTTTGAGCCAACCGGTGCTCCCTTAGTCAATACTTTTCCCGTTTCTAATAATTTAAATTCAATAAAAAGATTTTTATCAGCTGTTGAGTGGACAGTTTCTGGCCGCGCTTGGACAATATAAAGGCTATTATTTTTGCCATCTTTAGCCCATTCTATATCCATTGGCTGATAGTGCCCTCGTTTTTTAGAAAAATATTTTTCGATTGTCACTGCCCAAGTGGCCAACTGAATAATTTCTTTATCTGTGAGCGCGTAGCGTTTTTGTTCAGCTAGCGGAACTTTCACAATCTTTGTGTCCTTAGGGCCATAAATCATTTTTACTTCTTTAGGGCCTAGTGTTTTGGATAATACACTTTGTAAGCCTTTCTCTAGGGCTGGCTTGAAGACGATATATTCATCAGGAGTCACTTTACCTTGGACAACCATTTCTCCTAAACCGTAAGAAGCGTTTATAACCACCACTTTGTCATAGCCAGTCTCAGTATCAAGAGAAAAACAAACCCCCGAAGCTCCGACATCGCTACGAACCATTAATTGAACTCCGACCGAAAGGGCAATATCAAAATGTGAAAATCCCTTATCAACACGATAAGAGATTGCTCGATCAGTAAAAAGTGAGGCGATACAATTCCGGACAGCCTCCATCAATTCCTTGTCTCCAGAGATATTGAGATAAGTTTCTTGTTGGCCAGCAAAAGAGGCATCGGGTAAATCTTCGGCTGTCGCTGAAGAACGAACCGCGACAGAAACTTTTTTCCCCATTTCATGATAAGCCGACAAAACAGCTGTTTTTAAATCATTAGGGAGCTCTTCTTTGCGAATTAAACTGCGAACAATCGCCCCGCGTTTTTGTAAATCACGAACATTGTGGGTATCTAGGCCAGCTAAGGCTTCTTTGATTTGTTCTTTCAACCCAGTCTGCTCTAGAAAATAACGATAAGCATAAGCGGTCAAAGCAAATCCATCTGGTACTTGAATTCCTAATGGTACAAGATTAGTAAACATCTCTCCGAGAGCCGCATTTTTCCCGCCAACAAGAGGAACATCTTCTATCCCTAATTCTCTAAACCATAAAACAAAAGCCTTATCTCTTTCCATAAAAATAGATCGTGATGAATTATTATTAATTTAAACAATCTTAATTATACCTTGGGCCAATCCAGACGCCAAATTTTGACTAAGGGCTAGTCTTTGATGGCAATAATCAGGTCGGAAACATTGGCGCCAGTTGACCCGGTCAGTAATTGTTGACCAAGATTTTTAAAAAATTCTCCGGAATTATTATCGGCCAAATATTTACTTGGTTTTAGTCCAAGCACCTGAGCACTAGCAAGGGATCGCTCATCAGCAATAGCGCCAGCAGCTTCGCCATTATCTTGACCGTCAGTTGCTAGGCTTAAAATCAACTCTCCTGGTTGCAATAAGGGTAGCGCAGACAAACAAAGTTCTTGATTTCTACCACCCTTTCCCCCACCTTTTATTTTAACGGTTGTTTCCCCGCCATAAAGAAGGACACTTCTGGCTGGGGTATTGTGTAATATATTAGCTAAGGTCTCCCCGACAGTTTTTGCCTCACCAGCAATAGATTGGTCACAAATTAGCGCTCGATAGCCCATTTTTTCTGCCTCTACCTTCATCGCTTCTAAAGCAATCTGATTAGAAATAAATAGAATATTTTTTACTCGATTAAAATATTTATCATCTTTAGGGGTCTCTAAAAGATCTTGGTACTGAAATTTCAATAAATTTGGTAAATTATATTTTTCTGCAATTTTCCAAGCCAGTGGTATCGTCGTCTCATCTTTCACTGTTGGACCAGAAGAAATTAAAGATAAGTCATTACCCGATATATCAGAAAAAATCAAACTTATTACTTGGGCGGGAAAAGCATGATAAGCCAGCCAGCCTCCTCGAGCTAAAGATAAGTGTTTCCTTAAGGTATTTATTTCTTGGATTGATGCCCCTTGTCTAATAAGTTCGGACATTATCGTTTTTTCTTCAATAGACATTGCATTTCCCGGCTGGCAAAGAAGAGTTGAGCCACCACCAGAAATCACAAACAAAACCAGATCTTCTGATCGAACTTGTTTAAGAAGAGCAATTAATTGGCGAGTTGCTTCAATGTTACGATCACTCGGTAATGGGTGATCGCCAACAAAACAAGAAAACAGATGGGATTTTTTAGACAATTTAAGGTCAATCACTACTCCATCCGCCAAATAAGGCTGAAGAATTTTTTCTAAAGCATTAGATGCTTCACTGGCACATTTCCCAACCCCGATTAAAATAATTTTACCTTTTGGATTAAGGGGGAAGCGTTCTTTATCAATAAATAAAACATTTTCGATCAATTTAACCCGATCTTGGATTGCTTTTTGGGTGGCGATAGATTTTAGAGCTGTTTCTGCTAACCAGAGGGCTGTTTGGCGGGCAGGAGTCTTTGCTAATTGCTCAAAATTTTTTATTTGCCATGAGTTAATCATCAATAATAATTATAACACAGCAAAACTTTTAAGAAAAAATTAGTGCTTAATTAACCCCGAGCTTAACTCTTTGGCACGTTCGATATCTTGTTTAATCTCCAATAAACCAATTTGCCAAAAATCAGGTGAATCAATTTCTAAACCAAGATTTTTAAAAATTTGCTCGGGTGCTTGGCTGGTGCCAACGCTCAAAAACCTTTTTACTTCTTTAATAAAATTTTTATCGGCACGGACTTTAGCTTGCAAGGCCTTAGAAATCAATAAACCACTAGCATAAGAATAGACATAGAAAAAATTGCGAAAATGGCTCCAATAAATCCACCAATTTTCTGTCCCGGGGCTTAATTCAATCGCTTGACCAAGATAAGCTGCTAGCCACTTAGTAAAAAGTTGCCCAATTTCTTGTGAGGTCAAATAGCCGCGAATTCGAAATTCTGCGTGGAGTTCTTGTTCAAAACGGTAAGCGGCAACTTGGCGAAAAATACTAGCAATATCCTCGTCTAATTTTGCCATCAAAAGAGTCAATTCTTCCTCTGGAGCGCTTTGCTCACGAATTTTTGCCAAAGCAAAATCTTCAAAGAAAGTACTCGCCACTTCAGCGGTAGATGTTGGAGTATCAAAATAAAGTGCCGGCTGGTTTTTTTTAATCAATTCGTTATTAATCCCATGGCCAACTTCATGAGCAAGCGTCAGGATATCGCTCACTCGACCTTGAAAATTTAACATTATATAAGTCGGTCGAATCTTTAAATCATGTGTACAAAAAGCCCCATTCCCCTTCCCAGTCTTAGGATAAACATCAATCAAACCTTCAGTAATAAATTTAATAAAAATTTGATTTAATTCTGGGTCTAAATCAGCAAGAGTTTTTTCGACTATTTCTACTGCTTCTTGATAATCAAAATGACGTTCTTTTCCTCCGACAGGAAGATTGCGTTCGTAATAAGGCAAAACTTTTTTATTTAAAATTTTAGCCTTAAGCTCATAAAAACTTTTAGATAAATCGAAAGCTTCTTCGACTGTTTTCAGCATTGCATCAACGGTGTTTGTCTTTATATCATCAGACAAATGTCTCAACTGATCTGGACGATTAGTTTTTCTTAATTCATCGGATATTTTTTTGTGCTCTAAGATTGAATTTAACTCAGCCTCTGCCATTTCTTGTTTAGACAAAAGAATTTCATTTATTAATTTGGCCACCTCTATTCTCGTCTCTTCTTCTGGAGAATTTAATAAATTAATCAAACCCGGAAAATTAAAAGTTTGTCCGAAAAATATCCGTTCTTCTCTGGCCAAAGAATTTTCAGTCATTCTAACCCAATTGCCATAAGCACAACCAGATTCCAAATTTAAAATTTTTTCTTCCTCTTCAGATAATAAAAAATTAGCTTCGGCAAAAATACTTTCTAGATAATGTTGCCAAATCGATAGTTGAGGATGGTCAAGAAATATTTTTTGCTGAGCAGATGGAATTTTTGCTAAACGGTGAGAAAAAAATTGAATTAGATTATATAGCCTTTGGCTATTGTGCCTCGCTTTAGCTAATTCAGCTTTAAATTTAGGGTTATTTTGGTCTAGTTCTGTCAAAAGGCTAAAATAATATACTCGCGCGCTATCAACACCATATAATTCCCAAAAACGATTGTATTCCGTCAACGCTTCCACTAAAATTTCTGGCACTTCGAGCCAATCTCTTCGATCACTCCATTTTTTAACAAAATTTTCGCACTCCATTTCAGATTGTTTTCGTGCTTCAGCCAATTTTGGGTCATCGCAAGAAAAGAAAAGGTGGTCTAATTGCCACTCCGTTAGAATTTTTTTAGACATTAAACTTCATTTTAAAGGTTGGGGGAAAAAATTCAACCCCCCTATGCTAAAAAACATAAGGGGGTGCGATAGACTATCAAGCGACCGAAGACCGCCTAAGAGCCCTCTCGTAGCGACGAAATCGTCGCCGCCTAACTGTTGACGGAGTATCCCGGGAAATCCCTAAGGGTTTCCATCTTGTAATCTTCTGTCGGGGGCTAGTATCCTCCCAACAAGGCTCCTTGCTCATCATTATTTTGGCAGCATCTAATTCTGCTTGCCTCTTGATAATGATCAACTCCTCTAGCCCATACTCTTTAATAAAAGTTCTTTGGCATTGAATCAATATATCGATTCCAACTCCTTCCTCTCGATATAAGACCCAATTTCTCCAGAGCTGTTTGAAATTCTCTTTTTCTTCATGGCCATTTCCCCGATAAACTCTCAAAATTTGTTCCTCGTCGTAGCCAACTGCCGACAGACTCTTTGTAAGTAGCCAAAGCTTACACTTTTCCCAAACCACTTTCAAAGAGCTTCTTATCTCTCATTATATTGTTTAAAACAACTTTGGCAAATTTTAGCTATTGCTTTTTAAAAAAATATATGCTCAAATACCTCAAGAAAGGAGGTGGTATAAAATGATGTACCCCAAATATCTCGGACGGTCAGACAAAATGGCTGAACTCGAGGCAGTTCTTCAAGACCTGACAGAGGCTCTTGGTCAACTCAATCTAGGCGGAAAAGTGTCTGGAATTGCCGTCCGCTATTCCAAGGGAAGAGGGTTGAATTGGTACGGCTTTTCCCAGCCAGACCCTGCTTTAGTTTTGCTTCTCCTGAATCAAAGCATCGGGGTAAGTGGTCGGCTACATTTTATCAACGACCGTTTGCCTCGAAGTCATCAGAGCGGCTTTTTTGTCCCGGCGATGAGCTTCGGCCTAGGACAAGGCAAGTGGATTGCCTTAGTCAATATCCCGCTCTCTCCCGAAGATTTTGCGGGAAAAGCATATCGCTATTCCCTCTAAAAACAATCCTCCCATCCAAGCATTGACTCGGGTGGGAGGATTTCGCATTTAAGGAATATAATTTTAAAAGTTTAGTACCTTTTATTTTTTCTTTAGTTCATCAAAAAAATCTCGCTCTAATCCTGCCAATGATTGACCAAAAATCTTTGTCACCTCTTCGTCAAAGTGTGAGTAAAGATAAAATTTTGGAGAAGCCTTTATTAACTCTTTGATTTTTTCTAAATCATACCGATCAACTAAAAATTTTACAAAAAGAGTGGCAATATTATAAGCACCAGCATTTCGATAATTATTCCAACCTAACGGGGTGTCATAAAGACGACAAAATCCTGATTCTAAATATAATTTTTTATTGTTTAATATTTTTTCTTGTCGTCCCAAAACTACCGCCAAGCCTTCATTAAGCCACCTAGGTAGAGGTTTATCTTTTGCGAGATGATCTATAAAAAGATGAGCTAATTCATGCCTTAATAAACCAGATAATTCTTCGGGGCTGTGTTCAGGGCTATCGGTCGACCAACTATCTGGCGATAATATAATAATAGTATCTTTAGCTACAGCATTACCGACTTCCCAGCTAGCAGTTTTTCTTCCAACCAAATCATCGAATTCTTGACGATTTATTGCCACCTTGACAGCAAAGCCTTCAATTGGGAAACCAAATAATTCTTTCAATTCTTCATAGGCCAGAGAAATTTGCTCCTGGTATTTACTAATATCTTCCATAGATTTTTTATTTTACTTGATTGCCAGAAAATTCTTGCGAAATCGATAGATTGTCCATATTAACCTCAGTTTGATCCTTTTTTTCTAGCCAAACAATCAGACCGACAATGATAATGATAATTAAAACGATAACAATTAAAAATTTTTTCATACTACTTTTTAATTGCTTTTACAATCACTCCTAAAATATAGCCAAATATATAACCAACGACAAAAGTCAAAATAACTAAGATTATCGCATTCATCATGTTAAAGGCCGTGATAGTCATGGGCAGATTTATATGATGAAGAGCCAGAACCCAATTGATAAATTGCTGAAGCAGATTAGGAATGATAGCGACGGCTACAGACCAAACCGCATGCAAAAAAGCGATAAACAAACCAAGCGCTAAACCAAATTGATTGTTTGTCATATATTTACAATTTATTGCCATTAATAATTAACAAATCGACTATTGATTATTATACTCGCTTATAGTCACTTTCTCCATTACCACTGGGGAAAGTGGTTTGTCATTCATTCCCGTTTTTACTTTTGCGATTGCTTCAGCAATCTCTTGTCCAGCGATAACCTTGCCAAAAATAGTGTAATTTTTATCTAGGGGCACATCTGCGACCATAATAAAAAACTGACTTCCATTAGTATTGGGGCCAGCATTAGCCATTGCTACTATCCCCTTTTTGTAGCCTTCTTGGTAAGAAGGAGTGGTGGGATTAAGTTCATCCGCAAAAGTATACCCGGGGCCACCAGTACCAGTGCCAGTAGGGTCACCACCTTGAATCATAAAGCCATCAATCACTCGATGGAAAATTACGCCATCGTAAAAATTCTTTTGGGCAAGGGTAATAAAATTCTCTACGGTTTTAGGAGCATCGGCATCATAAGTAATAAACTTTATTTCTCCGAGATTTGTTTTAATTGTGACTAAATGAGACATATTTTTTATTTCTTTTAAATTATTATTTTGTTTAATTGGGCTAGAGCTTGCTTGATCTGTATTGATCCCAGTCGCAGTCAAATCTATTTGTGACTGAATAGGATTTCCAAGATTAGATTTATTTGACCACCAGCCAATACCCAATAAAAGAAGGAGGACAATAACTGCCCCAATGATTATACCTTTATTCATAGTTTAATTGCTAATTTGCGCTGTGCTTATAATTTTACTAAAAGCTGACAAAATCGGATCATCCAAAGAAGACCATGTGACAGAAAAAACATAGGTCTTATCCCCTTTAGTGATAATTGCTGATTTGCCAGCATATAGGCCAGACCAATCAAAACTTACTCCTGACAAATCAGATATTATTATTGGTGATAATTTCTTCGAACCAAGCTTCCAGGTAGTTTCTGTTTCCGCCCAGGTAGAAGGACTTAATTTTTGAGGGTTGGAATAAATATCAATAGATACATTAGAGGGACCTTCTCGAGCCTCTTGGATTTTCCCTGCCAGAAGGTCACGATTTTCTTTAGTATCCAATACTAAAACAATTGAAGTTTGAGGTTTGGATAAAGACCCTACTTCTCTCTTTACTAAATAAAAATTCGCTGGATAAGCAAAGGTGAGACCGGCGGAATCTAGACGGTACTGCTTTAACGCTCCAACTGATTCTCTATTTGATTCCCAGCCAGTTTCTTGAGGTAAAAGGCTTTCTTGTGGAGAAGCGTCTTTTTGAGTCCAAAGCATAGCCCATAAAACAAATACCGCTAACAAAAGTAAAACGATAAGCAAATTTTTCATAATTTTCATTTATAATATTTTTTCTTCTCAGACAAGGGTTTTTATCAGCCAAAATATCTTTATTTTTCAAGCTTTTTTATTTAGTTATCCACAGGCTTTAAAAATTTAGAAGTTGAGAAACCAAAGTTGATAATTTAAATAAGAAGCAAAAGATACCCATGCAAAATATGGCCAGAGCAAAATAGACGCCCAGCGATTAACTTTCCAAAAAGAGATAGCGGTCGCAAGAATAAATATCAGAAGAAAAATGATTTCAACAAAAGCTAGCCCCGGATTTTGGAAACCGAAAAAAATAATTGACCACAATGTATTTAAAACAAGTTGAATGGTAAAAAATATGAGTGCTCGTTTTTTGAGGCCGCCTTCAGCTGTTTTTGTCCAAACAAGACCGAGCGCGATACCCATCATCAAAAAAAGTATTGTCCAGACAGGCATAAAAACCCAATTTTCTGGCGCCAGCTCTGGTTTCAAAAGATTGTTATACCAAGAATTGATATTCGGGCTGGTAAATAACGCCCCGATAAATCCGGCGAGCTGAGGAATGACTAAAGCGACAACAAAAATTAATATTTTTTTCATTAGATTATAAATTAGCGGCTAATTTGATAGCAAAATATAAAACAATTATACCTAATATGGTGACAATGGTCGTCCATGTTGTTGGATGTTCATGGTGACTTTCTGGCAACAAGTCACTGGCTCCAATGTACAAAAAGAAGCCAGCAAAAAGGGCTAAGATTATCGCTAAACTTTTTTCTGGCAAGCTAAAAAACAATGTAGAAAAAATTCCTAAAACGGGCGCGGTAGCATCAATCAAGAGCCAGCGAAAAGCTTGTGTGTGGTTACCCTGATTTTTAAAAATCATATTAACGGTGTTAATCCCGTCAGAAAAATCATGGACCAAGACAGCAACAGCGACGATCACTCCAACAGAAACAGACACCTGAAAAGCTAGCCCGACAGCTATTCCGTCAATAAAGCTATGGATAGAAAGACTTCCCGCACCTAAAAGCCCTCGAGGTTTAATTACTTGATGATGGCCTTCGGAATGGCTATGGAAGAGAACTGCTCGGTCTAAGATTAAATAAAAAATGAAGCCGATAGCCACGAGTGTTGTCAGCGAAGAAACGGGGAAATATTGCCCACCAAGCTCTATCGCCTCAGGAATTAAATCAAAAAAAGCCACGCCAATTATTGCTCCAGCGCTAAAACCAAGTATCAGATGTAAACGATCTTTAAATTTTAAAGCGAAAAGTCCTCCCAATAAGGTAGAACAAAAGGTTGCCAACGCAATCCAAACAATCATATTGTTTTAATTATATCATCCAATTAAGCATTTTGACCAGCAACATACCCTGTCGTCCAACATAGTTGGAGAGAAAAACCACCAGAAGGACGGTTGATATTTAACAAGTCGCCGGTAATAAAAAGATTAGAGACTATCTTTGAACGCATAGTTCTAGTATCTAATTCTTTTAAATCCAAGCCTCCATCAGAAACAATCGCCCGATCATAGCCCATCAAACCAGAAATTGTCATTGGTATATTTTTAAATAATTGGCCAATTCGTTTTCGATCGTCTCGGCTAATTTCATTGACCTTTTGATTGAGGTCGAGTTCAGAAAGTAAAACAATAATTCCCGGCCCCATACCTTCGGGAGAAATTTCTTTTACCACATTTTTAAGAGTTTTATTTTTATTAGCATTAAAAATTTTCAATATTTGTCGATCTAAAGACCCGAGATCAGTCTCAGGGAAAGCATCAATTTTGGCAGTCACTTGACCCTGCTCCAAAAAAGGTTTGATTTTAGCCGAGCTATTCATCACCAGTGGCCCCGATAAACCAAAATGAGTAAATAAAATCTTGCCGGTCTTAGAAAATAACCTCTTTCCTTCAAGAAAGAAGCTTATTTTCATAAAAGACAACGATACTCCTGCTAGATTTTTAACCCAATTTTCTTCTACGGCCAGCGGGACAAGGTCTGGTGTCGGTGACGTGATTTTATGACCAAGAAATTCTAGCCACTTAAAACCATCTCCAGTTGAACCTGTTTCAGGGTGTGATACACCACCAGTGGCCAAAATAAAACTTTTAGCTATATATTCTGCCCGCCCACATTTAACAGAAATAATCTTTCCCTTTTCGGTAATTATTTTTTCTACTTTAGTATTGGTCTTTATGGTCACCCCATTTTGTCTTAAAAATTGCTCTAGAGCGAGACAAACATCCGACGCCTTCTGACTTTGAGGAAAAGCCCGCAAACGAGCCTCGATTACCAAAGGAAGCTTTAATTTTTCAAAAAAAGAGAAGGTGTCTTTAACTCCAAATTGAGAAAAAGCAGAAAACAAAAAATCTTGTTTTTCACCATAATGTTTGAGAAAAAGACGTTGATCATATTCGGCATTGGTAATATTGCATCGTCCTCCTCCAGTGATTTTTAATTTCTCGCCTAGATTTTTATTTTTTTCTAACAATAAAACTTTCTGTCCGCGCTGGCCAGCAATCCCCGCCGCCATCATACCCGAAGCACCTCCGCCAATTACGATTACATCATACATGCTATTTATCAAATATTTTTACCAAATAATTATTTATCTCCCTTTGGCTAGTATAATAAAATGTCTTATTTTCATTATGCAGACGAGTGGCCAATTCTACTCCGACAAATCTCCAATGCCACGGTTCAAATTGATAATAAGTATTTTGTAAGGGGTAGGACAAAATAAATCCATATTTATAAGCATTGGCCAGCAACCATTCATAGGCTGGGCTTTTGGCAAATTTAGTAAATCCCGAACCAAGATTAAGGGTAGTAAAATCTAAAGCCGAACCAAGCTGGTGCTCTGAATAGCCCTGATCCGCCGAAAACTTATTAGCCCCAGAACCATAAGTCATTTTATAATTAGTTTTTAAGGTCGCCTGAGTCCCAAAAGAACGATAAGCAGAAATAATCAAAATCGGGACATTTTCTTTCTCGGCAGCTAAAAGTAGCTTCTCTAAAAATGGCAAAATATCAGTATGGATTTGTTCTACTTTATTTTTATTAAATAAATATTTCTGATCAATCTCTGATAAGCGAGCAGGAATATAATTTTCATTTAAAAAATAAATTTTGGAGTATTTTTGTAAAAGCTCTTTATCAGTTTGACTAAGCTTGGTAAGAGTCCCCACATTATCAGCAATCTGTCTTACTTGCTCAGCTAAAGTCTCGCCTTTTTCTCGTTCGATTGTTAAATTTCCAAGCAAGTTAAAATTTTCATTTTTTAATTGCTGGAGATTGTTTTTAGTAAAATTTAAATCAGCCTCTACTTTTCCGAGTTTCTTTTTTAATTCTAAATTCTCTTGCCAAGTAATACCGCCCCAACTCAATAAGCCCAAAACTAAAAATAAAGCCACGGCTTGTGGCATCTCAGTCTCTCTCTGAAGCCAGTCTTTTAATTTCATACTCAGTAGCTTAATTTTAGCACAAAATTAATTTCTAAAAAACACATCAAAAAAGCTCCCCACAGACAAAAGGGATGTCAAAAAGTTTGAACAAACTAACTACGCTTTCGCTTGCGATCTCGCTTAACCCTCAAAGCATCGAGAGTCGCCTTTTTAATCGCCAAACGCTTTTTTGTCTTACGGGAGCGAGAGGTTTTGTTTTTAATATCCTGACTTAATCTTTTTGCCATATGTCCTTAATTTTAGCATAAATTTTATCAGAAATCAAAAACCCTTCTTGAGAAGGGTTTTTGATTTGGTTTTTTAATTGCCGGTAGTTTTAATCTTTGCTTGCAATTCTTTGACTTGTTGCAGTAATGTTTGAATTTGCAAGATCAAGCTCGAGCGAGCATCGTTATTATTTTTGTTTAATTCTGCTCGTGTAGCTGGTCCAATAGAACCCAATGCTCGCAAACCATGAGCTTTTTGATAAGCTTTGACAGCAGCAACCGTAGCTTTGCCATAATACCCTGTTGCCTTGCCGGTCAAAAAACCCTCAGCGATCAAGCGGTTTTGCAAAGCGGCCACTTCTTTTCCTCGTGAGCCAAGATTGAGAGGAAGATTAAAGGTTAAAACTAACTTAGGAGCCTTAATCGCAGGAGCGGGTTGATTAGTAAGTGGAGAAGTATTTGCAAAACCGCTTCCACCGCCAGAACTCGCGCAACTGGCAGTATTAGTAGTGACCGTAGATGACCAGCTTCCCACGACTAAATCAGTATTTCTTGCTTGGACTCGGAATTGATAAGTTGTACCGCAAGACAAATTTTCAAAAGCATAGCTTGAAGCAGAAATCCAGCCAGAACTTGTCGCCGTGGTAATATTTTCAACATAATACTCGACCCCAGAACCAGCACCAGAAAAAGAAGCGGTAATTTTTGTTGAATTATTGGCGATAACAGAGAGGGTGGGAATATCAGCAGCAGTATAAATAGCAGTACTTGCTGAAGAGGTGGCGGCATTTATCCCGTCACCGTTTCGAGCAACGACGGAAAATTGATAGCTAGTGTTTGGGGTCAAACTTATGGCTGAACCAGTCCAATCTGTCGATTTAAAGTAGGAGATGGTATCAGATTCAACCCCGGCAACCGTTAAGTATTTGCTAGTAGTCACATTATAGATTGCGTAGGTGGTAGAAGCGGTCGGATTACTATTGGCATTAATTGTAATATTAAGAGTAGAAGTTGCTGGAGAATTTACTGTTGGTGCTAAAGCTGGGTTAGCTAGAGTATAAAATGGTGACGAAGTGGCAAGAGCAGAAAAAGTTGTTCCATTAGTCCCAGAGAAAACCACTACCCAGTATCTAGTGTTAGGTGCAAGGCCAGTATAATTGAAAGACAAGGTTGTGGTGGGGGTTATCACTGTGGGATTACTAGCAAAAGTCGCTCCATCAGTTGAAGAAGCAACAGCATAAAAAACTTCTGTTCCCCCTCCCCATTCCCAACTATAAGTCACGGTACTAGTGCCGATATTACTGGTAGAAGTGCCTGTCGGCGTCAAAGGAGCAGCTTCCGCTATTGTTATTACAAAGAAAAAAGAAATGAAACAAAGCAGTAAGCAAATATAATTTTTCATAACATGGTATTTATTAATTTTATTTAATTTTTGACAGATATTTATTATCGACATAAGATTTAATCCCCCGCTGATCCTTGACCGTCCGCAAACTAAAATCCCGCATTCTTATTCTTCATAATAACATAAAATCTCCCCTCAATATCATCTGTGGATAATTTCAACAATCATTTTAAAATACCTTCAGCAATAATTTCATTGACCCATAAAAACAATTCTCAGAATAACAATAACAAAAGTAAGTAAGGCAAAACTGGCTACTGTTTTAAAAAAGAAGGAAAACGCTTGCCTCTTTTCACCATTCAAAAAAAGTTGCACTGGTTCACCAAGAAACAAATACCCCATTAACGCTGCCGACAAGACAAAAACCGATAAAAAAATTGCCGGATCAAGAAATTTGTCTGGCGTATTCGGTCGCCCCCAAAAATAAACAGTAGAGACTAAAATAATAATATAAAATTCAGCTAAAAAACCATTAAAATAGGGGTTTTTGAAAAAATTAACCATAAAGATAAAAATTAGAAAAAACTTAATAAACAAACCCTATCATAAAGAAACACACTCCAATTAAAAAAATTATTCCTCCCCATACTAGCTGATGCCGTTCAAACATCTGAGCTTTTTTATTGACGCGATCAGGAAAACCAATTTTTTCAATCCCCTTGGATAGAGTAACCCACCCCAATATCGTAACCGCGACTCGCCAATCAGTCACCCAAATATTGTGCAAGACAACAGTCACCAGGCCTAACAAAAAGGTAATATACCCTGTAGAAATAGTGACCGCTCGGTCATCAGTATATTTTATAACCCGACCCAAAAATCTTGCGCTAATAGATAGTCCACCCAAAATCATAAAAAGACTCCCCCAAAATTTTGCCAATAAAATTGAAATCTCCATTTGAAATTAATTTTTATCTTTTAACTTTATTTTTATCTAAGTCCTCTTTTCAAGCCTTTTCCTTAATTCGCCGATAACCGCTTTTTCCCAAAATTTCATAGAGAACCAGCCGATAAGTGGTCGAGCAATGACACGCAACCAGCGCTTATGAATGGCGACTTGGTAAGTATAGTCGATTATAGTTCCTTCTGGATGGCTGGAGAGTAATAATTCCTCGTGTCCAGAAGTCCCAAATTTAGGGCTATCATTGTCTGAAATATATCCTCTTCCAGAAATAATCTGCGTTTTCATTTTTACGGGAAATTTTTGACCGAATGATTTAACAATTGCCTCCATTTCTAAATAATTTTCTTCGCGTTTTATAACCTGTATCGATTCCGCAACTCTTGGAAAATATTTAGGAAATTTTTCAAAATCTGTCATCACATTAAACACCTCCGAAACAGGAGCCTTAATCAGCCACTTGGCATGAAGAGCGATGTCTTTCATATAATAATTATACTAAAAATTCTAACCCTAAAAAAGAAAAGACCACCCAAGGGAAGTCTTTTCCCTTGGGTGAATTCTCCTCTGAAACGCAACACCAGATTTGAAAGTCCCACTAGGGTCACAAAAAAGCATGTAGAAATGCCACATGTTTAAATTATATACCCATTCTAGACTTGGCCCGCACTGAGCTCTTGTGGTGAGCCAGTCGAACTATGCCGAAGTACTCCCCTCTTAGTAAACAAGTTCAGAACTCTTGGCTGGGAAAGAATTAAAAATGACCTAAATCAAATCAATGTTCTTTGGGACTCGGAAATTACCAGAGCTTGATCATTGGTTAATTCTTGAATTGGGTAAGAGACTTTTTTCTTAAATTCTTCAACTTCATCCCTATTTTTCTCTTCTTCAAAATGAGGAAATATAGCGGTGTCGGTAAAATTAAATCCTTCCATATCCTCTAATCCTATTTCATTATCGTCACCATCGATTCCCCAACCAGCAATCTCTATACTCGGACCAGCAATAATACTGCCAGCAGAGACGCCAAAATAAATTGTTCCTTTAGAAACTTGAGACTTAATATAATTATCAATTCCCGTATTCCTCATCTTGCTTAAAATAGAAAAAGTGTTGCCTCCACAAACATAGATGACATCAAAATTCTGCAAATCATCAACACTAAAAGATTCATTCATATTCAGGACAACAACTTTAAATCCAAGATCTTCTACTTCTTTTCTAGATTCATTTATGTAAAAATTCTCTTCTTTGTTTTGACCATAAGCGACGACAAGAAGGCTCGTTTCTTTTGGCTCTCTAACTAGCAATTTTAAAAAAGCATTAACAATTTTTTGGTTTGATAAACCGGCCGAAGTAAGTATTAATTTCATAAATTAACTATATCAAAAGTTCTGTACCCTATCTAGATTGTCTTAAATGGGCCTTGTAAAATATGGATTTAAAAATGCTCGACATTGCACGAGAAATAGGAACCTTTTGGAAAGAGAATAAAGCCCACATTTGGCTACCAAATATCAAGCAGGGTTTCTTTGGAATTACGAGGCCGACTGAGGCTGAGATGAGAAAGTATCGTTAATCTTAAATGGTAGAACTAGAATGAAAAAAGAAATTAAATATTTAATCTTTCACAGTATTATTATAGTAATTTTTATGCTAAAATTACACCATATTAAATTCTATGCCAAAACAGATTATAAATTATCAAGATAAATGGAAGGTACAAAAAGTCAAAATAAAAGATCTTGTTTTGGATGTTAAGAATATTAGACTAGGCATTGAGCATAGTTCTCAAGATGAAATAATTAATGACTTATTTATTAATGAGAATGCGATGGATATTTTAGAGAATATCTATCAAATTGGTTATTTCCCCGATGAACCACCGGTTGTCATAAAAGAAAATAAAGACCTTGTTGTACTTGAAGGTAACCGTAGAGTTGTATCTTTAAAAGCAATGTTGAGTCCTGGCATTGCCCCGGCAAAATTTTCTCAGAAAATCAAAAAAATGATGGAAGGACATAGTCCTATCGAAGAGATTAATGTTCACGTTGCGACATCCCGTAACGAAGCAATGGAATACTTGGCGGCCAAGCACACAAAAACAACTAGAAAACCTTGGACGGCACTTAGACGAGCTTATTTTTATTATGCGCAAAAAGAACAAGGGCAGACCGTAGATAAACTCATTGAGAGATATAAAGGAGTAGATATTGCCGGATACATAAAAATGTACGAAATGCATCATGTTGCATCCTCTCTAAAAAACATAACCGAAGATGTTCGTAAAAAAGTTTTAAATAAGGGAACATTTAATATATCAACTCTGGAGAGATTCTATTCTGACAAGTACATTCAAGATTCTCTCGGTATCGAATTTGATAAGACGACCGGTGAGTCCAAAGTTCCATCGTCTGATGATTTTGACAAGGTCTATTCTAGGGTTATTACCGACATTACATCTGGTATAGCTACATCTCGTAAGGAGTTGTCTAAGGAGTCAGACCGTAAGAAATACATCGATTCAGTGATAAATGAAGTATTGGAAGGTAAAAAAGTTTCAAAACAAACAAAGAAATCTGCTTTCTCTTTTAAACAGGGTAAGATATCCACGAAGAAACAAAAAGGTCTTATCTCGAAGAATATTGATAATCCATTAGATAGTCCAGGTGTTGGTCGTGTATTGTGGGAGTTACAAAATATGGATTATGCAAAGTATCCAAACGCTACCGCTGATCTCCTTCGTACTTTTTTGGAAATTGTTCTAAAGAAATATCTAGAGGATACTAATTCGTTGCCAAATCCTACTGACAAGAATGGAAAAAAGAAATTTGTAATGTTGAGTCATGTATTGGCTAAAATAAAAGCGGATCTTCAAAAAGATTCTAATACTAAACTTGTTCAGGTTGTACAGGAAATTGAACAAAATAAATGGTATTTAGATAGCATTAACCATAATCCCGATGTTTTTGCTGTCGAAGATAGAGTTAAAGATGCGTGGGATCAAATATATCCACTGGTTAAATTTTTATTTGACGATTATAAAAAGAAAGTGACATTAAAGAAAAATTGATATGAAGTTTTATTCACCATTAAGATATCCGGGTGGAAAAAACAAATTAGCAAAATTTGTTGCTTTGATATGTGAAAAAAATAATATCAACGGACATTATATAGAACCATATGCTGGTGGTGCATCGGTCGCCTTACATCTTTTACTTAATGGGTATGTCAAAGAAATTACAATCAATGACTACGATCGTGCTATATATGCTTTTTGGTACTCAGTATTAAATGATACTGATAAATTTTGTCGCAAGATTAAAAAGACAGAAGTTAATTTAGAGAACTGGAGAAAGTTCAAAAAGATACAAGATAATAAAGAAAAAGCACCTTTATTCGATCTGGGATTCTCCACATTCTTTTTAAATAGAACAAATCGTTCAGGAATTATAGATGGCGGGATGATTGGTGGATTAGAACAAAATGGAAACTATGCGATTGATTGTCGTTTCAACAAAGATGAATTAATTGAAAGAATAAAATTTATTGCAATACACAAGAAGAATATCCATCTAAATAATCTTGATGCATTGGACCTTATTAAAGGAATTAAAAAAATGTCTGGTAAGAATAATACTATATTTTATTTTGACCCCCCATACTATCTCAAAGGCCCATCACTTTATATGAACCATTACAAACATGATGACCATAAAAAAGTTAGTGATGAAATTAAAAAGATAAAAAACATAAAATGGATTGTTTCTTATGATAATACCCCTGAGATAAAAAAACTCTACTCATTCAGTAAGAAAAAGGAGTATTCATTCTTACATACCGCTTATGAAATTAGAGAAGGAAAAGAAGTACTGTTCTTCAGTAAAGATCTAATTATTCCAAGAGTTTCTCAGCCAACCAAGATTTAATTATTATTTAGCTCTATATTTTTTAGGTCTATCACCCTTAAGTAATCTCTCAAAGGCCTCTAAGTTTCCCATAGCATCATGAACTGGATGGTGGTCGTGTTTCGTTATACGCAATCTCTTCCAAGAAGATGCATCTTTAAAGTCTCCAATTAAGCCAGCGTAAAAATCACCAATCCTACGACCGGAATATCCAAAGGGATTATTTCCAATGGTCCGGTGAAAGCTATCATTGATCCATTGCCAATCAAAAGCAGGATTATCGCTTACAAACTTTGGCTTTTCATCGCCACAAATATCCTTTAACCATGCATTGAATTTTTCAAACACTTCTTTCTCATCAAAAACAACACCGGTCCCAATTTTAAATTCAGGATTTTCTGGATCAGGCTTTCTTTCAATCAATACTCCATGGAAGGTAGCCTTTGATGGGTATGCTACTGCGCCAAATTCAGTAAGCTTGCCCATACTTGGACACTTACCGTTTGCCTCGCAGTCTACAAATATTAAATTCTTTAAATCGTCCATGGGTGCATTTTAACTCTTTGATTAAATAAGACATAATTCTCAGATCACTAGACTTCCTAAAAACCTTCCGGTATGTTCGTGTGTGCATGAAAAAGAGGTTTATAAAAGCACAGGAAAAAGATATTGCAGGCACAAGTCTTGTCGGCTACATCCTTTCCTCGTATGACAACCTTGTAAAGCATCTCGGCCAACCAAAAGACATGTATGGCATATTCGGCGATTGGAAGACAAAGGCTGAATGGTCCTTCAAGACACGATCACCAAAGCCGACAGTCATCACCATCTACGACTACAAAGAAATAATTCCAATATCAGAGGTTTGTACTTGGCATGTCGGCATGAAAGGAAATAAGAAATTATTAAATGATTTTTTAAAAGAATATAAACTATGCCAATAATCGATGACACAAAATGTCAGAAATGTAGAAGTGAGAAGATTATCTTTATTGAGTATGCTTGGGATCATCCCGAGCATTATGATGGTACAAGTGAAATCCAGTGCCTTGATTGTGGTGCTAGATTTGGTCGATGGTCCTGTAAGGAATTGGGTCCCAATGAGTATGAAAAAAGAAAGTGGTACAAAAAAGAATGAAATAAGCTTCTAAAATAAAGATAAATTCGGACCTTTAGTTTGATTACTAAAAATGCTAAAATACCAAGTATGACTACTCAGCAAGCTATCAAAGAAATACAAAATAAATTTGATGTTAATGCTATCTTTGCATATAGAGTATATTCTCTTGCTGATAAGAAAAATCTATTTGAAGACGTTGCAAAAATAATCGCTGAAAAACCAAAGCCATTCGTCAAATGGGTTGGTGGTAAAAGACAACTCTTAGCACAATTCAGGAAATTAAATTTATACCCACCTGAATTATTTGATATTAAAACCGGTAGATACTTTGAGCCGTTTGTCGGTGGTGGTGCAGTATTTTTTGATCTCCTTCCTGAAAAAGGATTCCTTTCTGATTTAAATAAAGAACTTGTTACCACATATAACATTATTAAAAATGATGTAGATGCACTAATTGTATCTCTTAAGAAACACAAGACTGATAAAGAATATTTCTTAAAGATTCGTACCCAGGACCCGAACAAACTAAGTGATTTGAATGTTGCCTCACGTTTTATATTCCTCAACAGAACATGTTTCAACGGAATGTATCGAGTAAACAGCAAGGGCGGATTTAATGTACCATATGGTAAATACACTAACCCTTTGATTTGTGATGAAGACAACCTCAAAAAAGTTTCTAAGGCTTTGCAGGGAATAGAAATAAAACATCAGGATTACAAAGAGGTTCTCAAGAAATCTAAAAAAGGTGACTTTGTTTATTTTGATCCACCCTACTACCCAGTAAGTAAGACGGCATCATTTACATCGTACACAGCAGAATCATTCCTTGATAAAGAACAAATAGAGCTTAGAGATACGGTTCTAGAGCTACACAAGCGAGGATGCTACGTGATGCTCTCAAACTCAGACACACCATTCATCAATAAGATTTATTCAGGTTTCAAAGGTATACGGATTAACAAAGTTGAGGCAGGCCGAGCAATCAACTCAAAAGGTTCAGGTAGAGGAAAAATAACTGAGGTTCTCATAACAAATTACTAAATATGAAAAAAGATTTTAATAACTTAATAACAACATTCAAAAGCTCAATTAAAACCTGGGACTATTTCGTTAATTGGAATAAGGTATTTTCAAATAGCTCAGAATTAGAGATTGCTTTAAACAAGCTTAACTACCTACTCGGTAAAGAGAATCTGAAGGAAGAATTTGTAAAACTTTACAGTTCAAATACTGACATAGTAAAAGCTCTTCCTGTCCTATTGGCGGTCCGAGAAAACAAGCTCGAGGTGTTTGATAAAGCAACTAAGAATTCTGAATTCTTTGACTTTACTGGTAAAGAAAAAGATGCTGATAAGTATTTTGAATTCCTAGATAAATCTGGTCTTGCACGACTATTTCAAAAAGATGGAGTTAAAAATCTCGTCGACTATGTAATGGGAGTAGAGGTTGGACTTGATAGTAATGGACGAAAGAATCGGGGCGGCACTTTAATGGAAGAAATAACAGGTGCTTTCTTAACTGATTTCTGCAATAAGAACGGTTATGAGTGTCTTGCTCAAGCACGTCCTAGTGCAATAAAAGCTAAATGGGGTTTTGATGTGAAAGTAGATAAATCAGAACGTAGCTTTGACTTTGCGATATACAACACTAAAAATAAGAAACTTAAACTATTTGAGGCTAACTTTTATAACGGTGGCGGATCTAAACTTAAAGCAGTTTGTGGAGAATTTAGAAGTCTCTACGATGAATTGAAAGCTCAGAATATTGATTTTATTTGGATAACTGATGGATTGGGCTGGAACACAACCAAGAGACCTCTTGAAGAAACATACAACCATAATGAGTATGTGTTCAATCTCAATATGCTCGAATCAGGCGCACTAAATGAACTAAAATGGTAAATACTCATGGCAATAAAGAAAGCTACAGAACTAAAACTGCATCCGGAAGAATTCGAACTAGAATGTACAACAGTCTGGGCTTTT
>CAYUNI010000003.1:47670-51702 GCA_964446245.1 uncultured Candidatus Saccharibacteria bacterium
AATTGGGCAACTCACACATCTGACTGGCGTGGCAACTGGTCCCCAGAAGTAGCACGAAATCTCATTCTCCGTTACTCAAAAGAAGGTGATGTTTTACTCGATTCAATGATTGGCGGTGGTACTACTGCTATCGAGGCGAAGATTTTGAATAGAAATATTATTTATTCTGATGTGAATCAGCTCGCTCTTGATCGCACTAAGAAAGCACTTAGTTTTAAAGTTGATAACAAAGCATGGCAAAGAGGTTTTAAATGGGATTCACGTAATCTTTCAAAAATTAAGGATGAGACTATAGACTTCGTACTCACTCATCCACCCTATGTAGATATAATTAAATACAGTGATGGAAAATTAATTGACGATCTATCAAACATAAGCGACATCGATGCGTTCTGTGATGAAATGGAAAAGGTAGCAAAAGAGTTTTATAGAGTCCTAAAGCCTGGCAAGTTTTGTGCAATCCTCATGGGTGATACAAGGCGAAAGAAGATGTATCAACCGCTTGCTTATAAGGTTATGGACCGTTTTCTTAAGGCTGGACTACTTCTTAAAGAAGATATCATCAAGCGACAATTCAATTGTAAGGCCACTGGATTCTGGGTGACAAAATCAAAAGAAAGTAATTTTTTGCTTATAATGCACGAACACTTATTCGTGTTTCAAAAATTATTTGACAAGATAAAATAACAAGAGCTATAATAGCAACATACCTAGCTGATTGCCCATGTGCATTAGCCATCGGTAGAGTGGATGTAAATTAATTTTACTACCCACCCTGCGATGTTTGTGGCGAAAGCCCAAAAAGGTGCCTAGATTTTTCTGGTACTTCATATCTATTGAAGAATAAGAAACAACACTAGGTGCGCATGGACGCACTTTTTTAGTGCAATTATTATCAATTTATAAGTATTAACTATTTATGAAAACAACTCTCATAAAAATGCCTATTGTTTCTTATAGGCGAATAGAAAGTCCTTTTGAACAAGAAGGAAAAAGAATGTACGTAGCAGTAATCCAAGCAAAAAATCTATCTAAAGATTTAGATGAATGGAGAAAGATAAACCCAAGAGATCCATCAACAACATCTGGTGTTGCAAAGAAAATTACCAGATCTTTTGAAGACTCACCTAAAAGCTTCTTTTTCAAAAATAGAGGCATAACATTACTTGTCGAAAAAGCTAACTTCGATAACGATTCAAAAGAGTTATCTCTTGAACTATCAGACCAAGATATCCATGGAATGTTAGATGGTGGGCACACTTACAAAATCATAACAAAAACATTAGAGTCTTTGGATGAATCTGAAAAAAAAGATTTCGATGACGCTCATGTGCGACTAGAAATCCTTGAAGGATTTTCTGATTCAGAGGATGTAGTCGATATTGTTGAAGC
Organism: uncultured Candidatus Saccharibacteria bacterium; assembly: GCA_964446245.1. Lineage (GTDB taxonomy): Bacteria > Patescibacteriota > Minisyncoccia > Phycocordibacterales > XYD1-FULL-46-19 > CAYUNI01. The sequence continues at coordinate 49,063 of CAYUNI010000003.1, forward strand.
TAGAAATACATCAACTCAAGTTAAGGATCAAAGCATTGAAGACTTACTTGGTCATTTTGATTCTATAAAAGATATTCTTAAGAAAGAAAAATATGCAGACAGAATTGCCTATAAGGAGATTGAATTAACTGAAGATGGAAGTAAAAAAGATATAGATGTAAAGGAAATATTGTCTTATCTAATATGTTTTGACATTGAAGCCTTTGATGGGAAAAAACATCCGATTGTTGCATACAGTGGAAAAGGTGCTGTGTTGTCACACGTAAAAGATAATAGAGACAGGCTTGAAAAATATCTTCCACTTCTACCACAAATATTGAGATTAAAGGATGAGGTATATGAAAAAATGCCGGAAACATACAATAAGGCTACTGAGGGTAAATTCGGTGCTCTAACAGGAGTTATTGAGCTTTCAAGAAAGAAAAATGCAGAACCTATTGAACTTCCTTTCTCTGGGGCTGAATCGACATATGCGATTCCAAGTGCCTTTATCTATCCAATCCTTGCTTCATTCAGAAATCTTGTTGAAGTTAAGGACGGTAAATGTGTATGGAAAAAGGATCCTATTAAATTCTTTGAGGATATGAAAGAAGAATTAATACAACGTGTCGTAGATCAAGCTAAAGAATTTAGGAATCCTAATAAATTAGGAAAAGATAAGGCAACCTGGGGAAGATGCTACGATTATGTCGCTTTAGAAGTATTAAAGCTAAATATCTAATATGGCCACAAATCCCCCTAAGGGTCCCGGACGAGTTGGATCTGTCCGAAAAAGAACCCAAGTGTACAATCCAAAAAATCATAGATGGACTGAGATAGACACTTCAACTCATAAATTTATCAATCAAATGAGTAAGAAGAATAAAAAGTTTAAAGGAGTTAGAAAGATTAAGTAATTAAATAAAAGATACGTCATGTAACAAGTGGCGTATTTTTTATTTACAAATCGTGATAAAAGTTGTATCATTTGAAAATCAAAGCTGCGATAAGTCTGGTAAATAACTACCAGCTTTTATTCTTCAGATCGCACGGATAATGTTGCAATCCATGCCAATTTTCAAAATAAATTCCAATAAAGCGAATCAACTAGGTCTTAAAAGAGATGGTTTTGGAAGTGAATTTGATTTAAGAGACTTCTTTGCTGATAACCTTGAGCATATTCTGGGCGTGAGATTTCTAGAAAAAGAATACCAAACGACAGATGGAAGAATCGACACACTCGGGTTAGATGAAAATGGAACACCTGTAATTATTGAATATAAATGGAAAGAGAATGAGGAGGTTTTTGCTCAGGGTCTATTTTATCTGGATTGGTTGTTAAAAAATAAAAAACATTTTGAGTTGTTAGCAAAAAATAAACTTGGCAATGAAGTAAAAATCAATTGGGATCAACCTCGTGTGATACTTATTGCTCAAGGTTTTAGCCGTTATGTAAAAGCGGCAGTACAGACTGTTAATCATGTGGAATTAAAGACCTATACTCTCTACGATGGGGATGTTTTGCATATAGAAAATCATTATAGCCCAGTAAGTGAAAAGAATAATAAGAAAACTGAATCGATTAAGACTAAAGAAGTTAATAGTGAATATGATCTTAATTATCATTTAAATATAACTTCTTCTGAATTACAAAAGAAGTTTAGTGAAGTAAGAGAACATATACTACAGCTACCATCTGTGCAAGAGGTCTTCGGACAGAAAACAGGAGTTACTTATAGAACCACTAAAAGTTTTGTTCGTTTTGAATTTAGGAAGACTTGGATTCAAGTGTTACTACGTGATGCAAAGTATTTACAAGATACAAATAAAATAATTAAAGATATTACAAGTAATGAATGGGGTTACAAAGGAATAATCAAGTTTGATGCAAAGACCGACATTACTTATCTTTTAGAGCTTATAAAAGCATCTTACTCATCGACTTTATAGGTCCTGTTCACCCCCTAAACGCCCCTGTGTACGCTTTTCAACCCCTCTTCAGGGGTTTTTGCGTCTTATGGCACACGAACCCCGAAATTCGCAAAAATCCCTTATTTAAGGCGGTAAAAGTAATACACCATTTTTTGCTGTTTGTGCAGATTACCATTACTCAAGTCCTATAAAAAATGAATTTGAATCCGTGGTCTTACGCGCATTTTTATTCATATAGGATTAAGACATCTTAGCCAAAAAGTAATGCACCTAATTTTGCTCTTTTTGAAGACTAAGATGTAAACATTCCAGTTGCGCGGAAAGAGCTGAGTCACTCGCAACTGGGACTCAGCTCTTTCTGTTTACAGGAAGAAAACTGAAAAGGTCGAACACCTCATTATGCTTACCAAACACGCACTAGAAGAATATAAACAAATACACCGAGAAGAAACCGGTACGGTCCTTCCCGATGAAGTGCTCGCTAATGAGGCAATAAATTTGCTTACGCTTTTTAACTTCGTCTACCGACCGATAAAGAAAGCGTGGCTCGAAGAATATGGAAGAAATAATATTCGATACGGAATGGGAATCAAATCGAAAAAAAGAAATCGCACACCAGTATCATCTGAAGAAGGTGCAGGAAATGTATCTGGCAATAGATCAGTCAAAGCTTAGAGGCCAGAGAAAAGTCACTCGATTCTTTATTGATAACGAATACATTGAGAATGG
>CAYUNI010000004.1:0-44158 GCA_964446245.1 uncultured Candidatus Saccharibacteria bacterium
CTTGTTTACTAAATATCAATTCTATCAATTCATAAGCTTCATCAACTGTATCAGCTATATAAATATCGTCACTTTTTTCTATCAAACTTTTAAACCTCTGATTTAAAGTATCTATGTATTGCCGACCAACAAATACAATAGGTGATCCTTTTATTTTAAACATTCCCTTAAGTTTTTTATCAAAATGTACTCCAGCAAGTACCTCAACCTCCGTTCCAGTATCTCCTGGCAAAATAACGATGGCATTACTGTCTTCTATCAGTTTTCCTAATCTAAGATAAACATCATATTGCCCCTCAGCAACATCAACTTTGATATTTTCACCTTTAGTCGCCATTTCAATTGGTGCAAATCTTTCAGCGGTAATACCTTTAATCATAGGAGTAGCTTGAGCTAAAAAATCCTGATTTTTAGGGTCGGCTTGCAATTCCCTTATTGCAGCATCCGCACCCTCTAACGCTCCTTTCATGGCACCCATATTATATCCACCAGTTGAAACAGAAAAATAATTTTTTGATAATTTATAACCTAATTCTCTTGCATCGCCTTCGGATTGATTACCTCCCAATACACTAACCACAAAATTGGCTCTTTCATTTTTGTCTTTTAGTTCTGGATTATCGTCTAGAAAAAGATCTAATTGTTCGGTAGGCATTTTTTATTTAAATTATTCATAATTATTAAAAATTTTATAACACACAAAACCTCTAACAATTAACGATATAATAACAGATTTTTAATTTATTTACTAGCCAAAAACCAAAAAGAAAAGCTCGCCCACATTCCTCCCCAAACCCCTCCTGCGGGCGGACAAAATCCCCAAACAAACCAGAAATCAGACTCGGAAAAGTGAAATCCGAATCCCCAAAAAATCGTTTTCACTTTTCCGAGTCCAAATCTAGCCCCGCCAACTGACCGAGACCTTGAGGGCAGAACACTAGAAACAAAATTTTATTTTCCATTTAAAAGAAATCTTTTCCGCGCGCCAAATCGGGAAATGCAAGAAAATTTTGCTTCTGGTGTCCGACGAGTCCGCGAGGCGGGTGGCATGGATGAGGTGACCGGTTCGATCCCGGGATGGTCCACAAATTTACTTTTAAACAAATGAGCTAATGACCTTAAGGTTATTTTTTTAGAATAATCATTTAATAGGAATCAAAGAGCCATCTTTAACCTCCACGTTCACAATTTCTGGATTAATTTCCTGATAATTAGAAATAGTAATATCACCAAAAAGAGTTTTTAACGGGTTTATAGAAAGAACAGCTTTCTCCAGGTTTTTTCTTCCGTTATTCTTTTCAATATTATCAATCAAATTAACTGATTCATAACCAAATAAAGCCGCCCAATACGCTTCCTTATTATTATTTTTCTGATATTCAGCGAAAAAGTTTACAACCTCTGGACTCTTATCTTTTAATTCTGCAACGGTTGCTTTAGTAATTACTCCCTCCACATTATTATTTGGGTTTTTATATACATTAGGATTTGATAGGGCAATTGAGGAATCAAATAATTTTGCCTTAATGCCAACCTCTTTTGATTGTTTAATAATATTTGATATTTCAACAGGGCTAGATGAAATAACCGAAAGAATATCTGAATTTGAAAATTTTATTTTTGTAAGATATGTTCTAAAATCACTAGTTGAAGGAACATAGTTTTCCTGTGATAATAGGGCTATATTCTTTTCAGCTAAAAATGATTCTAATTCCTTCAAAACAGATTTTCCATAGTCATCATTTACATATATAACAGAAGCTGTCTTTACACCCGTTAAAACACTAGAGCCATCTTCTCCTCTAACATACTGCCTTGGTGTAGAGAAAAATCTTATAGCATATGGGGACTTAGTCTTATCCCAATCACCAGCAAAAATAGTCATAATCATCGGTACTTTATCCTTAGCCGTCATTTCAATCAACGGGAGACTTACTCTAGTGAAAGCAGAAACAATATAATCAACCTTTTCAACATCAACTAATCTTCTGTAAGCAGAAATACCCGTGACAGGATCACCTTTGCTATCTTCATATACCAAATTTACATCGACACCTTTCTTTAATAGTTCTTGTTTTGCTATTTCAGCACCGCCTCTCATTTGTACACCATAATCCGCAGCAGGCCCACTCAGAGGAATTATTACCCCGACTTTAATAGCGGAAATGTCCTTAGATTTGTTAGAAAAAACTGCAATTAAGATAACAACCACAACCAAAATTCCAACAATAATCAACGGCCAATAGTTTCTTTTTTGTTCCATAAATAATTATGAATTTAAATTAATAAATTTGATAAATCATACTAATCAGAATCGTATCAAAGTTTGATGATAAAAACAACTTTTTCTAAACCTGATATAAAAAACTAATTATCTCTAATATTTTCATCATTAATTTCATCTATTGAATATTCAGAACGATTCATATTTCTTGTCATCTTTCCATTTGGATTAATCGTAAAATAAGTGGCTTCTTCCGGTTTTTCTTCGCCAATAGTTAGGGTACCAAAAGAAATCCGCACACCCGATGGTTTGTGTGTAAAAATAATCGTATTGCCCCATCCTCTATGTCTAATTAACGTAACACCTTTTTCTCTGGCATCTTCTGTTTTTCCAGAAACCATCACATAATCCGGATCTGCATTAATTTCATCAACTAGACCGTAGAAATCAATTCTTTGTTTATCAGAAAAATCTAATTTTTCCATATCCTCTGGACGACCAGTTGTAGTAGTATTATCCCTCTTATCTAAATGAAACAAATCTCTAAAATAAATATCACGAACACCCATTTTTATCGCCCAAGCTATATATTTTTCTATTGTTTCTTTTGAACCAATAAAATCCTTCATCAGAGTACAATTTAAACGTAATCTAAGACCACTTTCTTCCACCTTAGAAATAACCTGCTCCGTATCCATTTTACCTACCTCTTTAGAAAGTTCCATTCTTTTATCATTTCTATAATGATGAACAGACATATTTATATCTTTCAGACCAAAATCATTCAAAAATTCTAAAAAAGTTTTATTTTGACCGTCATATTCAACTTGATCTAAAAGATGGGTTCCGTTAGTATACAGAACAATTAACTCATCTTCATATTCTTTTAAAATTTTTAAAGCCCCAAAAAGCTTTTCTGGATATTCTGTTGGCTCACCGCCGGTAAAAAGAACTTTCTTACCACCATTTAAATGATATTTTCTCATCTCTTCTTCGAAAGAAAGAAGAAATTCATTCGTTGTTGATTCGCAGGTTTTCGGCCTTACTTCTGTTAAACAAAACGGACATTTACCATTACATTTGTAGCCTAAATATACTTTAGCGTCTATTCCATCGTATAAATCCTTTTCAACTATTTCGGGTAATTGTGATTGTGATTCTATTTCCATAATAGATGTATTATAACAAAAAAGTTATAAATGAACAAAAAATAGTTAATTCTTCCCCAGGTATATCTTTAGAATCTCTGGATTATTATGTATTTCTGTGGGTGTTCCGGTCGCCATAATTCTACCGACGTCCATTACTATCACTTTATCAGAAATACCCAGAGTAAATGACATGTCATGCTCAATAAGTAGTATTGTTTCACCTTCTTTTTTCTATATACTCCACCTTTCCCTAAAGAACTTTTATATTCTTTCCCTTGATAAACCAACCTTCCATTACCCCAAACTTGTATTTTGCCAATATTTTTATCAATTAATTTATTTTCTCCCGCCAGTAAATCTTTTCAATGGCGCGGTAATTTTTTGTCCCCTTGGCGCCGAAAGTAATATGATGTTGGGCGATTTTTTTCGTAGATGAGCTATTGCTTATTGCTTTATCTTTAGTTAAACAAATTCCCAAATGACGATTAGATGTCCCGTTGACTACCTTTGATTCCCAAAGAATGACTGCGCCAGACCGAGGTTTAGAAATTTCCTTCCAGCCACTTTCCAATAAATCTTTTACTGTACTGTCGACTGTCGCATGGGCAGTTTTAAGCAACTCCAAACTATGGAGCAAAGACGACACAAAAAAGGCACACGACACTTCCCCGCCCCGCATAATATCTTTTGCTCGGCCGTTTTCTTTAATATAAAAATTTTGCCAAGTCTTAGATCCGACACTATTTTGAGCCATTGCTAACAGAGTATCTTTAAATAAAATGTTGTTTGATATTTTTGAGGAATTAGACATAATTAGAGTTTAAACCATTTCAAAAAAGAAAGCGATGAATTCATTGTATACTTTGTACTCAGAGTGCTTGGTCACGAGTTGACAAGCAAGGCCTGCTTCGCAGTCATATCTATGTGAGCCACAATAATTTGTTTTTCGTCAAAAATGAAATTCTTCTCCTTTCAAAAATATTGTACACTTCGTGTTCAAAGTACTTGGTCACGAGTTACTAAATAAGGCCTGCTTCGCAGTCATGTCTATGTGGTCGCAAATATTTTGCTCGTCGTCACTCACAAAATTTCGCCGACCGCGACTCGCCTGTTTTTGTTGCTACAAAAACATAGCTCCGTCTTCACACTTCGCTCGCAAGCAAAGTAGTTTGCTTGCTTTTCGCTCGTGTGACCCTACGGGGATTCGTCCCGCAGTCACTAAATGAAATTCTTCTCCGCCTATGGCGGTTCATCATTCATTAAGTGCTGCTGGACGCGGCTCGCCCTGCGGCTTCACTTTGTTGCGCCGGCTTTGCGGGCTCCGCCGTTCGAATCCCCGTAGTGCCAAAAAAATATAATCGCCAAATACCTCCGTATTCGGCTCATTATTTTTTATGACCCTACGGGGATTCGAACCCCGATTTCCACCGTGAGAGGGTGATGTCCTAACCATTAGACGATAGGGCCTTAATTTTACAAACTTAGCTCTTTGACCTTAAACCTCGTGAAAGGGTGATGTCCCTTGCCCGACACGCAAGACGAGCTTGGCGAGTCTTTCGGGCGGGCCCGCCCGAACGACTGTATCGTTCAGTCGGGCGGGTGACCATTAGACGATAGGGCCAGAGGGATAGTATATTATATGTAGTATGGCGAATAAAAAATTAAATCTTTCAGATCTTCTCCATATTGCATACTAAATACTATTAATAACTTATAACATTTTTTTAGAAAAAAGCCAATTTTTTAGCCCTTTACAAAAAACTAATTTAAGAATAATCTTTATTACAGACTTTATCGTGTGTCACAGGGGAGATGATCTTTTAACAGGAGGGACAATGATGGGAAGCGGAAGCAGGTTTTTTGAGCTTTTAAGCCTTCTCGGTGACCCCGAGAAGACAACCCCGACAGGGATTGCGATTTTGGTAGCAGGGACGCTCATCTTCGTGGTGTCCGTCATCTTCTACAAAATCCGCAAAGCAAGGCGGAATCGCCTTTGGGCAATTGAAGAGGCTATTCTGTCGGAGGATGATGAACTGGCAAAAGGGGTCATCATCGCCTGCCAGAAACATCAGCTTCTTGATCAGTATGGGTACCCCTTGTTAGGGGAAATCCAAAAAATGGGATACTGGTATGACTTGATGGGGATAATGGGTCATCTTATCCCCGAAAGAAATTCTTCCGCTTGGCTAGAACAGCTGGCGAAAGAACTGGTCAATCAATTCCACGATGACCATAGTCGCCTTCGAAAAGCTTGGGAGGCGTTCACCACAGTAGCGCCTTACCACAGCCTCACCTTCGCTGGTCTGATTGACTGTCAGGTCGAAAGATGGAAAAAAGAGACCAAAGAGGAAGTCGAGAGGCTGGAGGATAATGCCAAAAAGACGAAAGTTAGGCGTCTATTGGGAATGAAGATCCCAATCACTGCCCCCGCTCCGGCCGATATCGGGGGGATACACTCCCCCTAAGAAGCAGGGGAAAATAAGCCCCCAGCGAGACTGCCGATCGCTGGGGGCTATTTCATTCTTAATTTTAGATCACCTTTTAAGCCACTCCGATTCCTGACGCACCAGAAGAGAACTTTTTTTCTCTGGCTCCAACATTATCTCCTCTACCGCTCGTTCCAAACGGATTGATTGAGAGCCTTTAAAATAAATTAGATCATTTTTCTCCACAAAATTCTGCAAAAAATTTCCCGCCTCTTTCGCTTCATCAAAACTTTTAATCTTTTTATCGGACATTCCCGCCTCTTTCGCTCCTTCCACAAAAAACTTCGCTCGCATACCTACTGTCACCAAAAAATCAGCACACTTAGCTATTTGCTCTCCAGCCAAACGATGAGCCTCAACCGTCTTCCCTCCCAGCTCCATCATATCCCCTAAAACAACTATCTTTCGCCCCGCAATCTCGACTTCTTTTACCAGATCCAAACCAGCGCTCAAAGCAGCCGGGGAAGAATTGTAGGCATCATCAATAATCAAAGTTTCTTTAATTCCCAAAAGAGGCGATAAGCGCCCCGGCATAGGTTTAATTTGGGTTAAATTATCAGCCACTTGGACCACATTTAGTCCCCGGCTCAAACCAACAGCCAAAGCAGCCAAAACCATTCCCACTTGATGATGAGCAAGAATTCCCGATAGGCGAAAAGGCCAACTCTGCCCTTGATAATCAACTTTAAAAGTTCGTCCTAAAATCTTTTTCCCTTCTTTATCGTCAAAAAACAAATGGTCGTTAGAAGCCTGTAAGTCAGCTCCCGAATCAAAACCGTAACTCAAAACTTTTGCCCCAACTCTTGGTCGCAATGATCGAATTATCGGATCATCAAAATTTAAAATAGCAATTGCTCCGGGAGATAAATTTTCAATCAAACAAAATTTTTCCTCAATCAATTCTTCTTTTGATTTAAAAAATTCAATATGAACCGGAATCTCTGGCAAATGGGTCAAGACTGCCACTTCAAATTTAAGCCAACGGCAAGCACGCCGAATATCTCCTGGACGATCAGCCCCGATTTCTAAAACAAGCCATTCAGGATAATCATGCTTAAAACAAATCAAGGATAAACCCTGGGCAATAATTTCTAACCAACCAAAAATATCACCCCAAGCGCTACCTGCCCCAATAATGGTAAGCGGGATCCCTAATTCGCTATTATAGCTTTTTTCACTCTTACGCAATTTAAAATGGCCAGACAAGACAGTCGCGATTACCTCTTTGGTGGAAGTTTTCCCAACACTACCAGTCACCCCTATTAATTTAGGTTTATATTTTTTTAAAATTAATCTCGCCTCCCATTCCAAAATACCAATAACAATTTTTTTAAATATTTTCTTCATATAAACCTTAATTTAAAATCTTTTTAACGGTCTGGTGGAATCTGATAATAATTTAACAAAAACTTGGTAATTTCTGAAAATGGCTCCGCCAAAGTTTCATTGGAATATTTTCCCTCTTTCGGATAAACCGTATAAAGAAAAACAAGAAACCGCGGATTACTAGCAGGGAAATAGCCAAAAAACGAATGCAGGAAACGATCAGCATAATACCCACCGCCAGCGGGGTTGGCCATTTGAGCAGTACCCGTCTTAGCTGCAATACTATAATTGGTTAATTTAATCTTACCTAAAGCGCTTGAAGTATCAACCGCTTTAACCAACATTCTTGAAATCTCCTTGCTTGTCTCTGGTTTCAAGACTCGACGAATAATAATCGGTTTAGTCTCCTTCGTCAATAAATTGTCAAAACGAATTTCTCTTACAACATAGGGTTTAACTAAGACTCCGCCATTCGCCAAAGAACAAAGCGCCCGCACTGTGCCGATTGGGGTCGTGGCTATCCCCTGCCCAAAAGAAGCATTAGCAAAATCGACATCAATATTACCGTCTAAATTTTTTATTTTTCCAGCAATCTCACCCGGCAAATCAATATCCGTTTTTTCTCCTAAACCATAATTTTTAAAATACTCCCGAAAATTAGATTGACCGATTTTCTGTTGAACAAAAGTCGTGCCGACATTTAAAGATTGAGTCAATATTTCTTGAATAGGAATTCGCCCGCGCGCCTTTTTGTCGTGATTAGAAATTGTTTTTCCGCTAACTTTAATAGAGCCAGTATCATTATAGACAGTATCAGCGGTCACTACTCTCAAATCTAAGCCAGCAGCAATTGTCAGTGGTTTGATAATCGAACCCATCTCTCGAGTTTCCATTAAAAATGGGTTATTTAAGGTTGCTAATTCGGCTTTACTTTCATTAGGATCAAAGTCTGGCAAAGAAGCCATCGCATAAATCGCTCCTGTTTGCGGATCAATTATCATTCCTTGGACAGAGTCCGAACGCTGTTTGGACATCACCTCAGAGAGCTTTTTCTCCAAAAAATTCTGGACTACAGGCTCGATAGATAAAACAACATCTCCTCGTGTCGTTAAATTATTTTTTCTCAAAACAGTCCCGACTTCAGAAAAAATCTCAATAAAAAAATTTTTAAACGACTGTTCCTCCGACCGAGATAAAACATCATCATAAGATTTCTCTACTCCATAACGAGCGGCATAATCATCTCCCTGATAGCCCAAAAATCCAATCACTTTCGAAGCTGTCCGCCCAGCAGGATAAAAACGCCATTTTTCTTTGGCCGTGATTACTCCTTTTAGATCAAGGGCTTTTATTTTATCAGCCGACTCCTTGGCGACTCGTCTGGCGATTTCTTCGTTAGGGTCATTTTTCTTGTTCGCCTTAGCCATAAACTCTTCCTCATTTAATTCTGGCAAAATTCCCTTCAATTTGGCAAAAGTCGTCGTCGCGTTCGGTCCAACTATTTGAGGTTTTATCTGAATCAAGAAACCTAATTTTTGAGTGGCCGCCGTGACCAGACGGTCATCTTTAATGCTGAAAAAAATTGTCCCCCGCTCAAAAATATTTTTCGGCTTAAAATACTGGTGGTCAGCTTCTCCAACAAAATATTCTCCTCTTATAATTTGTAAATAGAAAAGTCTAACAACAAAAAGCAGACCGACCACCATTATCAAGGCCGCCAGAAGACGAATTCGTTTTTTACTGCCAACAATTTTCATCGCGACATTGTCAAAGCGCCACTCTTTGCCCCCAATCGATAAGCAAAAGCTAAACTATTGGAGACATCAACAAAACCTTTATCAACCGCCTTGGCTAAAGTAATTTCACCGACGGTCTTAAGATAATCAGTTTCCAAAATAGCAATCTTTGCCTCTAGGTCGCTTATCATTTCTCCCGATTGCTGAGTCGCCTTAGCCATAAACATTGAAGTATTTAAAAAATAAACATAGGCAACCCCCAAAATAAAGCAACTCGCCAAGAAACCCAGCCAAATCGTGGCTAAGGTGTTTGTATGATTATCATGGCAAGAAGCTATGGGCATAAATTATTTAAAATTTTTAATTTCTAATTTTTAATAATAATTCTTAATTGGGCGCTACGACTTCTTGGATTAGTCTGCTCTTCAATTCGGCTTGGTTTAATCGCTTTTTTACTTACCAAACTTCCTTTCCCTTCTTTAACCTTTTTATTAAAAAAATCTTTAACTAATCGAGCCTCTAAACTATGAAAAGAAATCACTCCTAGACGGCCTCCCAAACCAAGTGCAGACCAAGCTTTTTCTAAACCTTCAGTCAAAGCTCCCAATTCATCATTAACAGCAATTCGCAAAGCTTGAAATGTCCTTGTTGCCGGATGAATCCGTCCATGACGATACCAACCCGGAACAGCTTGGCTAATAATTTCAGCTAATTGCCCACTTGTCTTGATCGCCCCTATTTCTCTAGCCTCAATTATGGCTTTGGCTATTCTTCGAGAAAATCTTTCATCGCCAAATCCATAAATTATGTCGGCCAAACTCTCTTCTGACCACTCATTTACTACCACTTCCGCGGTAAGGTCATCTGGTTTAGGCGGATAAGACAAGGTCATTAATAAAGGCTCATCACGCAAAAAAGAAAACCCTCTTCCCGAACTCTCAATTTGGTCAGAACTAAAACCAAGATCAAGCAAAACCAAATCTATTTTCCCTATCCCCAGACCTTCTAGCACCCGATCCAAACCGCGAAAATTGGCTTGGCGTAACATGACCCGGCAAGACAAATGAGCTAAAGTTTCCTTTGCCTCACGAATGGCCCGGCTATCTTGGTCCAAACCAATCAAAATACCGCTTGATCCCAATCTAGCGCCAATTTCCGCGGCATGTCCGGCCGCCCCCAAGGTACCATCTAAATACACTTCGCCGACTTTTGGGGCTAAGCCTGCTACCACCTCCTGTAAAAGAACTGCTTTGTGGATCATGATTAAATTAGTCCGATTTCTCCCAATTTTTCCGCCAACAAATCGGCTTGGCGTTCAATTTTGGAAGTATTTTCCTGCCAACGTTCTTCATCCCACAATTCCACTCGACGACTTACGCCGACGATCACCACTTTTCCTTTCAAACCAGCAAAATCCTTAAGGTAGTCGGGGATCAAAATTCGCCCAAGCGAATCTAACTCCGTCTCTACCGCGCCGGCAAAAAGGAAACGGCTAAAATTACGAGCATCCACTTGTCCCATCGGCAATTTTTCTAACTCTTCAGTTAGTTTTTGCCACTGAGCCAACGGATAAACGAACAAGCAGTTATCCAGACCTCGGGTCAACACTACTTTCTTGCCTAACTTTGGACGCAAACCAGCCGGCAACGCCAAGCGTTTTTTATCATCTAAATTGTGCCGATATTCACCAATAAGCATAGGCAAAATATGTTTCCCCACTTCTTACCACTACTCGCCTATTTTAACCCACAATGCCCCACTTTGCCTAATCTAAAACTGTGGATATCCAAAAAACAGGCATTAAATGCCTGTTTTTTGGGGAATAGAATACCTTTTTTATCTTTTATTTCTTTGGTCGCATTAATGGGAAAATCTGAGTTTCGCGAACTGGTTTATCATAAAGGAAGCTAAATAACCGCTCACTCAAACCAAAACCACAAGTTGGTGGCATACCATACTCAAGCGCTTCTATGAATTCGTCATCTTTCATTTGAGCTTCATCATCACCGGCTTCACGCAATTTTACTTGCTCATTAAAACGATCTAATTGGTCGAGAGGATCATTAAGCTCGCTGAAACCCTTGCCCATTTCTGACCCCGCCAATATCACCTGAAACCGCTCGACAAAATCTGGATTATCGGCACTGCGTTTAGCCAAAGGCTCCATCATTACCGGAACATTTACCAAAAAACCGGGGCCAGCAATCTGTTTGCGACAATATTTCCAGAGATTATCAATCGCGCGATTTAAGTTAAAACCAGACTGGTCATACTGGACGCCAAGCTCGTTTAATTTATCTTCAACCTGTTTCAAATCAGACTGGCGAATATCTAATCCTGTTTTAGCAAGAATAGTTTCAACATAATCATAACGCTCCCAATCTTTACTTAAATCAATATCAAAACCTTTTATTTTAAATTGTTGAGTGCCGAAAGTTTTTTGGGCAATTTCTCGATATAACTCTCGGACCATATTCATTCCATCTTCATAATCAGCATAAGCCCAATAAAATTCCATTACCGTATAATCTTGCAGATGCTCGGCGTCCATTCCTTCATTGCGAAAAATCCTTCCAATTTCAAAAACTTTAGAAAAGCCGGCCACCATCAGACGTTTGAGCCATAATTCCGGCGCAATCCGTAGATAGACATCGAGATCAAGAGCATTGTGATGGGTAATAAAAGGTCTCGCCTCAGCTCCACCGGGAGTATTTTCTAAAATCGGCGTATCCACCTCCATAAAATCTCGCTTAAGCAAAAATTGACGAATTGTCTGCCAAAAGATTGAGCGACGGACAATCATTTCTCGGGTCTCATCATTAGTCAAAATATCTAAATAGCGTTTTCGTAAACGCTCTTCTTCGTCTTGTAAGCCGGACCATTTATCAGGCAGTGGACGCAAGCTTTTAGCCAAAATTCGCCAAGTCTTAACCTCAACTGTTTTCTCTCCTCGTTTAGTGACAAAAAGAGAGCCGCTGACCTCAATAAAATCACCCAAATCTATCGTTTCATTAAAAATTCGACTTGCTTCTTCACCCACTTCATCATTTTTTAGTAAAATTTGAATCTTGGTGCCATCTTGAACCAAATCGGCAAAAATTAGTGCCCCCTGCCCTCGCAAAGAAACAACTCGCCCAGCTACAACCACCTCTTTGCCCGCTTCAATTAAGGTGTCAAAATCTTCGACAACCATTTTTAGATTATGAGAGATATTACTTTTAGCAGGAAAAGGATTAAAACCAAACGATTTTAATCGTTCTAGTTTTCGCAGACGCTCATTTCTTAATTCTTCCAACGAGGCCATTATTTATATTATTTAAAAAATTATTTAACCTCTACTATTGAATAACGCACCTGGCCCTTTGGAGTTTGAACATCAATCTCTTCTCCTTTAGCTCTCCCCATTAAAGCGGAACCGAGGGGTGATTGGTGAGAAATTTTACCACTAGCAATGTCGGCCTCTTCCGAACCAACAAGAGAATACTCGGTCGGCTGACCACCACTTTTCTTCACGACAACCGATGAGCCAATAGTCACCTTGCCACCACTATGTTTAGAAATAATCTCCGCATTTTTTAAAATATCTTCAACCTCGGCAATCCGGTCTTCGATATCAGCCTGTTTATCACGCGCCTCATGATATTCAGCATTTTCCGAAAGGTCGCCTAGAGATTTAGCAAACTCTAATTGTTCGGCAATCGCCTTGCGCTCGACAGTCTTTAGTCTATTTAATTCTACTTTTAATTGTTCGTATTTTTCTGGGCTTAAATATTCTTTTTGATTGTTCATATGATTAAAATACTAACTCATCTCAAGCTAAAAATCAAACCCATCACTCGGCGACAGGCTGTTTTTTGAGAGATGGGGCTTCGCCTCGCAAATATTCCGGCGAATAAATAGCCAGCCAGTCGACTAATTGCCTGATGACATATGTCGCTCCAACAAGGTTTTGACGGCTTCCCTTCTCCATTACTACGACAAAGACATATCGAGGATGCTCATAAGGAAAATAACCCATAACCCAAGAATTAACTGTGGCTCGAGTATCACCAAGCTCTGCCGTCCCTGTCTTGGCGGCAATTTTAACATTAGGGTCATTTAAGCTCTTGGCTGAACCCCGCGGATCAGTGACTGCAAGACGCATTCCTTCACGAATAATTTGAAAATTCTTTTCTGAAATCGGCAAAGTCACAAGCGCGGGACTACTAGTGGCTGATTTCAAAACAACGGTCGGCTGAACCAAACGACCACCATTAGCAATACTCGCCACTGCTCGCAAAATCTGAATCGGCGTCACTTGAGTACCGTATTGACCAATTACTGTATGATAAGTATCACCAATACGCCAAGGTTCATTAAAAGTTTTCTCTTTCCACTCTGGGGAAGAAATGAGTCCACCTGCTTCCCCGGGCAAATCAATACCAGTATTCTTGCTCAAACCAAACATTTCAGCATATTTGATAATATTGGCAATTCCTATTCCTTTCTGGCTGCCAAAACCACCTCCCAAAACATAAAAATAAACATTAGAAGAATAAGCAATTCCCAATCTCATATCAACCCAACCTTGTTCGCGCCAATCCTTAAAAACTGTTTTTAATTTAGGATTATAAGGATTAGGCACAACCAGCTGTCCCGTACTTAAAATCTGCTTCTTGGGATCAATTGTCCCCTCAGTCAAAGCTCCAATCGCCATAAAAGGTTTAAAGACTGAGCCCGGGGTATAGAGGCCAGAAACCATTCGATTAAGAAAAGGATTTCTCTTGTCGGAAAAATAACTTGCTAATTTTTCTTTATCTCGACTTGTCGTCAAAGTATTAGGAGAAAACTCAGGATAACTAGTAAGAGCGATCAATTCACCAGTATAGATATCCATCAAAGCGCCACTGCCACCAGAAAATCCTCGGTCAATCGCCGTTTGCCGAATATATTCATGAAGCTTAGCTTGGACACGAGCATCAATCGATAAAGTGAGATTATCGCCATTCTTAGGCGGACGCAAAATATTATTATCAACAATTTCTCCGAGCGCGTTGATTTCTTCAATTTTTATCCCCTTTTCCCCGCCCAATTTTTCTTCATAAAAAGATTCGACGCCGTCTTTCCCAATCATTTGCTTAGGGTCATATTTTTCATCTTTTAATTCTTGGTCAGTAGGAAAGCCTAAATAACCGAGCAAGTGAGCAAAGCCAGCCTTGTCAATATAAAAACGCGCGCCATTATTCCAAGCGAGCATTTCTCCTCGACGATCATAGATCAAACCTCGCTCAGCATAAACCGGAGTGTGACGAAGGGTGTTGTTGGCCGAACGATCGGCATATTCCGAGCCATTTACTATTTGCAAACGAACAATCTGACCAAGAAAAAGCATTCCAATCAAAGCAAAAAACGCACCCAACCAATAAAAAGTGGTTCGTCTAATAGGTCTTTCTAGCCGGCCTTCGAATTGCTGTTGATTAAACTCCGGCAAGTTGCGTGAGTCTAAAAAAATTTCATCCGGCGCCAGCTCTTCATATCTTTTGCGTCGTCTCGATTTTAACATTAATCTTTAAGATTAAGGTAACGTTTAGCCACCTCCAACAAAATTATAGCGGATAGCACAAAAATCGCCAGACTAAACTGTACTGGCCACCAATTATCGGTTGGCAAGCGATATAAAATATCAAAAAAAATTACCGGCAAAACCCCTTCATAAAATTTTGAAAAAAAGAGCGCTGACAGCAAAACCCCGCCCAACAAAAGCCACCACGGCGATAGATAAGCCAATAAAAAAAGAATAAACAAAATATTCAATCTAATAATCAACATAGATCATTACCCACTGTAATTCATAAATATTAACAGGTATTTTAAACAAAACTCGCAAATAAGGATTGGTGGCAGTCTCCTCAATTTTACCAACCTGCCCCAAAATTAATTTCTCACCAGATGGTGATTCAATAATATCTCCCACTTTTACCCCTACCCCCTTTGGTAAAGAAATAGAAAAATTACCACCACCCAAACCTTTAGCCACCGCTGCCAAATTGAGCCGGCTAATATTTATTGCAATTTGTGAACCATAGGAAGAATACAATTTTACTTTAGCTTTGCTGCCTCCGTAAACTTCCGCAACCTCTCCCAAAAGCACCGTCTGGCCAGAAGCCACGACTTTATCACCTACTTTTACAAAATGATTTTGTGACCCAATATCGACCAAAAGAATATCATAAGGGGTTTGATTAGGGCGAGCAATTATTTGCCCTAAAACAAACTTTTGGCTATTTTTTGTTAAAGATAAAACTTGTCGAAGATCACTATTCTCTCGTTGCAAAATTTGTTTATTCAAAAGAGCAATTCGCAAATTTTCATTACTCCGTTTTAAATTTTTATTTTCTTCAACCAAATTATTTTTACTACTAAAATAAGTCGATAAACGTTGCAGGCTATTACTCCAATT
The DNA here is from genome assembly GCA_964446245.1 of uncultured Candidatus Saccharibacteria bacterium. Taxonomy (GTDB): domain Bacteria; phylum Patescibacteriota; class Minisyncoccia; order Phycocordibacterales; family XYD1-FULL-46-19; genus CAYUNI01. The sequence goes on from CAYUNI010000004.1 coordinate 15,363, forward strand.
TTCTGCCGCCGACCAGACTGGTTGCCCGACAAAAACTAAGGGTCGAAAAAGCCAACCCAACAAAGTCGGACCTAAAAAATATATTAAAACTAAAACAAAAAACCACGCCCAGCTCCAGGAAAAACGGCGGTGTCCAGAAAAATTATCAAAACTATTACCGCGGAGGTAATTCATCTTCGTTATCAATTAAAATATCTCGAAAACGATCGACATCTTCTAAAATTAAAGCGGTACCTCGAACGACAGCCGTAAGAGGATCTTCTGCCATATGAATTGGAATTTGAAGCTCTCTTTCTAAGAGCTCTTGCATGCCATGGATCATCGCTCCGCCACCAGCAACAATCACTCCTCGACGCATAATATCAGACAAAACTTCGGGTGGGGTAGTTTCCAAGACCTCTTTAATCGCTTCCACAAAAATATCAATCGACTGAGCAATCGCTTCACGAATATCACTATCAGTGATTACCACCTCGCGAGGCAAACCAGTCACCAAATCACGCCCCCGTATCGTTGCTTCTCGTCCCGGTCCACTCTTATAGACTGAACCAATCGCCACTTTTACTTCTTCAGCCGTTTTTTCTCCTAATAAAATTTTAAATTCATCACGAACATAACCAATAATATCTTGATTTAATTTTTCACCAGCAATATGTAAAGTTCGAGAACGAACAATCCCCCCCAAGGAAATCACGGCAATATCAGTCGTCCCACCCCCGATATCAATCACCATACTACCGACCGGATCAAAAACTGGTAGCTTAATACCAATCGCTGCCGCCATTGGCTCTTCGACAATATGGACCTCACGAGCGCCAGCATTACGAGCCGCATCTCGGACCGCTCGGCGTTCGACGTTGGTAATACTCGATGGCACTCCGACAACTAGGCGCGGACGGAAAATAGCTTTTTTAGAAATCTGAGCTGTTTTACGCAAAAAGTAAGAGAGCATTTCCTCTGCCACTTCAAAATTAGAAATCACTCCACCAACCAAAGGTCGAACAGCGACAATATGAGCTGGAGTCCGACCAATCATCTGGCTGGCATCTGTCCCCACCGCCACCACTCGACCAGTCTTTTGATTGATAGCAACGATCGACGGCTCAACTATCACAATCCCATGGTCCTTTAAATAGACCAAGGTATTAGCGGTACCCAAATCAATACCAACATCATTAGAAAAAATTTTATAAAATCGTTCAAAAATCATTTTACTTTTATTTTATCGACAATCGTTTTATTGCCTCTTCCGGAGAAATAAGTTCTGTTTCTTCGCTTATTCGTTTCTTCCACTCTACACCTCCAGAGGCCAAACTCTTTTCACTGACCACTACTCGATAGGGCAAGCCAAACAAATCGGCATCGGCAAATTTTTCTCCCGGAGTAAGATCTCGGTCATCATACAGCACTTCGACACCAGATGCGAGAAGTTGATTATAAAGAGAATCAGCCGCTGTCTTCACTTCTCCTGTACCTGCTTTAGACAAAGCAACCAAAGACACCTTAAACGGAGCAATGGCCTCTGGCCAGACTAAGCCTTTTTTATCAGACAGAACCTCAGCAATAGTCCCCAAAAGCCTAGTCGGACCAATTCCATAACATCCCATAAAGACCGGTCCCAAATTACCAGATTCATCCTTAAAATTTAAGCCCAAAGGAAGAGAATAACGGGTGCCAAGTTTAAAGATATTACCAACTTCAATTGCTTTTTTCTCCTCCAAATTTTCCGCGCTTAATCCTAATTGAGTTAAAACTTCCGGCTCATAAACCTCACTATTAACCGCAATTTTTTGCTCTGTAGATAAATGTATTGTATCCTCGCCAGCCTCACTTATGGTTTGAAATTCATGGCTATATTTACTAAAAGAACCACCGCTAGCAAAAGTGCAAAAGGTCAAATCGCCAAGACCAATCCGAGAAAAAATTCGCGAGTAAACCGCCATCACCTCGTCATAAAAACGATCCAAATCCTCTTGATTACGATGAAAGGAATACAAATCTTTCATTAAAAACTCTCGGCCGCGCATAACCCCGCTTTTGGCTCGTTCTTCATTGCGAAATTTAGTCTGGATCTGATAAATCGCCAAAGGTAAATCCCGATAAGATTCGAGATGATTTTTTAATAGATTCGTAATTGGCTCCTCATGAGTCCAGCCCAAAGTAAGCTCTCCACCAACTTTAAGCTCGGTTCTAAAAGCGACATCCGCCTCATAGCGTCCAGTCGCCTTCCAAATCTCCGGATTTTGTAAGGCGGTTAATTGCAATTCTTGCGCCCCGAGACTATCCATTTCCTCACGAATTATTTTATTAATCTTTTCCAAAACCCTAAGACCAAGAGGTAAAAGAGAATATACTCCGGCCATTTCTTTGTGCACAAAACCAGCCCGAATGAGCAATTTAGCATTCTGGGCAACCTCATCTCGCGGATCGTCCCGCCGAGTCTTGGTAAATAAAGAAGATTGACGCATATGCCCCTATACTAGCCTAAAGAAGAAGCCAGGGCAAGATAACCCCTATTTTTGCGAAGCAAAAATAGGGGTTATCTCCAAATTACTAACTAGCCAGTCTACTAACTTGCTCCGATGGATATATAAAGTTCGAAACCTAGGCCTGGGCAGATAAGGGTTTAATAATATCTTCGATATTCTCGTATTCAATAATTTTATCAGCCACTCCCGTGACTGTGTCTTTGACCGTTGTACCCTTCTTTGTTATCAGAAAGATTTTCTTATTTAAGGCGTAAGCTATCCCAAGCTCAATAATTCGACCATTGCCTGGCCCATCGTAATCAATCAGTAACCCATCGCATTTTTCAATTTCTTCTTTGGCTCGTCGCATTAACTCGTGAGAGTCATTAAAAATTTTCTGATAGTTTTCAATGTCACGAATAAAACAAAAATCTTCGAATCCTGATTGTTTTACCACGGAGCACAACTCTTCAATTTCTTTTTTATTTTCTCCATTTCTAAACGGTGCAGTAATGTATATTTTCATAAACTAAATCATACCAAAAATCATTCAGCGGTTCTACGTCCTACTCGGGGTACGTCAAAAACACGTTGAAAAAAAAGATAAAAAATGTGCTCCGATGGGTAGAGGAAGTTAGAACTCTTATATAAAAAGAAAACCGCCCGACAGAACCGAACGGTCTCTGTGGGCGGGTCATATCTTATTGGTCAGGTCAACAAGAGCACGTGGACGAGTTGGAGTATTATCGTCCCAACAATTGCAACCACGAAGGAAACAAGGTATTTCCTTTTGCCTTGAAGCCAGGCTACCAACAAAATCAACACCAGCAGTAATATTACCAATAAAGGTATCGGCATGTCTTTACCTTCCTTTCTCAAGGTTTGGGTCAATCTTCGAAACAAAAATCACTCTACTATCATAATAGCACATCTATACTATTTTTGTCAATACTTGCTCCGATGGGTAGAGAAAGTTAGAACCGTTTTTATGTAAAAAAAGAAAACCGCCCTCCAACGGTTTTCTGTCCGTCCTTGAGCGGTTGTTTGCGAGTTCGCTATTCGGCATGGACCTTGGAAGGCTCGCGTCCTCCTACGTCAAACCGAATGGAGTTCTTCCCCGAGGAGCGAACATGGATAACGGCTGATCCTTTGCTCGTTGGGCTGAATTGGTGGCGATGCTTCTCGCGAAAAGAGCAGTTAATCTCCGCCACACCCTTACGGCTATTGCTGTTGTAGGTCAGGATTATGGGTCTCTCGGTCGTCCCCGCACCAGCAGTCCCCAGTTCCGCCCATCCGGCCAATAGGAACGTCACATTGCTCTCGATGGTTACGGAACTGATTCGGCACTCCAACTTCTTGCCCCCGACCTTTGGCTGTTCGTCTCCCTCTTCTTCGACCATGAACGTGACCTGTCGTCTCTCGGCATAGTCATACAGACAGAGAAGAACATCTATTCTTGGGGGGCCATTTACAACGTGGAAAACTCTCGTAGCGGTAGCCATACGGCAAACTCCTTTACAATTTTGCTCCTAAGTCGGTGTAGGAAGCGAACACCTTGTCTGCATAACGCAAACATGCCCAGTTCATACGAAAAGAGCATCTATTTCTGATTATAGCACTTATCAAAAAAAAGTCAATGTCTGCTCCGATGGGTAGAGAAAGTTCGGGACCGCTATTATCTCCCCCTACCACAATTTTTTGACATCAAAATAGGTGACGATAACCATCAACAAAATCAAGGCCAAAAAACCTGCCAAATTAAGCCAACCTGCCAATCGTGGGTTAATTTTTTTATTAGAAACACTTTCAGCTATCAAAAATAGCAAACGACCGCCATCGAGAGCTGGGATCGGGATTAGGTTCATTACCGCCAAATTAACCGAGATTATCGCTACAAACAAAAGAAGATAAGGTAAGCCCATAGCCGCCGCTCCACCAACCAAGCCGACCAAGCCGACCGGCCCCGACACACCTTCCACTAAAGTATGATCAGCAAAAAGCCTTGAAATTAAAATCCTCAGTCCATCAAAAGTATCCGTAGTAATTTTCAAGGTTAAACGAAAAGACTCTAAAGGAGCGGCGACAATCGGTAATTTTACAAAACTGACCATCTCTAAAGAAAGACCGACTTGCGGTTTGGTTTGATTATCAATCTTTTTGGGGCTCAAAGAATAATTTTTTAAATCTCCAGCTTTTGTTTTTATTGCCAGATTGATTTTAGAATTTGGCGATTCTTGAACAAATTCTCCCACCTGGCTGGCCTTTTTAGGAATCAATTTACGATCAGAACGACTCAAACTGATTATCTCGTCTCCCGGCTTAATCCCCGCCAAAAAAGCCGGAGAGCCATTAGAGACATTTGTCACCAAAAGTCTAGGCGCGGAAATCTGATCAATTTTAAAACCGGGATTTTCACTGCTAACCGGCAGGCCAATTATCAAACCAATCGCCAACAAAGCCCAAGCAAATAACCAATTAAAGAAAACTCCCGCAAACAAAACTTTAAATTGAGACAAGCGTGGCAAGTTATTAAGCAGACGATTAGTGGGAATATTTGTCGCCTCTTCTTCAAAAGGATTTTCACCAGCAATTTTAACGAACCCACCAAAAGGAATCAAATTAAAAGAATAGATAGTTTCTCCGTGACGATAACGAAACAGGCGTGGAGGAAAACCAAGACCAAATTCCTCTACCACAGCACCAGCTTTTTTAGCCGCCCAAAAATGGCCCAACTCATGAACCAAAATCAAGACTTCTAAAACAACCAGAAACAATAAAATGCTTAAGAAAGTAGTCATAGTTTAGGCGCTAATTTCCCCATTCTTTTTATTGGCCATCTCTTCAAAACGCTTATTAGCCTCATCTATAATTTTTTGCAATTCATCTCGACTGCGAAATTTATCATCCTCACTTAACTCACCGGATTTTTCTTTGGCTTGCAAATCTGAAATTATTTTTTCTCGCTCTTTACGCAAAGAGACCCGAGCATCTTCAAGCTTTTCTCCAACCAAACGACTTAACATTTTTCTTCGTTCATCGGTAAGCATGGGAAAAATTACCCTAATACCACTTGAATCAGGGGATACCGAAACTCCTAGATTAGATTGGGTAATAGCAGACTCAATTGCTCGAGCTTGAGACTGATCCCACGGTGTCACTTTCAAAGTTTTTGCGTCCTCAATATTGATTGCGGCTAAGTGTTTAATCGGTTGTCTACTTCCATAAGACTCCACCAATACCGTATCAAGAAATTGAGGCGACGCCTTGCCAGTACGAATACTAAAATACTCCCCTGTTAACCAGGTTTCGATATCAGCAACCTTCTTTTTGAAATCACTAAAATTATAAGCCATAAAAATAGTTTAAATAAATTGTTAATCTTTGCTCTTTTTTTCGGGAACACCGTCTAGAACCGGAAGGGTGAGGGCTAAATATTCCCACAACAATTTCGGAGAAGCGGTAGGCCAATCAAGCCAAGTTCGAACCTGATTGATTGGCACAAAACTCGTCTTTAGCTTAGCAAAATTAGCTGGAATTGCAATTTGTTCAACCAAACTTATTTCTAACTGATTTAAAAAAGTCGCCAAAGATGATCGACTAAAGACCTCATCTGCACCCAACCATTGCTTCGCCCAAGCTAAGCGTTTTGCAGGCAAACTACACCAGAAATCAGCTCCCATTCCGGACTGAGCATGACGAAAATCGTAATTCAAAAAACGCGAACGAATCGTAGGTAATAATTGGTCTGGGTTGTCAGTAATAAGACAAAAGATACTATCCTCTGCTGGTTCTTCAAAAGTTTTTAGTAAAATATTTTGTGCTTCTATTCCCAGCCACCCAACATTCAAAACAAAAATATTCCCCAAGCCAGACAATGATTTTTGACTACTTCGCGCTTTCAACAGACGGGCGCCATCGGCTGACAATTGGTCAGTAGTCATATAAACCAAATCTGGATGGTTCAAAGGATTTTCTGTTGACCAAAAAATTTTTAAACTAGAAAAAAGATTTTTAATTAGAACCTCTCGTTCGCCCGCAAATAAAAAAGCATGATGATTGCGAGTTTCTAAAAGATGGTTAAAAAAATCAATAGTCATTAAAAATTAATTAGACGACCAGCAAACTAATGTTTGGCGATAATACTCTTTTTATAAGTATCCAAATGATTTAATGCCACTCCAGTCCCCTTAGCCACACAATATAAAGCCTCATCAGCCAAATAAGCTCGAACACCAGTCCGACGATAAATCAGTTCTGGCAAATTTCGTAATTGAGATGTGCCGCCAGTCATTGTAATCCCCCGATCTATAATATCTGAAGAAAGTTCTGGTGGCGTTTCTTGGAAAACTACTTTAATCGCCTTAACCATTTCTCGTAGTTCATTATCTATTGCTTTTACAATCTCATTAGTTCTTATCTCTGCCGAACGAGGCAAACCGGTCAAAAAATCTCGTCCTTTGATAATAAAAACTTCTTCCTCTTCGACCGGTACCGCCGAACCGATATTTATTTTAACCTCTTCCGCTGTTTTATCTCCGATCGCCAAGTTAAAGTTTTTCTTAATATAATCAGCAATCGCCTGATCAATTTTGTTTCCAGCATACTTAACAGAAGTCGAGGAAACAATTCCCCCCAAAGAAATCACAGCGACATCAGTCGTCCCACCACCAATATCGACAATCATGTGCCCTCGAGCTTCGTGAATTGGTATCCCCGCACCGATCGCCGCTAAAATCGGCTCTTTCACCACATAAGCATTTTTAGCCCCCGCTTTCATTGCCGCCTCGATTACCGCTCGACGCTCGGTCGAAGTCACTCCCGCCGGAACGGAAACCATCACATCAGGTTTCAATAAATTGAATTTACCAAGAGCTTTGTTGATATAATAACGCAACATTGCTTCCGTCACTCGATAGTCAGCGATTACCCCATCTTTCATTGGTTTATAGGCAACAATAGTATCCGGAGTTTTGCCAACCATCTCTTTCGCCTCCGAACCGACCGCTACCACCTTATTATCCAAAAGAGAAACCGCTACTACCGATGGTTCATTCAAAACAATTCCCCGCCCAGGAACAAAAACCAAAGTGTTAGCTGTGCCTAAATCGATTCCTAGTTTTTTAACAAAAAAAGACATATTTTATAAAGTTTTTTATTTCTCTACCTTGTCGCCACCTTCCCGCTTGATCGAAACTCCAACCGAACGCAGTTTTTCCTCCACTTTCTCATAACCTCGGTCGATATAACCGACATTATGGACTATCGAACGCCCCTCTGCAACAATCGCCCCCAAAACATAAGCCAAACCGGCTCGCAAATCAGGACTCTCTAACTCACGGCCATTAAGCTTCGTCGGGCCATCGATAATCGCCCGATGAGCATCTAATATTTTTGCTTGTGCCCCCATCCGGTTAAAAGCCTCTAAATAATTTAAACGTCCCTCAAAAATAGTTTCAAAAATAAAACTCTGTCCCACCGCTTGAGTAAGAAGAACAGATGCGGGAGCTTGCAAATCAGTCGGGAAACCCGGGTATTCATGAGTTTTGATATCCGAAGCTTTAAATTTCTTATTTCGATTGCCAAAAATTCGAACTGACTTTTGATTTATTGAAAAATTAACCCCCACTTGTTCGAGCCAAGCAAACAAAGCATCCAAATGCTCTGGCACGATATTGCTAATCGTCAAATCTTTTCCGACAAGCGCTCCCAAAATAATATAACTCCCCGCTTCGATCCTATCTGGAATCACTGGCCAGACAAAACCAGCCCCTGACAAAAGTTTAGACCCTCTTATCTCCAAAGTCGGTGTCCCAAGACCACGAATATCTGCTCCTCCCCTTTTCAATAACAACCCGAGTTGTTCAATTTCTGGCTCGATCGCACAATTTTTAAGAATAGTTGTCCCCTTGGCCAAAGTCGCGGCCATTAATAATGTCTCTGTCGCTGTCACACTAGGGGCACGGAAAAATATTGTTGTCCCCCGCAAACCATCTGGCGCAGATAATTCAAAAAAACCATCCCGTTCTTTTATCTTTGCTCCCATTTTTTCAAAACTATCCAAAAAAATATCAATTGGTCTCTTGCCAATCACGCAACCTCCCGGAAACGGGAAGCTTACTTTCTTCATTCTAGCAAGCAATGGACCGGTCAAGACAATCGACGCACGCAATTTTTTAGAAATTTTAGGACAAATTTTAGTCTGCAAAACTTTAGGCAAAACCAAATTAATTTTACCTTTTATCTCTTTTTTATTTACAGTCACGCCCAAATCTTGAAGTAAAACAAGAGCTTGGCAGACGTCTTCAATATTTGGAACATTAGATAGAGATAATTCGTCGCGAAACAAAATACTAGCCGCTAACATCTTCAAAGCTGCATTTTTTGCTCCGCCAACAGCAATCTCTCCGCTCAAAGTCCGTCGGCCATTCAAACCTTCAATTAAAAAATAATCACTATTCATCCGGCCCATTTTCTCATACCAAGATGTCTTGCGCAAGAACACCCTTTTTCAACTCAAATTCTGGAGATTGATAAACCTTTTGATAAGATCCATCGGGCATTTTTTCTTCTATAGTCAAATAATAATTTCCCGGCCGCACTAGGAGATAAACTCGCCCCAATTGATCAGTACTAACCGCTTTGATTTGCTGATTGACACCAGACATAAATAGTCGCACCAAAGCAAAAGGAAGTGGCTCACCCGTAGCTTGCCTTTTTACAGCAACGACCGGGTGAGTGACCTGCCAATAAGTCTGAAAACTATAAATTAAAATATAGATCAACAGCAAAACTAAATCCCACCAAGCAGGATAAAAAATTGATTTTAAAGCCGAAAGAATAAAACCACTATAAAAAACTGTACCAATAATTCTCTTCCGCCATGTTTCTTTTTTAGAATAAATTTGGAAAAAATTGGTTTTAGTTTTGGCAAATTCATTCCAGTCAAACTCTAATGGATCCATTGGTATATTAAGATTCAAAACTTCTGTCCCTTGATAATTTATCGGTTGTCCGAAATATAAATTATCATACAATTCGTCTGACTGACGACCAACCAAACTCTGAGAAGGAAATCGATAGTGCGTCTTGCCCGCCTTGACCAAATAAGTTGCTGGCGGCAAAAGAAAGCCATAACGTCCATCGATATCAGTAATCGCACTCCCTGCCTCCTTCCCATCTTTTTCGACCGTCACGTAGACTGGATCAAGGGGACGTTTTGTCACCGAATCATAAACCGTCCCCCAAGGTTCGCGGCGTTTTCTGATTCCTAGCCAGCCCAACAAAGCATAAACTCCTCTTACCAATAAAAGATAAAAATCATAAGCCGAGGAAGCTTTCCCGGCGACGACCGCCACTTGGACTAAACCAGCCAGCAAACCACCAGAAATTACCAAAGGGGTCACCGCCCCCCCGTCAAAATTTTGGGCTGAAGAAAGGAAATCTAAACTCGAACGAGAAACTACCAAGACTGAATGTAAAGTTTTTATTGATTGGTCATCATAATTTATTAAGTAAATCTTCGCTGGATAAGACCCCGGCATCTCAAGGGGGCCGATAGTCGCGGTGTAAGCTGTCCCGGCTTTATTAATTCGCAAAAGAAAAGAAAAAGTCTGTCGGCTGTCCTTAGGATCAGTTAGGACTAGGCCGATTGTTTTTAAGCTCTTGGGTAATTTATCTGCCCTAACTTCAAAAACAGTATCTAAACGAGCATTTAATTTTATTTGACCAATATCAAAAGCTTGGGGCAGGCGACCAGATTGATAAGCCAAAAAATCACCTAAACCGAGACTGACAATCAATGGGTCACGACTTTCCACTTGAGGCAAAGAAGCAAAGGGGTTTGTCTGATCATCAGTTAACCCTCCATTATCGATTATTGGTAAAGTGGTAGTAGGAGTAGTAGTAGGGGTAGGTTCGGTTGGTGGCTTCCTCGTCCCTCGGTAAGCTGTTGCCAAAGCACCAGAAGAAAAACCATCATCTTCGCTACGAACAAAAGCCGCATAAAAATAACTTACATCCAATTCCACTCCTTGATCAACCACCGACTCTCCCGTCCCCTCATAAATCACCACCCCATCGTTAGGATTTTCTGGTATTCCTCTTGACGATCTGATCACCCGAACTGACAAAAATTTAGAATAATTCGGATTTTGCCAACTTAAAAAAACTTCTTTATGGGTAGTAGAAAAAGTCGCCACAAAACGACCGACATTGGGAATATCCCCATAGGTGCAAGTGCCATCATCTTTTTTGGCTTTAGGATCATAATTTAGTGCCTGACTATCAGTACATCCTTCCAAGACAAGGGGTGGGGTAGTCGTCGGGTAGATTTCACCACCGCCACCCGGTCCAGGCGGAGTAGTACAACTTCCCCCTGAGCAAGTGACACTTACTGTAATATCCGTCGCCGCCAAAGCGGGAAAAAATACTTTTTCCTTCCAGCCAATAAAAACGCCAAAGCCTACGAGGATGATTAAAAAAAACTTTTTTTGGGAATAAGAAAAAAATACCATTTTGTTTTTATTACAGAGCCGTCGCTGTGACAATCACCGTTGCGGTATAGTCTCCCTGCGGTTGAGATTTTGCTGCTCCTGCTTCTGCTCTAAATTTAATTGTAGTGTCCGAACCCGAAGGAGTATTCTCTCCTGAAGATTGAGCAATTATTTGGTCAGAAGTAGACAATCCAGACCAGCAACTATTGGCTGTCTGGAGCGAACCCGTCCCACAAACACTGCCATTGTCCTTCAAAGAAGAAACGATGTCTCCTCCCTTAACCGAAAAGCCAAAACTCGCCTGGTCAGTAGCGACCGACCAGGCAAAACTCGGACTAGCAACTGTCCCAGAAAAATTAGCGAAGCTATTAGCGCCAGAAACCAAAGCAGGATTAGCTGAGGACCTAATTGCTAAAGAATAACCAGCCGAATTGTCGGTGACGACGGACCACACTCCTTGACCCTCAGCTTGGCCACCACTTGAACCGCTAATTGTCCCACTAAGAGAAATATTAGATGGACCCGATAAATCTAAATAACTGGCATTACGCATCGCTTGATAACCCGCCCGAATTTTATTAACAGAGTCACTGTCACCTGAAGCGATTTCACCTGCCGTATCTTCTAGATTGTAATTAGTCGAAGAACTAAAACCTCCAGCAAAATTAATGCTATCTGATTCGATTCGATAATTAGTGCTACTAGCTACATAGCCGACATAGCCAAAAGCTGTCCCAAAAAAAAGACTATAAAAGGCAATCACTCCCGCAATTAAAAATTTCTGTTTCATCATTATTTACGGCGATGTTTTAATTTTATCACAAAGTGGGTAAGTAAAAAGACAAAAACAATCAATCCCAACCCTATTAATGAAAGAACCCAAGCCTGACTACCCCGCCACAACCAAAAAGATTTTGTTTCAATTTGATCGCCATAGCCTAAGTTTAATTTTAACTCTAATTTATACCAACCAAACAAATTTCCCGGATCGATAACTTGTTCTTTTGTTCGTTCTGATTGTGGCAAGACAAACCACGGCTCAATTGACCACTCTTTCACAATCCGACCGCGCCAATTTTTTAATTGAATAAGCCCATAAGGAGTTAGATAAACATTGCCTTCATTTCGATAAGAAATAAAGGTTTCGATTCGAGAGTCGGGAAAAGAGCGAGAAGTCTGTCCCCAATTTACGACCACTCCCCGTTCAGTCGCCTCTCCTTTTATTCGTAAAAAAATAAGTGAAGCGATTCTAGACCGAATAGTGGCGCCTTTATTTGTACCTTCTCTGTTTTCTGGCTCGACAATTACTGCCGACCAATATCCGCCCGGTCCAGCCGAAGATGGTACAGATATATTCACCGGAATCTTAGTCTTTCCTCCTGCTGGAATAAAAATTTTAGTCACATCCTGAGATAAAAAAGGTCGAAGCGAATTGGGATAATTTAGATCAGCTAAAAAGTCAACTTTATTTTCTTTGGCCCAACGAAAATCTTCTACCTTTATAAAAAAATTAGACCCTGTCCCTAAGTGATTTTCAATTTGTAAATCAAAGGACTTGGTCTCGCTCGGAGAAAGCCAGAGCTCTGTTTTTGCCGGCCAGACCCGAAAGCTACCAGCGGTATCAGCCAAGGCTAACCCACACCATAAACTAAAAAACAAGATGAATAAAATTTTAATCGAAAAACGAAACATAAAAATTATTTTTTCACTGGGGTTAAGACAAATAAGTAATCAGATCCGCGTTCGTTTTTAAAAATAGGTGTAATGATGCCAGTCTTGCCCCCTTGATCCATCCTGATTTCTACCTGATCAGAAAAAGATGCTTCTAGCTTCTTTTTCAACTCTGCATCGCGACGAGAATCACCAGTCGAAGGAACAATCAAAAGCCCTTGGCTCTCGGTGACTATCGCTCGACCACCACTAGCTTCTGCTACCAATTGGCTAATCTCTTTTTTTAGACTTAGAGTCACTTCTTTCTTTATCTCGCTTCTTAATTCTTCGACTGTCGTCGTCCCAAAAGTTGATTGCAGAGAAGCTTGTTCTATGTTGTCGTCGCTTAAAGCAGAATTTAGATTCTGTGAATTAAGCTTAGATAAACCCAAAAACTTCTGCCAATTAGAAACAAATAAATTCCAAAGCTCCGACAACCAATCAGTAAACCAATAATAGACATTCGGTCCGATTGCGTTGATTGCCGCCAAAGAAATTTCCGGTCGAGGTGCTGGAATACCTTTAACTATTACCACTGGCTCATTTAATTTTGTATTCAACACTTCCCAACCAACAACAATCGATGTTTTCGTCCCATAGCTAACGCCTTTAATCTTTTGGGATAATAAATCCAATCTTCCGGCAAACCAAGCAATCGTCCGATCAATAAAATCTAAACCCGAAAACAATTTTACTTGAATTGCTGGCCAATTAATCCAATTTAAAACAGATTCGATTACTCCCCCAACCCAATCAAAAGATAGGATACCTACTAGCCACACCCCACTATCCAAGATTGCTTGCGTAGATAGATCTAAATATTTTTTAACAAAAGAAAAAACCTGTCGAACAAAAGATTGAGCGAACTCTCCACCTTGTATTCCCAGCTGGTAAGCATTAGCCAGAGAATAATTGGCTAAATTTTTACCCAAGAGCAAAGACTCTTCGGCTGAAGAAACAATCAGAGTACTTCGTTCGGTAGTGGTTTGTCTAAAACTATTCCCGACACTTGCGATCTCTAATGAGCTACGGCTTAGAGTAAAAATCAATTTCCCGCCCCAATTAGCCGTCCAACTTTCTAAATCTTGACTAGTCTTAATCGCCGTCTGGCCTAAAGCAAAACAAAAAACAAAAATTACTGTCGCTACTACTGAAGGAAAAATGTTAGTCGCCAAAGCCGGAAACCTTTTAGGCGAAGTGACAAGAGTTTTTATTTCAATAGGCTGAGGACCAGAAACTAGATCTACTTTCGATAAAGATGTCGCCCCATTCAACAAAGCCTCATCCCAAGAATCGCCACTTGAACTTTGATTGGTGGAATTAATTGGAGTCGACTGAATCGTCATTTGTTTTAATTATAAGAAAAAACATCTGAAAGTGCAAAATTTAAAGTGTAGAATAAAAAAGTTTTTATCCAAAATTTATTTATTCGTATCATTCTTATGCCCATTCACACTATTCGCATAGTATCTTTTAAATACAAAGGAATACATAGGACTGCCCTATGTAAGACTTTCTGGTCAACTGCCGAAAAAAGGATATACTATCGATAAGATGAAAATCGTTAGTGTCACTCCCTTATCTGGAGCCATTTTTAAAGAAAATCTAAGCTATTTCACAGCCAAACCAGTCGAACCGGGCGATTTAGTCTTGGCACCAATTCGCGGTAAAGAGGTTTTAGCCCTAGTGACAGAGATTGCCACCGCGACCGACCTCAAAGCAGGACTCCGTCAATCAGACTTCTCGCTTAAAAAACTTTCTCGTCGAGTTAGTCGGCAATTTTTCACCAGTGCTTTTTTAGAGGCAACAAAAGATACCGCCGAGTACTTTAGCGCCAGCTGGGGGCAAACAGTCAAAAGCTTTGTTCCAGCCATCATCTTGGCTAATCCAGACAAATTAACCAAAAACAAAACTCTACCGAACGAAATGGAGACAGCCGAAGAAACAGAGGTCTCTCCAATAAATAAAAGCGAGCCCCTAACTCAAACCAAACAAGAAAAGTATGTTCTCCAAGAAACCGACACCGAGCGAATGTCTCTTTACAAAAGTTTAATTCGAGAGGCCTTTGCTCAAAGGCGCTCGGTATTTTTCTGTCTACCAACATCAGCCGACATAGAATACTTTAAAGATATTTTAACTCGAGGAATAGAAGAACATACAATTATTCTTTCTATCGAAGATGGTCCCAAAAAAATTCTCAGCGCCTGGCAAAAAGCCCTCCGAATCGACCACCCGATCCTAGTAATCGGCACACCTATATTTCTCGGCCTACCTAGAACTGATTTCCAAACAATAATTATCGACCGAGAAAATTCTTCTACCTACAGACAACTCGCTAGACCTTTTATTGATATTCGCTTTTTTGCTGAAAAATTAGCCGAGGCAAGTAGAGCAAAATTAGTCTTTGGCGACATTGTTCTCCGAAGTGAGACTATCGCTAAAATCGAACAGGGTGATTTCGTCCCTCTATCGCCAATGACTTACCGATCTTTTTCCAGCGCTGAAAAACAAAAATTAATCAATTACAAAATCAATCGCGAAGAACAAAACACTTCTTTTCTCGCTCCAGAATTAAAAGAAAAACTTTTAGATTTCACTAGTCACAATGAACGTACTTTTATCTTTGTTGGCCGACGAGGCTTGAGCCCTCTTACCGTCTGTCGAGATTGCGGACATATCCTTACCTGTCCTCACTGCCAAGTCCCACTCATTCTCCATCAAACTCAAAATGATCAGGCGAATATTTTCCTCTGCCACAAGTGTGGGTACAATCGCACCGCCGAAGACAAATGCCCTGATTGCCGAGGCTGGAGATTAGAACTCCTCGGCTACGGTCTAGAACAAATTTTAACCGAATTGAATCAAATTCTTCCTCAAGCAAAAATTTGGCGTCTCGACAGCGACTCAGTCAAAACAACCAAAAAAGCGACCGAAATCGTTAAAGATTTTTATGAAGCACCGGGAGGAATCCTAGCCGGTACTGAAATGGCTCTCTATCATTTACGAGAAAAGATTGACAATATCGCCGTGGTCGGAATTGATTCTTTTTTTACAATCCCCGAATTCCGCATCAGCGAAAAAGTTTTTAATCTCCTCTTGCGTCTTCGCTCTATTACCTTAAAAAATTTCCTCCTCCAAACTC
Source organism: uncultured Candidatus Saccharibacteria bacterium (assembly GCA_964446245.1). GTDB lineage: Bacteria > Patescibacteriota > Minisyncoccia > Phycocordibacterales > XYD1-FULL-46-19 > CAYUNI01. The sequence continues at coordinate 31,175 of CAYUNI010000004.1, forward strand.
AAAATGAAGATGAACCAATAATGCGCCTCGCCGCTAAAGGCGATTTAACCGAATTCCATCGTCAAGAATTAGCCAGTCGTAAAAAATTAAAATACCCGCCATATTCTGTTCTAATTAAAATATCTGTTGCCACTCAAAATAAAGAGGCTCAAGAAGGCTTATCGAGGCTGGCGAAAGATTTAGCCGAATATAACCCAATAGAATATGACGGATTCTTAGGTCTTTCGGGAAGCAAAAATCGCCAACCAGCCGCTCACCTCCTCTTGCGTCTTAGCCCAACAGACTGGCCCAATTCTAAAATATTGGCTATTTTCAAAACTCTTTCTCCGGCCTTCATTATTAATGTTGACCCAGAAAATATTTTCTGACTTTAAAAAACAACCCTTTTAAGCTATAATTTCGCAATGGGAACAATTGTTCAAAAAAATGACCCAATCTTACGAGCAAAGGCTCAAATCGTCCCTTTGACAGAGATCGGTTCACCCAAAATCAAAAAAATCCTCTCTCAGATGAGCAAGGCTCTAGCCGGCTGTGATGATGGGGTGGCTCTTGCCGCGCCTCAAATCAATATTCCCTTGAAAATATTTATTGTCGCCGGGAAAATCTTTGCTGAAGAAAAAGAACCCATTCCGCCTGATTTAGTTTTCATCAATCCTCAAATAACCAAACTTTCCAAGAAAAAAGTTATCTTAGATGAAGGTTGTCTTTCAGTTCGCTGGCAATATGGAAAAATCAAACGGGCCGAAAAGGCGACGGTTGAAGCCTACGATGAACTAGGTCGAAAATTTAGTTATAGCGCCTCTGGTCTCTTAGCACAAATCTTCCAACACGAAATAGATCATCTAGAGGGGATACTGTTTATTGACAACGCAACAGATTTACAAGAAATTCCCCCAGATAAACAAAAGAAATAGTATGACCTGGGTATTTTTTGGCACCGATGAATTCGCGGTAATAGTCTTACAGAGACTAGTTAAACTTGGCTTTAAACCTAATCTGCTTGTCACCACCCCAGACAAACCCCGTGGCCGAAAACTAATTTTGACCCCTCCCCCAGTCAAAGTCTGGGCACAAGAAAACAATATCAAATTCATTCAACCAGCTTCTCTTAAAAATTTTAATTCCTCCGAGCTGAAAGCTGAAAACTATGACTTTTTTCTAGTCGCTTCTTATGGCAAAATTATTCCCGAAAATATTTTAGATATTTCTACTCATGGCACTCTCAATATTCACCCTTCACTGCTACCAAAGTACCGCGGTCCATCACCACTAGAAACAGCTATTCTCGCCGGCGAAAAAGAGACTGGTGTATCCATAATGAAGCTGGATTCAGAAATGGACCATGGACCTGTTTTAATCCAAGAGAAAATCTCTCTCGCTGACCAAAAAGACTACTTAACCCTCCGCCAGGAAAGTGCTGAGAAAGGAGCCGAGCTCTTAGTAAAAATTTTACCCGTGTATCTTGAAGGGAAGATTCTTCCTTACCCCCAAGATCACTTAGAGGCAACCTATACCCACAAATTCTCTAAAGCTGATGGCGAAATAAATCTAGGTGATGATCCTCTCACCAATTACCGAAAATATCTCGCTTTCAAAGATTGGCCGGGAGTTTTCTTTTTTGAAAATAAAAATGGAAAAAAAGTTCGCCTAAAAATTACCGCCGCCCATCTTGATGATGGACGGCTAGTAATTGATAAAGTCATACCCGAAGGAAAGCGAGAAATATCTTGGAAAGAATATTCTCAAAATTAATCCTGTTTCCTCCATCCTTTAAATAAACCTTTTATCGCCCGACCTCCTCGACGGAAAAGTGAATGTTTCTTTTTTTCTATTTTCCTTAATTCGCGAATTACCTGATCCTTCATTCCGTCTATTGCCAGATACAAATCTTTATTGTCGGCAACAATTCTAATTATTTTACCGACATAATCCATCGTCATTTCCGCCTTAAAAACCTCGCCCGCACGGTGATGTCTCGTCATCTTGCCAATCTCTATCGAAGCTGTCGTCTCTTTGGCTCGTTCACCAAGTGCTCGATCTATATACCCCAGCTTATCTTCAAGGTAAGCGCTAATTCCCGGAGTCATTTCCAAACCAGTGACCTTAATATTTTTTATCATAAGTTTTATAAATTAACACTGGTAATACTTATATTATACTCCGACTATAAATTTCCAACAATCCCGAACGCCAAACATACGTTCGACGTCGGGAGGCGAAGGTCAATCAGGCAGACTTAATATTTTGTGAGGCGACTGGTGACCGCTAATAATCTTGACTTGGCCAACTGACAAACCAAAACGAGCCGCGATTAGTTCGCGGACTCGTTTATTGGCCAAATTTCTTTCAGCCGGCTCTCGGACAGACACCCCATAAGTATCGAAACTCAATTCTTCTACTAATTCTTTTTTAGACTTGGCTCTTACCTTGATCTTTAAATACATTCTTAAATTCTAACGAAAAATTAAACTTTTTCCACCAGCATCATATTGGTGCTACCATAAGTCTGTCCCAATGGCAAGCCAGTAATTAAAAGAATTGTTTCTCCTTTTTTTACTAAATTCTTTTTCTTTAAAATTTCTCTGGCATCATCGCCAAAATCTTTAAGTGATTTCATTTCCTTGGTCAAAATACCATAACAGCTAAAATTCAAGGCCATTTGATTATACACTTTTTCATCTGGCGTAAGGACCAATAACGGTTTAGCTGGTCGGTGACGAGATAGGAGTCTTGCGGTATTTCCTGAAGTCGTATAGACCGCAATCGCGCTAGCGCAAACATCATTAAGCACATGGATTGCCGCATGACTAAGCGAATCGCCAATTTCCATATTACAAGAACGACCTCGTTCTAATAAAATATCATGGGGTAAGTGTTTTTCTGTTTGGACAGAAACTCGATACATCACCTCGACCGCCTTCAATGGATGATCGCCTAAGGTTGTCTCCTCCGATAGCATCACCGCATCCGTCCCATCATAAATCGCGTTAGCGACATCATTGACTTCTGCCCTCGTCGGTACTGGCGCTTTAATCATTGATTCGAGCATCTGAGTCGCGGTAATAACGGGTTTCCCCATTTTATTACATTTCTGAATCAAAGTTTTTTGAATAAAAGGTACTTGCTCGGCCGGTACTTCAATCGCCAAATCACCACGCGCCACCATCACCCCATCAGTCTCAGCCAAAATCGCATCTAGATTATCGACGGCTTCCTGAGTCTCAATTTTAGAAATAATTTTTACCCCTGCTGTTTTGTTTTTAGCTAAGATCTTACGCAACTCTTTCACATCCTCTGGCCGACGAACAAAAGACAGCGCGACATAATCAACACCCTGTTTTAAACCAAAGGCTAAATCTTTGCGATCTTTTTCCGTGATTGAGCTAATCGAAAGATAAGCTCCGGGGACATTGACCCCTCGACGGCCTTTAGTCTCTCCCCCAACCAAAATCTTACAAAAAATTTCATTACCCGAGACTTTTTCTACAATCAATTTTTTCTTCCCATCATCGAGAAAAATAATTTGACCCTTTTTAACCTCTTTAGGTAATTTTTCATAATTAATCGACGCCCTCTTTTCATCTCCGACAATCTTTTCAGTTGTTAAAACAAATTTAGAACCCTCTTTCAGAATCACCCGCTCTTGGTAAAAATCACCGATACGGATTTTGGGCCCGGCTAAATCTTGCAATATGGCAACTGGCAAATCTTGTTTTTTTGAAACCTTACGAATTCGCTCTATCCGCCGACCGTGCTCTTCGAAATCACCATGGGAAAAATTCAACCGACAAACATTTACCCCATGATTAATTAGCTTCTCCAACATCTCTTCACTTTCCGTCGCCGGCCCAATCGTCGCGACAATTTTTGTCTTTTTCAAATACATATAAACAATTATTCTTTAAATTTATTAATTAATTTTAATTTTGTTTGAGCAAACAAGGTTATATTATAGCAAAAAGCTGGCTTAACGGCAAGCTAAAAGGCCGAGGCGCCATTGCCCCGGCCTTTTAATACCCAAACAAAGCAATTACTTTATCTCAAAACGCAAAGTGACATTAGCGGTGACCTCTTCTGATCCAGACTCAATCGGCGCAGGTGAGACATTGACCGCTTTAGAAATCATCATTACGGGAGCTGAAGCGTCCGCTCCGCCTCGTCCCTCAGCCACCCCGCCCAAATAACCTTCATCTACCGACAAAAGTTTACCCACTCGGAAGCCTCCCGCCTTCGCAATCAATTCAGCTTGAGTGCGTGCTTTAGCAATCGCTTGCTCTTTAGCTTGATTGCGAAGAGCAACTGGGTCATCGATCGTAAATTGCAAACTAGAAATATTGGTCGCCCCGCGAGAACCAACTCCGGCGATTAAAGCACCCAAATCTTTTTGTTTAAAATCTCGCACCTTCACCATTACTGAATTACTAATTTCATTACCAATAATTCTCGGTGGCGGACAGACTGTCCCCGCACCTTCACAAGAATAACTCTCATAACGCGGATTGATATTATAGCCCGTCGTCTTTATATCTTTACTGTCGACACCTTGTTTTTTCAAAAAATCAATAATATCGCCAGATTTTTTGTTATTATCTTCTCTCGCTTTAGTGGCATCTACTCCACCGACAGTTAAAACCGTAAAACTAAACTTAGCCACATCTGGCTCGGCTGTCACCTTACCCTCACCACTAGAACTAAATGTTCGATAGGCGGTAGGCAAAGTCGAACGAGCATAAGCGCTAGAATAAACATAGGCAGCATAAGCAAAAACAATCAATACTAATGCCACCACGATCATCAAGCTTGTTTTAATTTTTTCAATTGTAAACATATAACTTTAATTAAATCTTATAAATTATAATGGGTTCCATACCCTCTTAAATTAATAATTGTAAATATATCATTTCCCCCTATCTTGAATCAACTTTAGTCGCTTTTTTTAAAGTAATCTTAACCTGTTCTGGAGAAATCTTTGTTGGCGTAATAAACGCTGGCAAAGTTAAATTATCTTTCGTCAAAAGAACATTCATCCAACCAGCGTTTGCCGCTGAAAGATCAATCGCCATCTTAATTTGTTTACTGTCAAAGTCTCTTAAATCTCGATCGTAGCCGGTTACTGTGACCTCAACATTTTGTGGACTTATTTGATCGACAGCCAACTCTTTTGAAACAAACTTAGTCTCAACTGGTACAGAAAAAGTCTGACTCACCATTCCAATCTGACCGACAAGGATAGCCCAGGCAGCCAAAGCTAGCCCGAGGGACAAAATTTTTGCGTTCCAGTTTTTAACCAAAAAATAATCCCAAAAACTATTACCAACTTCTATATTCTCTTTAATAAAATTTTTTACGACTGCCTCCAGTTCATCACTTGATTCGGCCACTCGCAAGACACCACTTTCGGCAATCGAAATTTCGCCCCGCTCTTCCGAAACCACTATCGCAATAGCGTCTGTCTTCTCTGTGACCCCAGCAGCAGCTCGGTGCCTAGTACCAGCCTTACCAAACCCTTGATATTTTTCAGCATCAGCCAAAGGTAAATGGACACCAAAGCGTCTCACTCGATTATTTTCGATGATCACCGCACCATCATGTCCAGGGCTTGTCGTGTCAAAGATACTAAGTAAAAGAGGCCTCGTCACCTTACCATCAAGAGAAAATCCTCCATCGACAACTGACTCAAGTGGATAATCCCCCGGAAAAACAATGATTGCACCCATTTTTTTCTTAGCCATCTCTTCCACTGCTCGGACAATGATATTGGCGACTTCATTGGACATTGATAATTTTTTCTGTTGAGCTAGCCGTCGTCCAGAAATAAAAAACCACTCAAAAAATCGTCGAATATCTTTCTGAAAAATAATAGCGAAGATTAAAATGAAAAAAGTAAGTAAGGGCTGTAATAATTGACGAGTTAAAGTCAAATCAAGACGCCCAGCAATGTAAGTGCCGACCAAAAATAACAAGACTGTATAAAAGACAAGATAAGAGCGAGTCTGTTTTAAAAACAAAATCACTACATAAATTAAAATAGCAACAATAATAATATCCAGCCCATCTTTGAGAGAAAATATGCCGATTAGGTGGTTCAAATAAGAAAAAAGGTTGTAAATCATGGTTATTTATTATCTAAAATATCATTATAACACAATACACCCACAAGCAAAAATTGCGAATCAGCTTTTTTTAAGTTAAATTTAATAAGTTAATTACAAAACTTAATTTAAAAAAATGTCTACCATAGAAAAAATCCATGCTCGGGAAATTTTGGATTCTCGAGGCAATCCCACCGTCGAAGTCGAACTAACCTTAAGTGATGGCTCCTTTGGTCGAGCCGCTGTCCCCTCTGGGGCCTCCACAGGCTCCCATGAAGCTGTCGAGCTTCGCGATGGCGATAAAAGTCGCTATGGCGGAAAAGGTGTCTTGACCGCCGTGGCCAATGTTAATGGCGAATTAGCGGGAGCGCTTGTCGGCAAAGATTATGACCAAAAATCACTCGATGCGGAGATGATTGCGCTTGATGGCACCGAAAACAAAGGCCACTTAGGCGCCAACGCTATCCTTGGTATCTCGCTCGCTTTTGCCCACGCTTGTGCCAAGAGCCAAAATAAAAAACTTTATACCTATTTTGCTGACTTGGCCGAAACTGGCTCGCCGGCGGTCAAGCTTCCAGTCCCAATGATGAATGTCTTAAACGGCGGTAGCCACGCCGACAATTCGACCGACATCCAAGAATTTATGATTATGCCGATTGGCGCACCATCTTTTCGTGAAGCTCTTCGTTACGGCGCCGAGACTTTCCACGCTTTGAAAAAAATCTTAAAAGAAAAAGGTTTGAATACTTCGGTTGGTGATGAAGGTGGTTTTGCGCCATCACTGCCGACCAATGCCGCCGCGATTGAAGTGATTTTGGAAGCAATTACTAAAGCCGGTTTTGTACCAGGCAAAGATATCTCCATTGCCATCGATGCCGCCGCTAGTGAATTTTATGTCGACGGTAAATATCAACTAAAAACCGAAGGTCGGTCTCTCACCAGCGAAGAAATGGTCGACTTTTATGTTGACTGGGTAAACAAATATCCGATTGTCTCGATTGAAGACGGCTTAGCCGAAGATGATTGGGCTGGTTATAAATTACTAACCGAAAAATTGGGTGGTAAGGTTCAGCTTGTCGGTGATGATTTGTTTGTGACCAATGTTAAAAGATTGCAACAAGGCATCGATCAAAAAGTTTGTAATTCAATTTTGATCAAGCTCAACCAAATTGGCACCGTCTCCGAAACCATCTCCGCCATCAAGCTCGCCACCGGCGCGGGTTATACCTCGGTCGTCTCTCACCGCTCTGGCGAAACCGAAGACTCGACTATCGCTGATTTGGTGGTCGGCCTTGGCACTGGCCAAATTAAAACCGGCTCACTCTGCCGTTCCGAAAGAATTTGTAAATATAACGAGCTTCTGCGAATTGAAGAAGAGCTAGGCGATAAGGCCAGCTTCCCCGGCCTTTCGGCTTTAAAGGTGTAAAAATACATATGAAAAAACCAATTGTATATATTATTTTAGATGGCTGGGGTATTGCTCCGCCGGGGCCAGGCAATGCCATTTCGCTCGCCAAAACCCCAAACATTGATTATCTACGCGCAAATTATCCCTCAACCGAAATCGGCGCCGGCGGTGAAGCGATCGGGCTACCAGCTGGCCATCAAGGCTCCAGCGAAATCGGCCACCTGATTATCGGTGCCGGTCGCAATGTTTATTTACCTCAAGGAAAAGTGATGCAGGCTATTAGCTCTGGTGACATTTTTAATAATCCTGCTTATCAAGGCGCGATGGATTATGTTAAAGAAAATAATTCGACTTTGCATTTGGCTGGTTTAATGTCTGACAAAGGTGTCCATAATTACGACGAAGCGGTCCACAAATTAATTGAAATGGCGGTCAAAAATGGCCTCAAAAAAATTGTCGTTCATTTCTTTGCCGACGGCCGAGATACTGGCCCATATGAAGCCAAAAAATATTTAACTCGCTTAGAAGAAGTTTTCGCCAAATTCGGCGTGGGTCAAGTCGGCACCGTGATGGGCCGATATTGGATTATGGACCGTGATCACCGCTTTGATAGAGTCGAAAAAGGCTACAACGCCATGACCAAAGGGATTGCCGATTTTACCGCTCATTCCCCGCTTGAAGCTATCGACCAAGCTTACAAGAGAGCCGAAGAAGCCAAACAAAAAAACGAAAATTTTGTTGAGAGTGATGAATTTATCAACCCAACCGTAATTGTAAACGAGGCTGGCGAGCCAGTGGGAAAAATTAATGATCACGACGCCCTGATTTGGGTTAATTTCCGCACCGACCGCGCGATTGAAATTACCCAAGCTTTTATCGAACCAGAATTTAGTAATTTTAGTCGTGGCCAAAAATTAGATATGCATTTTGTGGGAACCTTTAAATATTATGATGATATGCCTGCCCCTTATGCTTACGAAAAAGATCTACCGACAAACACGATGGGTGAAATAATTAGCAAAGCCGGGCTCCGTCAATTTCGAGTCGCCGAAACGGAGAAATGGATTTATGTCACAACTATTTTTTCTGGTATGCGCGAAGAACCATTTGCCGGTGAAGATCGAAAACTAATCCCCTCTGACAAAATTGCCACTTATGATTTGGCGCCAAAAATGCACACCATAGATATTGCAAAAACGGCGGTCGAAGCTATTGAGTCAGATAAGTACGAACTTATCATGATGAACTTTGCCAACCCAGATATTATCGGCCACACCGGCAGTATTCCAGCGACAATCATCGGCATAGAAGAATGTGACCAAGCGATCGGCCTGGTTGTAGAAGCAACCAAACAAAAAAATGGCTTAGTGATTATCTCTGCCGACCATGGCAACGCCGAAGCAATGCTCACCGAAAGTGGCCAAGTGGAAACCCAACACTCCGCCAATAAAGTGCCGTTTATAATTGTCGACGATGATCCCGCTTATAAAAATATAAAATTGAAAGCCGGTGGGGCAATTAAAGATGTGACTCCGACCATCTTAGAAATAATGGGAATTGAAAAACCCGCCGAAATGACTGGCGAGAGTTTACTAATAAGATAAAAACAAAACTAGAAAAATACTAGGTGTTTTTTTGAATTGTCACTGCTTGAGTCGCAAGATTGCCAATTGAGATATCCTGTTCCTTATTTGTCTCCAAATAGTGAGGGTCTTTAAGTTCTACCAAAAAAGTACTCCCCTTACCGATACCTTCCGATTCTGCCCAGATTCGGCCATTGTGGGCCTCCACTATCTGCTTAGCGACATAGAGACCAAGACCCGTACCGATAATATTAGTCTTGCCAGCGTCGACGGCACGGATAAATTTCTCAAACAGATGAGGCATTGTTTCTTGTTTGATTCCAATTCCTGTATCCGAGACAGCAAAGCGGATATGCCCCTGACCACCTTCTTCCCGCCTCTCTAAGCGAACTGTAATAGTACCCTGCTTAGTATATTTATTAGCGTTATCAATCAAATTACCAACCACCTGACTAATCTTGCCATAATCCGCATTAACCAAAAACTTGCCTCTAGCCTTGGTAAAATTAAGTGTCAAACCTCGCTTCTCAATCATTGGTTTCAGCTCATTTATTACGGTCTTAGAAAGATCAGCCAAATCAAATTCAGACATTTCATATTTCATCTTACCTAATTCAATCCTTGTCACATTTAAGAAATCTTCAATGACCAAGATAAGTTTTTGGCTAGATTCAAAAATCACCTGTACCACTTCTTTGACCTGATCACCCAAAATTCCATAATCCCCCTCAAGAAGCATCGAAGAATAGCCCTTGATTGCCGTCACCGGACTACGAAGCTGGTGCGAAGCAATCGAAACAAACTCAGTTTTTTGTTTATCTAATTCTTTAAGCTTTTCATTGGCAATCTCCAATCGATCATTTGCCTTCTCTAAATCCAACGCCAACGCCTCGATCTTCTCCCGTTGACGAACTTCCCTAACCATAACCCTAATCAAAATAATACTAACGACTAATACCAAAATAAAAACAAACGATCTAAACGCAACCAAATACAAATCCTTAGAAAGAATTGTTTCCAAAAAAGTCGATATGGTGAGGAAAAAAGCTAGAACCGAAATACCTAATACTTTAGGATTCATGAGACGACTTTTAGATAAAGCAAAAGCCACAAAAAAGACAAAAGGTAAAACAAACAAAGCGCCAAGGGGAGCTATTTTAACATTTAGAAATACATTAGGAAAAACAAAATTAAATAATATTATCAAAAAAAACATCAAAAAAGTTCCGAGCAAAATGAACAAAGCCGGACGCCTTTCTATGTTAAAATTTTTATATTTAATAATTTTATATACAAAATAAGAAATTCCGCAAAGTACTGAACCAACCGCCACCAATACAAAGAGTATCATAGCTGGACCACGTCCAACTTCAGTTAATTGACCAACATTAACTTGACCGATTATCTGAGTAAAAAGTAGCGGGGTTAGGGCTGTAAGAGAAGTAATGAAGACTATCGGCAATATTATAAATTTATAATATGGACTAAATTTATAATTTTCACCAGGATAGACTAAAAAAAACTGAAGGATTAAAAAAGCCTGCCAAACAGCAAAAAACATTCCTAATCTTATTACCCAAAGGGTTAAATTTTCAGAAGTAAACTGATATTGTAGATAGTTTAAGACCCCCCAAGCACCAGTAACTAAAGTAAAAAGCAAGAAGGTTATATTAGTTATGCTTTTTCTATTTATATAAAAAACAGCAAAACCCAACAAAAAAGAACCCGCCACTGCTAAGCCGACAGACAATAGATCAAGATTGGAAATAAGCTCCATTTTTTAAATATTATATTTTATTTCTGGCTCTAACCTCAAACATCTTCCACTAGGTTCTCCATCGTACCCTACCCTAAAGCAAATTATAACATTTTTTTCATCTTCTACACCAAAGATATCCTCAACCCGCTTGCAATAATCTAAAATTTTATCTGCCTGTTTTTTTGTAAAAGGAGAAACTAGGCCATTGATGATTCTTCTTCTGAAAAAAAATATTCCTGTCAAGAGCTGCATGCTCATTTTTCTTTTTGTCGTGTTAAGCCATATTCTTTCCAATAATCTTCCGGCCATTAATATATCTTTTTTAGAATCTTTATTGCAAATAATAGCCCCAATAGCACCTGAATGCCTAAAATTATTTGCGCTAGAATGGCCAACAATTTTTGAAATTCCCAAGAAATTTAACACTTTTGCGATTTGCCATCTTTTTAATAAGCGAAAGGCTATTTTCTCTGGCCCCTTCAACTCTAAAGTTTTTATATCCATTCCTGTTCTTTTTTGTTCTTGTTCTTTATCTGTCCACGTAACATGTTCAAACAAAAAATTATGTAATTCTCTTGTGCTCAAAACTAGCTCTTCATTAAAGCTCAAGAGATTAGATAATTGGTTTATTTTTGTTTTATCATCAATCAATTTTACCTCACCCCAACCAATCTCTTTAGATGAATTTATTATATCAGAAGCTTCTGTTTTGTTTATTGATCTTTTTTCATATCTCTTACGATTAGTTTTTCTTTTTCCTATACTTAAAAATAAACCATCCCTCTCACTCTCATTTAAAACCCCAATTTTAACAGAAAAAACTGGATCATTATCATCCATAGGTTCCCAGAAAATAAATTCCGTCTGGTAGCCAAAACCTTTTAAAGAGACAATAATATTTTCAGCCAAAGCCCCTTGGGCCATTAAAGTAGCACTCTGATTAAAATTATATAACGATCTATCCCTTTCAGGGATATTAAAAACTTTTATTTCATTTTCCGAAACTTCAAATCTCCAGGGCTGAGAGTTGTCACCCGATGGAGCCAGTACCGCATACTTCAACAAAAAAGTCAGTTTTTCTTTGTTAGTTTTTAAGCCGTAAAAATCCTCTGGATTAATCTCCCATGCTTTATAGTTATCTCCGAGCATAATTTTATTATATCACTCGAACATCACCCAAGCCAATTCTAACAGGCTTTAAAACGCCTTTTATTTAATCACCCACTTTTGCTTTCCACCTTGGCGGAAATATTTTTCATGACCGTGATCCCAAAAAATAACTTTAGGTATAGCTCGCTTTTTCATTATGCCGTGGATAACTTTATACTCAGAATTTTCTTCAAGTAAAGCTCTCTCGATATTTTTACTTATAACTTTATCAAGTTTTTCCATCGTTTTTAAGCCAGGTTTTAATTCGACATTAATTTCCAAATAAGGGTTGAGTTTTTTATCACTTTTTACCAACATAGTAAAACGCCCCGTGACACAATCTTCAAAATCTTCGGATATTAAGACTTTTTTTACCGTCTCGGGATAAACATTGGCTCCAGATAAACTTACACTCAGGTCAGCTCTTTCATAAACATAGACAAAAGGCAGGTTCATCACTTTTTTTCTTATATCGGCTTTGTCTATTTCTTTTTCTAGATCAATTCCATGATTGTCAAAAATATTTTTCATTTGTTCAAAACTAACCACCCCGCCATTGTCTTTTAAGTCATAACGAACTAAAGGTATGCCGCTAAAAGTAGAACAAATAATTTTCCCTTTTATATCTTCAAAATAAAACATTTCCGGAAGATATTGAGCCAGGGTTGGCAATTTGCATGTGCTAGAAAAAATAGATTGATAAAGTTCTGGCTTAGGAATAGCCAACCTCCTAATCAAAACACTCAAAGGTGTCTCATGAGCTATTGTCCCCTGATCTACTGTTCCATAATGATTCAAGGTTAAAGAATAAATATCCTTAATCCCACTATTCTTGGCAATATAGTCCCGAAACTTTTCGCTAAAAGCCTCGGCTGAAAAAATAAATTTTATATTATACTTTGTCCAGTCTAGTCCATTTATAATCCCCTCATCAATCACATCCTTAACAAAGGGCGGATAACCTCCCAAAAGGATCTGATCATAGTTATGTCC
>CAYUNI010000004.1:44168-45100 GCA_964446245.1 uncultured Candidatus Saccharibacteria bacterium
GCTTTTTTATTGTTTTAATTATTTCTTCCTTGTTTGTACCGGGGGTAATAATACTAATTGGATAATGCCCACGATCAGCGACATTTTTAATCGCTTGATAGGTAAACAAACCACCAATCCAAGCTCCCATCGCAAAACCATCAATATACAAAGTAGAATGTTTATCGATTTCAAAATTATTCAACATATACATTTCAGCTGTTACAGAATATTGCATATCTTGCCAATTACTACGAGGAAAATAGAACGGTTCACCAGTACTGCCAGAAGTAGATGAATAAACATGCCAGCCCTGATCTAATTTTCCATCCCAACACAAATCAGCCAATGGATATTTTCGAAGATAGTTGTCTTTATCAATTGTTGGTAATTTTTTAAAATCTTCAATTGTTTTAATCTTTTTAGGGTCAATTTTATGTTTTTTCAAAAAATCTTTATAGGCCGGGACTCTTTTTGACATAAGCTGGAAAAGATCTAAAGCAACATCTTCTCCCCTTTTTTGCCAATGCTTTTCTGGTTTAGTTTTCAACAACCGCAAAAACCGAACAGGGTCTTTATATTCAGACGGTAATTTATAATCAATTGGTTGTCCCTTAGAAAAATCCATATTTTTTTAAAAAAGTGGCATTGTAATGTACTCCCGGACAAAGAAAGTTTTGTTGTGGCCAATAAATATCTGTTTAACCGCCCAGTTAGCGATTACTCCACCCAAAATGGCAGCACTACCAAGCTGAGACCAAGATACCAATTCTTTTTTAAATACCCGACCAACAGAAGCAACCATCTTTGGGTCAACTTTTTCAATTCCACCCACAATATCGTTGATAATAATATCTCCGGCTACTTCTCTCGTAATTGGTTGATTTAATTTTTCGGTCCAATAATCCAAATCTTTTTCGAAAATTTTATCATAACCCAAATCATAACGCTCA
>CAYUNI010000005.1:0-40182 GCA_964446245.1 uncultured Candidatus Saccharibacteria bacterium
TGGCCTGTCTGACCCTGGCGGACCAGGCAAAACGGGGCGGACCCCAGACAGACCTTTGACAAGGTTTCTGTCTACAATTATAGCAAATTTATCTTTTTTTGTCAATATCTAGCCCCGAGCCGGTTTTTCCTTTATACTGCTTCTATATGGAGGAAAAACAAAGAGAAAAATCAGGTCATTTGCACCCTTTGACACAGATAATCAATGAGGTGGTGGAGGTCTTTCGGCCAGAAGGGTTTGTGGTGGCCGAAGGCCCAGAGATTGAAACAGAATTTTTTAATTTTGATTCTTTGAATGTTCCAGCCGATCATCCTTCGCGTGATATGCAAGACACTTTTTGGTTAAAAGGAGAGAAAAATTTGCTTTTGCGTACCCAGACCAGCGCTGTTCAAACTCGGGTTTTAAAAAAAATGGTTGAAGAGGGTAAGGAACCTCCAGTTCGCATCTTAGTCCCCGGGAAAGTTTTCCGTAATGAAGCGACGGATGCTCGCCATGAGGCGCAATTTTTTCAGATTGAAGGTTTGGTTGTCGATCGAGATGTCCGAGTTTCTCATTTGATCGGTTATCTTAATTTATTGTTTCGAAAATTATTTGGTGAAAAAGTAGAGGTGCGTTTGCGACCGAGCTTTTTCCCTTTTGTTGAACCGGGTTTTGAGGTTGATATGAAGTGTCCCAAATGTTCGGTCGAAAAACAGGCAAGTCCTCAGTGCTCACTTTGTGGTAATTCGGGCTGGCTAGAAATTGGCGGAGCGGGGATGGTCCATCCGCATGTTTTTGAAGCCGTTGGTCTTGATGGCGGAGTCTGGCAAGGTTTTGCTTTTGGTATGGGAGCCGAGCGCTTGGCGATGTTGCGTTGGGGGATTAAAGATTTGCGTTTGTTTGCTGAAAGTGACTGGCGTTTTATTCGACAATTTTGAGATATCTTTGTTAATTGAAAAGAAAATTTTTTAAAATTTTCGCTAAAATCATTTTTAAACTTATTACCTTAAAATAAATTATCACCTATGCAGTTTTCTTATAATTGGCTAAAACGACATTTTTCGGAAACCTTGCCGGCGCCGGAAATTATTGAGAATGATCTAATCTTTAAAGCTTTTGAAGTTGAAAAAGTAGAGGGGCTTGCCTCTGGAGACTCGATTTTTGAAGTAAAAATTTTACCAGATCGGGCGCATGATTGTCTCTGCCATCGGGGTTTAGCTCGCGAGTTGGGAGCAATCTTGAATTTACCCCTTAGTCGACCAGTCGTCTTGGCAGATTTAAAAGAGGATTCTAGCTTGGCGACTAAAGTTCGGGTGGAAGAAGAAAGATTGTGTCGACGTTATCTTGCCCGAGAGGTCGCCGGGGTTAAGGTTGGGCCATCGCCTAAATGGCTCTCTGATTTTTTGGAGTCGATCGGTCAGCGTTCGATAAACAATATTGTCGATGGGGCAAATTTTGTGATGTTTGATTTGGGTCAACCCCTCCACGCTTTTGATGCTGATAAAGTGTCTGGTGAGATTGTCGTGCGTTTGGCCAAGGCTAGTGAGCAGATAACTACTTTAGATGGTCGGGAGATAAAATTAGACGAGCAGACTTTGATTATTGCTGATTCGGTGGGGCCTTTGGCGATTGCTGGTATCAAAGGTGGGAATCGAGCCGAGGTCGGATCAGATACGAAGAGAATTATTTTGGAATCGGCTAATTTTGATCCTGTTTCGATTCGTAAAACAAGCCAGCGACTTTCTTTGCGAACAGACGCTTCTAAGCGTTTTGAAAATGAGCTACCTCGAGAATTGACATTAGAGGCAATGATAGCTTTGAGTCAGCTTTTGGCTCAGGTCGCGGGTGATTCTTTGGCTTTTGGTCCGATTACTGATTCTAATCCTGTTGAACAATCAAAACGAAAAATTAGTTTTTGCCCAGCAAAGCTGGCTAAGCGTCTTGATGTCGAGATATCGGCCGAGGAACAAATTGCCATTTTAGCTCGTCTGGGCATAGAGACATCTGGAAGTGGTGATGAATTGATTGCGGAGATCCCTTATTGGCGTTTGGATTTAGAGCGGGCCGAAAATTTGTTGGAAGAAATTGGTCGTTTGAATGGTTATGATAAGATTACGCCAAAACTTTTACCAAAATTGGCTTCGTCACAGGCACTGGAGCAATCGGGCGATATTAATTTTAAATTGGCCAATCAGCTTCGAGAAATTTTACTTTCGGCTGGCTTTAGCGAGACCTATGGCTATGCTTTGACCGATAGTGGTGACATTGCCTTGGCTAATCCGCTTGCTTCCGATAAAGCTTTTTTGCGACAGGATTTGACAACGGGCCTAATCAAAAAAATTAAAGTCGGTTTAAATCATCTTTTGTTTGACGATGAGCCAATTAAATTATTTGAAATCGGACGAGTTTTTTCGTCTCAGGCAGGCGATGAGTTGCGAATTGCAATCGGATTGGGCTGTCGGAAAAAAAATAAAAAAACAAATCTCGAGGAAAAATTAGAAGACATTTGCAAGGTAGTCGCTCCTTTGGTGAGCAAGAAAAATGGTTTTTATAAGAGTGATGACAATTTACTTTTGGTGGTTGAATTTTTGTGGCCGACAGAAGTTGCTGAACAAAAAATCATTGACGCTAATCTGAAATCATTTTTGACCACTAGTAATTTTACTTATCAAGATTATTCTCCTTACCCGAGGATTATTCGCGATGTGGCGGTGTTTGTGCCGGTAGAAGTTGAACCAAGTTTGGTTGGTGAAATAATTTCTCGTACGGTAGGGAAATTGCTCTCCGAAGGACCCGTATTGTTTGACCAATACCAAAAGGCCGGGGAGACGAAAAAATCGCTAGCTTTTCGGTTTGCCCTGCAGGCACAAGATCGGACATTGTTGGACGAAGAGGCTAATCAGATCACTAATCAGGTGATTGAAGCTTTGGAGCAAAATAATGGCTGGGAGGTGAGAAAATAGGCTTTAGCTCACGCTCATTTTGGCCTAAATTGGGCACTAGAATGCTTCTACTTTGTTGAGAAATATGCTATACTAGGGGAGTAGAAAACATTAATTTTAGGCAATATTTATGGCTAAGGATAAAACCGACGATCGTCATTATGGCAGTGACGAGATTGTCGTCTTGGAGGGTTTAGAGCCGGTGCGAAAAAGACCGGGTATGTATATTGGCTCGACTGGGCCAGAAGGACTTCAGCACTTGATGGTGGAGATTTTTGATAACTCGCGCGACGAAGCGATGAATGGTTTTTGTGATGAAGTGGAGGTGGCGATTTTGCCTGGCGATGTGATTCGTGTAGTCGATAATGGCCGTGGTATTCCAGTCGATATCCACAAAAAGACAAAAGTCTCGACCTTGGAAACTGTCCTTACGGTTTTGCATGCGGGAGGAAAATTCGAAGGCGATGGCTATAAGATCTCTGGTGGTTTGCATGGGGTCGGTGCTTCAGTGGTAAATGCTTTGTCCGAATGGTTGTCGGCTGAGGTTCACCGTGATGGAGGTAAATACACTCAAGAGTTTGCTCGTGGCGTGAAGAAGGGGAATGTAAAGAAGGCAGGGTCGTCCAAACTTCACGGGACAATAATCACCTTCAAACCGGATGTGCAGATTTTTTCAGAAACAGTTTATGATTGGAATAAGGTAGTGAATCATCTCCGTGGGCAGGCTTATTTGGTCAAAGGTTTGCGAGTCCGAGTAATCGATGCTCGTGATTATGCCGGCAAAATAAATACCGAGAAATGTTTTTATCTCAATGAGTTAGATTTGCCAGTACCATCGATGACCTTCTATTTTGAAGGCGGTCTTTTATCTTTGATTAAATTTTATAATCAAAAAGAAAAGATAATCAACAAAGAAGTCTTTTATGTCGAAAAAGAAGCGAACAATATAATGGTTGAAGCGGCCTTGCAATATGTTGACGATATTGACGCTAAAGAAATTTCCTATACCAACAATACCATTACCCCAGAAGGCGGTACTCACTTGACTGGTTTTCGTACGGCTTTGACTCGGACTTTAAATGATTATTCGCGAAAGAATAATTTCCTTAAGGACTCTGATGGTAATTTTACCGGTGATGATGTCCGTGAAGGTCTAGTGGCGGTGGTCTCCGTCAAGCTTCGCGATCCGCAGTTTGAAGGTCAGACCAAAGCGAAGCTTGGATCGGTCGAAGCGCGTGGAGCGGTGGAAACCGTTTTTGGCGAAGCTTTTTCTGCCTATCTCGAAGAGCACCCCGAGGAAGCTAAGGCGATAATTAATAAAGTAATTTTGGCGCTTAAGGCGCGTAAGGCGGCGAAAGCGGCTAAGGATAGCGTTTTGCGCAAAGGAGCGCTCGAGGGGCTAACCCTACCGGGCAAGCTCGCTGACTGTCAGAGTCGCGATGCTTCGGAATCGGAAATCTTTATTGTGGAGGGAGATTCTGCTGGTGGCTCTGGCAAACAAGGCCGTGATCGACGCACTCAGGCGATCTTACCGCTTAAGGGCAAGATTTTAAATGTTGAAAAAGCGCGCTTGGACAAGATGCTCGCCTTTAAAGAAATTAAATCTTTGATTATTGCCATGGGGGTAGGGATTGGCGATATGATGGATTTGGATAAATTACGCTACCACAAGATTATCATTGCGACCGATGCCGATGTCGATGGAGCGCATATTCGGACATTGATGCTGACATTATTTTTCCGTTACTATCGTGAGTTGATTGATCGAGGACATATTTATATTGCCCAGCCACCTTTGTATAAGATTAAGAAGGGGAAAGAGATTCATTACGCTTATTCTGATGAAGAGAAGGCTTCGGTTTTGAAAACTTTGGGTGTGGTGGAGCAGGACTTGGCGCCGGAAGAAAATGAGACAGAAGAAGAAGGTGAGGAAGCGGTTAAGGCAAAATCAGCCAAGGTCCATATTCAGCGCTATAAAGGTCTAGGAGAAATGAATCCCGAGGAGCTATGGGAGACGACAATGAATCCCGCGACAAGAATTTTGAAAAAGGTGAATGTCGATGATGCGGAGGCGGCTGATCGAATTTTCGATGTTTTGATGGGGAGCGAAGTTGAGCCTCGTAAGCTATTCATCCAAACTCATGCTAAGATGGCCAATCTTGATGTCTAGAAAGTAAAAAGTAGAGAGGGGTTAAAAAAGAGCAAGCCGGTCTGCCAAAGGCAAGACCGGCTTGATTTCTTCTAGCGCGGGCAGGAGCAAGCGCGCCCGCGCTGTCCGCAGTCGGGGCAAAGTTTGCCCTTCCTGCCGACAATCTCCGGCTCGAAAGAGGCTTCTTCCCCGACATTTTCCAATAGCTGGAAAGCGGGGGCGGAGCGGTGGAATTTGCCGTGGATTCTACCCCTCTTCTTTTTGATCTCCTCGGCTATGAGACCACGGGCGTTTTCCATAATTTTTCTCCTTTTGTTTGAGCTGACCCCAATGGCCAGCTCACTCTGAAGCAATTCTAACTCCATTATAACATTATTTGTAAAAAAAGCAAATTTAAGTGCACAAGCTACTTTTTAGAAAGTTTTTTCAGTATCTTTTTGTCGGTTCGTATGCAATTTGGCTAAAATTTTTGAAGCGTTGATTAATTTTAATTAAGCGAGTAATATTGATATATAATAAATCTGCCAATATGGAAAAACCTAAATTTTATCAAGGAGAATGGCCTCAGGAAAATTTTTTTAAGCCATCAAGTCAAACATATCAAGCTGTAAAAAATAAAGAAAAAAATCCTATAGCTGATTTTACCTCCGAGCAACAGGCAGAAATAAGACAAAAACAACAAATACTCTCATCGCTGGCCTATTTTATTGGTAAAGATTTTCGTATTCCAGTAGAACTTAATCAGCCAGGTGCCGGCTGGCACTGGGATTTTGAGCAGAATGTTATTCGGATTGACCCGAAAGATCTTTTGGAAAAATCGATGGACTATCTACGATTTGTAATCTCACATGAAGGTGGACACAGGAGAATTAGTCGGGTAGATTCGATTCCTTTGGACGAATGGAAACAGACGGGATTTTCTTTTATGATGAATGCTATTGAAGATCCTCGGGATAATAATTTCGTGGCAGAAAGTTATCCAAAATTTCGAGAACAGATGGATTTGGCCTATACTCAGGATTTGGATTTTGAAGGAAGAGCAAAAGAGGAAGCTTCGCAGAAGCTCGGTTACCAACCTCGCTTTATGCAGGCTGGTTTTGAGTATATAAGACAATGGTTCAGGGAAACTCAGGGGCAAGAGATGGAAATATCGGCAGATTTACCGGAGGAGGTCAAAGCTGTTGTTCAGGCAACGATTGAATCGGCTCGAGATTCTTGGTGGAGGTATCCTTCACGAGAAGAGGCTGACAAGAGCGAAGAATTGATTAAGAAGTATGCTCAAGTCTCGTATGAAATAAATCGTGATGAAATTTGGCCAGAGTTCAAAAAATTGGTTGAGATGGATATGGAAGATCAAAAAATGCAAGAGCTTCTTGGGGAAATATTTGATTCTGTGCAAGCTGAAGCGAATAAACAGAAAGAACAGGCTGATCAGGAAAGTAATGAAAGTGGCCCCGACTCCGGCAGGGCTTCGACGGGCAAGCAGGGGTTGCCCCAAGAGCTTAAAGATAAACTGACACCGGAAGAACAGAAAGCTCTGGAGGAAGCTATTAAAAAAGCAATTGAAGATGGCAAAAAAGAACAACAGGAAAAAGCAAGGTCGGAAGCTGGTGGTAAAGGTGAAGATAAAGGCAAAGACGAGATGGGCTCACCGTCTAATCAAGAAAATACACCTGAGCCCGCCTCTACCGAAAGGCCGTCTGGTAAACCGATCGACCTAGAGTCGTTGCCTGAAGGTCTTAAGCAAAAAATAAAAGAATTTATTGATTCTTTGCCTGAGGAACAGCAAAAAGAAATAGCCCAAAAAGCTCAAATCGCTATCAAGGAATTTGAAGATGCACTTAGTGAAGAATTGCAGGGAAAATTGTCTGACGACCCAGAAAAGAAAGCTAAGAGAGAAGAAGCGTCTCCGGAAGATGGCAAAGAGTTAGAAGGAGGAGGAACAGACTGGAAAGAAAAGGAAAGTGAGGTGGAGGCAAGAGAAAGACGGAAAAGAATGGAATCGATTTTTGAGATAAAAGAAAAAGACCCTTACCATAAAGCTTTGGAAAAAGTTTCAAGTTTGATCGATGTATTAACATCAGATTTTCGCGATATATTCATAAAGAGAAAAATGGAAAAATATGAAACAGGATATCGTTCTGGCCGTCGGTGGAATATTCGTCAAAGGATTAGGGAGAAGGTTGCCGGTATCCCATTACTTAAAACTGAAGCTCGCGAACAAAGAGTTTCGGAAAGTGAAGAAATGGATTATGCCATTACTTTATTTGTCGACCTTTCTGGCTCGATGGCGATGGACAACAAAATTCAAGAAGTGTTTAAATCGGTCGTGATATTAGCAGAAACTTTGAATAGCCTTGGCATAAAATTTGAGATTGTTGGATTTCAAGATATTTTACTTGAATTTAAGTCTTTTGAAGAACAGTTAGACGAATCGATGCGAAAAAAATTAAACCAAATAATCTTAGAAGTGTATGGGAATAATCCTAGTGGACATAATAATCCCGGCGACAATGATGATGGCGCCTGTCTTTTAGAGGCATCGAAGCGCCTTGGTGAGCAGAAAATCAAAAATAAATTTCTCATCGTCCTTTCTGATGGTGAGCCGGCTATGGATTCTCGTAAAAAGAGTTCAGCCCAGCTTGATCGCGAATTAAGAGATGCCATAGCAGAAATTAATTCCAATACAGATCAGAAAATTATCGGTCTTGGTCTTAATTCGCAAGCGGTAGCTGAATATTACGAAAATCACATCGCTGGCATCGCCACGGAAGAAATGGTTGAGACCTTGGGTGGACTATTGCGGGAAATTATTGAAAAATATTAATTAATTTAGTAAAATACAAATAATATATGTTAACTCAAGTGCCAGTGGGAATAGACCAATTTTTTATGACAACAGCCTCGTTGGGCGGAGTTGGTCTTTTGATTATAGAAAATGAAAAAAGCCGCCAAATGGCGATTGAAAAAGCTCGCGGAAATCTTCTCAAAAATAATTATAAAGAATCCTCTAGTTATCTAGAAGTTATGGAAGCTTTGTCTGAAGGTAAGGACAAGCTCTTTTATGTTGAACATGGAGAAAAATTGGCTGGTTTGATTTTAGAAATCGTCGCCGAGTTTGATGTTGGAATGGTTAGTTTGGCCGATCGCAAAGAGAACACCGGCCTGAAAACTGCACGCTGGAATCCAGCGAAAACATCTTTTATCATCGTGATGAGTCGTAAGCAGATTGAAGCCAGTTACCCACGACTTTTTGAATACATTAATTTCATCCAGTCGATATGAGAAATCAAGAACAAAAATTTTGGGCGATGGAGTCGCCAAGCGCTGGTTCGGAAGATTTTCAAAAGTCAGAGGAGCAAAAAAAAGTTTCTCGCTCCTCTGAAGACCCTTATATTGTAATTGGCGAAAAATCGGTTTCTTATCTCGGGGTCGAAGTACCCAAAGGAGAAGGTGGTCGTCTAGTTCCTAAAACAGAAGAATTTAAAGAAGAATATTTTTATTTGGAAGGACACATTACGACAATGCGTGAAGTGGCGACTGCTTTGTTGCTAAATAAACCAATTCTTTTAGAAGGGGGAACTGGCGTCTATAACAAAACCACCACTATTGCTAGGATGTGCCGAGATCTTAACTTGAACTATTGCAAGGTCAACTTCGATCGTGAGACAGAACGAGAAGATGTAATCGGTGGACATACTTTGAAAATTGATGAAAATGGTAAGGAAAAGTTGGAATGGTATGATGGTGATTTGATGTATGCAATTCGCAACGGTGGCGTGGCGTTTCTTGATGAATACAACCGCCAAAGTAAACTTGCTGGCGTCATCAATCCAATTATTGATGCGATTTTGAACGGACGAAAGGAAATCACAAATCCATACAATGAGAACGAGCGCGTACGAGTTCATTCGAATTTTCGTTTGGTTGCCGCTCAAAATCCGCCCGGTTTTGAAGAGGGGCATGAATATACAGATCGTAATCAATTACCTGCGGAGACTTTTGGTCGTTGGATCTATCGAAAGTTGCCCATTGAGTATTCTGAAGAGGAGCAAAACAAATTGTTGGCTGGTGTTATCGGCGAAAAGGTGGATGTTCAATTGCCCGAGTCGGAATTTCGCCATACTGGCGAAGGGTTGCCGGTGAGAGAGCTTGCCGAGATCCCTGGTATGACTCATTGGCGAAAAAATATCATTGATATTGTGCGGGTTCTCGAAGCTAAATCATCGGGTGCAAAAAGGGAATTAGCCAAGAATCAAAGACAGAATCTTTATTTTAATCCCCGATTGATCATGAGTACGATTCCGCAATATATTGCGAGATTCTATCGTGGTGATATCAATGAAACCGTTAAAAATGCCTTTGAGACATGTGTTATCGGTATGTATAGTTCTGAAGACGATAGGCAAAAAGTTCGTTTGATGCTTGATCAGGCGTTATGGAAACCTCCAGCGGTTGACTCAAAACGTAAAGGAGCGGAAAGAAAAAGTAGCAAAGAAACCAAGCCAGAAAATCAAGGCGAGGCCAAAGAAAAAACAGAAGCGGAAGAGTTGTTAGGAAAAACCGAAGAAGAAATCAAAGCGATGGAAGCGACCCTGAGAAAAAAGAGAAAGGAAATTTTAGGGGAATCTTTTGAATCTACCATCTCCGCTATATATAAATGGAAGGACAAAAAAGGCAAGGAAGTTGCCAAGACAATAGAGCTAGATTTTGAAACGGAAATTTCTTCTATAACTGACTTCTATAAAAAACACGGGATTGATTTACCAGCCGATTTTGCTGAGCAAATGCAAGATATTTGGCAGAGAAATACTGAGGCAATGACAGAAGCCATAAAAGACAAAGGTTTTGATAAAGTTTTATTTCTTCCAGAAAACCTTCCCAATCTGGCAGATTTAGAGGCGAAGATGACTGATGGTTATGAAAAAGAAAAAGGGAATAAAACCTTCTGGGGTATAGGGGCCGATCAGATAACCGAGACCTCAAGGAGCGGGGCCAGAATCATTTTGGTTCACGAAGCTCCAGATTTAACCGCCGAGCGAGAACTCCAGAAAACGTTGGGCAAAGAATATGGTGGAGAAAAAGAAAACGGGAAAGACAATAAAGCCGAGGATTTTATAAAAAATGGTGAGGCTTTAACTTTGTCTGAGTATTTGGTTTTGCAAAGAAGCGTTTTTGAAAAAACGGGTGTCCATTTAGATGGTAAAAAAACACCTAAAGGGGATTATATCTACTGGACGTGGCTCCCTGGCTCTAGGGGCGGTTCTTATGTCGTCTGCGTCCATTGGGACCCTGGTGATGGCCGGCTCGACGTGGGCGCGGATGCCCCAGGCAAGGCGGGCTCGGATCCGTCTGTTGGTTGCCGGCTCTCCCGCTGTTTCCAATAATTAGGTAGCTTGTCGCTTGGGTTTTGGTATTTATTTTTATTTTTAATTTTTTATAATATGAAATTTGAAGCTCTAAAACCAAAAGCTACTCCAAAAGAACCAGAAGTATCAGAGACTGAAACCTTATCAGAAGAGGGAAAGCAAGAAAAAGTCGATCTAATAAAAAAGCTTGGAGAGCAGATTAAGGTAGTGAAAGCTAACCAAGCAAAATTGCAAGAAGCGGTCACTCTCGCCGAAACAACCAATGACTGGTCTCCAGTCACTATTTTGAGAAAAGAATTAGAAAAAGAATTAGCCTCAGCCAGAAGAATCAAGAGAAGACTAGAAGGAGGTCGAGAAGATTCCACTATCTCCGCTTCATACAAATGGACTGATGAAACTGGCAAAGAAACAGTGGAGACAATAGAGCTAGATTTTGAAACGGAAATCTCTTCTATGATTGCTTTCTATAACAAACACAAGATTGAACTGCCAGCCGATTTTGCTGAGCAAATGCAAGATATTTGGCAGAGAAATGCTGATAGAATAAAAAAGGCGATAGAAGACAAAGGGTTTGATGAAATCCTGTTTATCCCAGCTAAACTCTCAGTACCTGATTTACACACAAAAATGTCTGCCGGTTATGCCAAAACTTACCAAAGTGATGATTTTAAATCGGGTGGTTCTTTTGCTGGGGTTGTGGAAGCGACAGACAAATCAAGGATTGTCTTGGTTCACAGCAAAAACGCCCAAAATCTAGCTGACCGACCAGAGTTAAAAGAAACATTGGGTGAAACCGCTGAATCTTTTATTAAAGCCAAAGAGACATTGACTTTGACTGATTACCTTATCTACCAGAAGAAATATTTTGAAGAAACAGGCAAACACTTAGATGTTGAAGGTTGGACGTGGCTCCCTGGCTCGAGGGTCGGTTCTCATGTCGTCTACGTCGGCTGGTACCCTGGTGTTGGCCAGCTCGACGTGAACGCGATTCCCCCGGACGACTTGCGTCCGTCTATTGGTTGCCGGCTCTCCCGCTGTTTCCAATAATGAGGTAGCTTGTCGCTTGGGTTTTAGTATTTATTTCTGATTTGGAATTTTGGTTTTTGGATTGTAAAATCTGTTATAAAAACCACTAGGTATAAATATCTAAAGAGGTAATGTGGATGGCGTGGTTAGGATCGGGATTTCATTTCTTCGCCGATGCGAGCAAGGAATTCGGCTGAAGACATCCAGAGTGATTGACCAGTATCGCGACATTCTAAAGTGATTCTTTTTTCGGCCATTTCTTTTTCGCCAACAATAATTATATAAGGAATTTTTTGAGTTTTGGCTAAGCGAAGGCGTTTGCCGAGGGTTTCGTTGTCGCCATTAACTTCAGCGCGAATATTGAAGGCTTGCAAGTCGGCCAAGATGTGTTTGGCGTATTCTTGATGAGCTTCACTGATCGGAAGGATAGTCACTTGGACTGGAGCTAGCCAGACAGGAAAGGCGCCGGCATAATGTTCGATTAGTATACCCATGAAGCGTTCCGGTGAGCCGATGAGGGCGCGATGGATCATTACAGGTGTTTTTTCTTCACCATTGTGGTCGGTATAAGTGAGTCCAAAACGTGCTGGCATAATAAAATCTAGTTGAATGGTAGAGATTTGCCATTTTCGACCAAGGGAATCATGAGCCATCAAATCCATTTTGGGACCATAGATGGCGGCTTCGCCGATGCCTCGTTCGTGTTCGATTTTATTTTCTTTTAAGAGGTCTTCTAAAATATTTTGCGCTTGCTCCCAAGTATCTTGATCGCCAAGATACTTTTCTGGCGTTATTGGATCCCAGAGCGATAGACGGACGGTATATTTCATTTTGTAGGTATCAAGAGCTTGGCGGATTTGGTTTAAAATGGCGAGAAATTCTTCTTTGATTTGGTCTTCACGGCAGAAGCAGTGTCCATCGTCTTGGCAAAAGGCGCGGAGGCGAGTAAGACCAGAGAGCTGACCCGGTTTTTCATCGCGATAAAGATTAGAAAAATCAGCTAGACGAATTGGCAAGTCACGGTAGCTTCTTTTTTTGGCGGCATAAATTTGTGTGTGTTGCGGACAGTTCATGGGCTTAAGATAGTATTCCTCCTCGGTGTAATTAGATACTACCCGAAACATATCTTCGCGGTATTTTTCATAATGGCCAGAGACTCGGAAGAGGTCGGCTTTGTTCATATTGGGAGTGTGGACCAGTTCATAGCCGATAGATTTTTGTAGTTCATTGGAATAATTAATGATTTCTTGGCGGACGAGAGCACCTCGGGGGGTATAGAGTGGTAAGCCTGATCCAACCAAATCTGAAAAAATGAAAAGGTCTAATTCTCGGCCAAGTTTTTTGTGGTCGCGCTTTTCGGCCTCGAGCATTTGTTTTTGATATTGCTCTAATTCCCCGCTTGTTTCAAAGGCGAGTCCGTAAATACGAGTGAGCATTTTGTTTTTTTCGTCACCTTTCCAATAAGCGCCAGCGACTCGAGAAAGGGTGAAGGCGCCGGTATTGATTTCATTGGAATTGTTTACATGAGGACCGGCACAGAGATCTAGAAAATCACCACTTTCATAAGCGAGAATTTGTTCGCCACGATCAGTGAGGTCTTTGAGAAGTTCCATTTTGTAGGGCTCGTCGGCGAATTTATCAATCGCAATATTGGCCTTTAATTCTAAATCGGTAAAATTTATTTGCTGGTCAATAATTTCTTTCATTAGAGTCTCGATTTTTGGTAAGTCATCGGTCGATGGTTTTTCTCCCGCACCAAAATCGAAATCATAGTAAAATCCGTTGTCGATTGCTGGACCAATGCCGAGTTTTGTTTCGGGATAAAGCTTTTTTACGGCCATGGCTAAGATATGAGCTAAAGAATGGCGAATATTTTCGATTGGTTTTGGTTCCATAATTATTTTTAATTTGAATTGATAAAAGAAAACGCCCTAGTGAAAACACAAATAGATTGATTGCGTTTTCACTAGGGCGAGGAAGCTATCCACGCGGTTCCACCTAGCTTCTTTCGTCGATCGAGTTTAATCTGATCACGAAACTCTTTGTCTGGATTTTGAATTAGGCCTTATTGGCAAAATGGAAAACATTTTTGTCGGCTGGTGATCGACACAATCTTCATTAATCCTAGCTTGATTTTAAGTAATCAGTCGGCGATTGTCAAACTAGACTTTTTAGTCTAGTATGGGATTATTAGAACTTAATGATTAATTTTTTTTATGAATACGCTTAAAAAGGTCTTATTTTTAGCGCTAATTTTCTTTTTTCTTGCCCTGATTTATTTTCTTTGGTACTTATCCGATGGGCGGGTTTTTGGGTTGAAATTTCCTAAAAGAGACGATGGCAGTCTAGCTACTACTACTTTACTTGCCTCGAAGGCAAGCAGTACGAATATGGTTTCCATTTCTTTGTCGCGAGATAAAGCTTCTACCAGTCAGACGATAGTTAAAAAGATGACTTACACTTACGAACAGGCTAAAACTTTTTCTACACAAGTTTTGAATTCGCGTTTGAACTTATCTGGAGAGGGGTTGGTTTCTTTTAAGAATGGTTTTGCTTTAAGGGGTGGCGATAATTCTTGGGTGATGGATGAGCCAAAATTTGGTGATTTAAATGGCAATGGTGATCCAGAGGCGGTGGTGGTGATCAATCATAGTCAAGGAGGGCAACTTGTTGGTCGCTCGATTGTTGTGGTTGGAAAAATTATGACTAATCCCACTTTATTGACGGAAATGACCATTACTGAGCCAACAGAAATTTATTCGCTTTTAGTTAAAGATGGTTTGGTTTGGCTGGATAGTCGTTCGGGCACTTCTTTGCGTGGAATTAGGGTTTACCAATTACAAAATGGTCAATTGGCTAGTTTCGATCAATTTTTAGAGCAATAATTTTTATTAAAAACCCCGCCTTGAGGCGGGGTTTTTAGCTAGAGCTCTTTTATTCCATCGACAATTAGACTCGGCTCATTGTTGCGGATAGAAATTTTACCTCTAAGAGCAACGCATTTATCGACTTGGATAATAGCTTTTTGGGCGGAATATATTTTAGAAAAGAAAACTGTTTCGAGCTGATCATCAAAATCGGCAATTCTAACAAAGGCCATACGGTCGCCTTTTTTTGTGGTGATTTCTTTTACTTCTTCGATTACTCCACCAATTACGACAATAGTATTGTCGGCTAAGGTTTTAGCAATCTTGATATTGTGCTCAGCTTGGGCAAATTTATCTCGAAAAGCTTCAAGCGGGTGGCCCGAGAGATAAAGCCCGAGAAGCTCTTTTTCCCAAGCGAGTTTGGCTTTGGTGTCGATGGCTGGGGCATCTTTAAAACGCAGGGTTGGCAGAGTGCTGGTATCTACCATTGCGCCAAAAAGGGAATCTTGTTGATTATTGCGATTGGAAGCTTCTTTATTGTAGGCCAGAGCTTCTTCGATATTGAAAAGCATTGCCCCCCGCTCTTCTCCTAGAGAATCCATTGCTCCAGCTTTGATTAGCGCCTCGAGGGATTTTTTATTCATATTTTTATGAATTACTCGCTCGAGAAAATTTTGGTAAGAACTATATGGTCCGCCCCGCTTTCTTTCTTCGACAATAAAATCAGATATTTCGGTGCCAAGATTTTTGATTGTATAAAGCCCAAAACGAATTGTATCTTTTTCGCGCTGGAATCTGGTTGCTAAGGCGGCGGCTTCAGGGGTGAGTTTGGACAGATCGCCGGTGACAGCTTTGATGACTGCAAAGTCGCCAAAACTTTCATTGACATCAGGCGGTAGGACGGGGATATCGAGTTTTTTGCATTCGTTGATAATTTCGGCAATTTTTTCGACATCACCGGCTTCGGCGGACAGGACAGCGGTCATATACTCGCTTAGGTAATTAGCTTTCATGTAGGAAGTTTGATAGGCGACTCGACCATAGCTTGCGGCATGTGCTTTATTGAATCCATAAGCGGCAAATGGCTCGATTAGTTTCCAAAGTTCTTGGGCCTTTTTTTCGGTCAATCCGTTGGCGACGAAACCTTCTAGTAATTTGGTTTTTTGCTTTTCCATTTCGGCGGGGATTTTTTTACCCATCGCCTTGCGAAGCTTGTCGGCCTCGGTCCAGTTGTAGCCGGCCAGATGAATCGAGATCAACATTACATCGTCTTGATAGGTGATAACACCAAAAGAGCGCTCGAGGATTGGTTTGAGCCGAGGGTCAAGATAGCGGATTAGCTTAGGGTTATCTTTTCGGGCGATGTATTCAGGAATTGATTCCATTGGGCCCGGTCGATAAAGAGCGACCATCGCGTTTATATCGTGAATAGTACTAGGGCGGAGCTCTTTTAGCCATTTGGTCATGCCGGCTCCATTTAGCTGGAAGAGGCCAATTGTGTCACCGCGCGCGAGCATAGCAAAAGTTTTCGGGTCATCGAGGGGGATATTGTCGAGGTCTACCTCGACACCTTGGATTTTGTGAACTATTCTAATGGCGTCTTCTAGAATTGAAAGGTTGCGGATTCCAAGAAAGTCAAATTTGAGTAAACCAGCATCTTCAACCGCGTGCATTTCATATTGAGTGATTAATTTTTCGCCATGAGGATCGAATTGGACAGGAACAAAATCAGTAATAGTGCTGGGAGCGATTACTACGCCAGCCGCATGGACAGAAATATGACGAGCGCAACCTTCGATTTTTTTTGCCAAGTCGATAATTTTTTTGGCGTCAGCTTCGTTTTGGTAGATCTCTTTTAATTCGGGGACTTCGTCTAACGCTCGATCGATGGTCATTGGGAAACCTTGGGAACCCATTGGGATCATCTTGGATAAACGATCGCCAACCGCATAAGGATAGCCTAAAGCGCGCGCTACATCACGGACTGAACCACGAGCGAGCATCGAACCAAAAGTACCAATCTGAGCAACATGATCTTCGCCATATTTTGATTTGGCATAGTCGATAATATCGTCGCGGCGCTTATCAGCAAAGTCCATATCGATATCGGGCGGAGAAGGACGATCGGGATTAAGGAAACGCTCAAAGGGTAATTTGAAAAAGAGGGGATCGACGCTGGTGATTTGGGCTAAAAAAGAAACAAACGAGCCGGCAGCCGAACCTCGAGTATTGGTGAAGATACCTAAGTGGTGCGCGTTTTTAATTAAATCAGAAACCACAAGAAAGTAAGGGGAATATCCTTTGGTGGCGATTACTTCGAGTTCGTAATTCATTCTTTTCTCGGCCTCTCCAGCGCGTTCGGGGTGACGAGAGATATAGTCGCGTAGTCCCGTTTCAGCCATTAAGCGTAGTTCTTGATCATAAGAAGAATTTTCAGGAATAAGATAATTAGGAAAAAGCCATTTGCCTAAATCTAATTCAACATTGCAAGCTTCGGCAATTTTCAGACTGTTGGTAATCGCTTCTGGCGCTTCTTGGAAATTGGCAACCATTTCACTCGGTGAGGTGAAAGAAAAATCTTCTTCTGAATTGGAAAAGCGTTTGCCATCATTGACATCGGAATTAGTTTGAATAGCAACGAGAGTATTATGAGCTTCGGCGTCGTCTTTGTTTAAGTAGTGTGTGTCTTGAGTGGCAACAAGCGGGATACCTAGACGCTTAGCTAGTTCGATGGAAGCGTTTTTAAGCTCAAGCTGGCGTTCAAGCTTGGGGTGGTGCATTATTTCGATATAATAATTTTCTGCTCCAAAGATGTCTTGGTATTCTCGAACGAGATTTTCGGCTAGAGCTGTGTCCCGGTTCCAAAGTGCTTTAGATAATTCAGAGCCGAGACAACCAGAAAGGCAGATGATTCCTTCACTGTGCTCGCGCAAAAGGTCTTTGTCCATTCTCGGTTTGTAGTAATAGCCTTCGAGGTTAGCTTTGGTGACAAGCTTGATGAGGTTGCGATAGCCGGTGTTGTTTTTGGCAAGAAGAGTGAGATGATAGCGTCTGGCATCGAGATGAGGCTCTTTATTAAACCGCGAACGGCTAGCCATATAAGCTTCGACACCGATTATTGGTTTGATACCAGCATCGGTGCATTTTTTGTAAAATTCTATTGCGCCATACATATTGCCGTGATCAGTGATAGCGATTGCCGGCATTTCGTATTCTTTGGCTTTGTTGACTAAATCTTTTATTTTGATTAAGCCATCAAGAAGACTATAATGAGTGTGATTATGGAGATGGACAAAACTCGACATAGCCAGATTATAGCAGATTACTTAAACGGCCAAAGCCTTGACGATAGAGAGAATATGCCGGCTTTTATTGTCGGGGTAGATGAGGCTGGACGAGGGCCACTAGCGGGGCCGGTTGCGGTCGGAGTGGTAGCTTTGCCTAGAGCGACGGAAGGAAGCTGGCGACCAATTTTGGCGGAATTTCCTTTTGGTCGTGATTCTAAAAAGTTAACGGTTAAAGCGCGAGCGGTTTGGTATCGAAAATTGCGTGAGTTAGAGAAAGCTGGCGCGATAAGGGCGACAGTGGCTTTCTCGAGCCATGACTATATTGATAATTACGGCATTGCGCCAGCAATCAGACGAGCGCTAGCGGAAGCGCTGGCCGAGACGGTCTCGGTGGTAGAAGATAGTCTTGTTCTTTTAGACGGTGGCTTGCAAGCGCCACTAATTTACCCTCATCAAGAGACAGTAATAAAAGGTGATGAAAAGATTTTAGTAATTGGTCTGGCCTCGATTTTGGCTAAGGTGGCGCGGGATACTTTTATGCTTAAATTGGCAGAAAAATATCCTTTATATGAATTGGAAAAACATAAGGGTTATGGCACAGCTCGACATTGCGCTCTTCTCCGCCAATATGGACCATGTGAAATACATCGGCGAAGTTTTTTGGAGCGTATATTGAAGAAAGTTTAATTGTTGCTTTTTTGACACAGAGTGATATTCTATAATTCAGAGGTTCTTCGCACCCAAAAAAAGAAAGGAAGAGTTTGTATGAGAAAGTTGGCGCTCTCGGCAATGGAAGATGCTTTGCGGGCGGTATTTGAGTCACCTCATGAGGCGACCGCAGAGCAGTGGAAGAAGGTACTGTGTGGGGGAGATGTTCCCAAGGCGAGGAAGGCATGGGAGCTTCTCGAGGGTGGAAACTACCCGCCCTACTCCTCCAAGGGATTTTTGGCAGATTGTGCGAAAAACTGCCAAGTGAACTCCCTTCGTCAGGAGATCGACAAGAGGCGACGGGCTTTCGCCGCCGAGAAGAGGAATTTGCCTCAATCGTCTGTGACGGCGCAAGAGGTAGCCGCGTAGGGCTTTGGTCAGGGTTGTTGGGTGCTTGAGAATAAGGGGGCCGTATCGGGGGATAACCATACGGCCTTTATTTATTTTTCACATAGTCACATAGGGCAGTCCTATGTCTGTGGATAACTTTACATAGGACTGCCCTATGTGACTGCCCTATGTGAAATTGGGAAGGGGGTTTGAGTGTGGTTTTGTTTACATAGGACTGCCCTATGTGAAATTGGGAAGGGGGTTTGAGTGTGGTTTTGTGTTTTCTCGTGCCGAGGGATTATTCAAGGGTGGCCAGGCAACCTGTTGCTTTTTTTCTTTTTTTACTTTATAATAGCCTATTATGTCAGTACGAATGCGTCATACCCGGGCTCATACCGGAAATCGTCGTTCCCACCACGCTTTGACCGCCCCCCGGTTGTCTAAGTGTGCTAATTGTGGAGCGGCTCATTTGCGACATCGAGCTTGTGAGAAATGTGGTACCTATCGAGGCAGAACCGTCATCGATGTGGTCGCCAAGCTAGAAAAGAAAACCAAAAAGGTGGCAACAAAAAGCGCGAAGTAGTTTGAGCTTTAAGTTTTGGTCTTTTTAATTTTGAAAATATAATAATTTTTTGCTTTGATTTATGGCTAATCGTCATCTTTCCCGAAGTTTGTCCTTGCAAACCCTATTTGAATGGGATTTCAATGACTACAATCTCGAACAAGCCGAGGAGGCGATGGACCGAACTATTTTAGAGTTTGGCCCTGGTTTAGAGGAGGCGGATTTTGCTCAGGCCTTGGTTAAAGGGGTGATTAGCCATAAAGAAAAGCTCGACGACATTATTACTAAGGCGGCTCCTGATTGGCCATTGAGCCAGATTGCTAATGTTGATCGTAATGTTTTGCGTCTAGGGCTTTTCGAGTTGATTTTTGGTGACAAGAAAGAAGTCCCGGCTCGAGTGGCGATTAATGAAGCGATAGAGTTGGCTAAAACTTTTGGTGGAGAAAACAGCGGGCGTTTTGTTAATGGGGTGCTTGGCACTATCTATAAGGAGATGGGTGAGCCGGGCAAAGATGAAGTGCCCAATAAAAAGAAGCGCTTGAAAAATGTCCCCTATGATCAAATGCCAATTGAAAAATTAGGCGGGGCGGTGGTCTATGGTTTTGTCGAAGGAGAGCTTAAGTTGGCCTTGGTCCATGATATTTTTGGTTTCTGGACTTTGTCCAAAGGTCACGTAAAAGATGGTGAAGAGCTGACCGAAGCGACGGCTCGAGAAATTAAAGAAGAGTTGTCATTGCCGGTTGTCGTCGGCGCAGAGCTAGGCTCAAATGAATACATTGCTTCGGATCCTGAACGGGGAAAGATTCGCAAGCAGGTGGTCTATTTTTTGGCCGAGGCTGATAACCCAGAGTCTCTAGCTTTAGGGAAAAATAAAGGTGGTCTTACTGAGGTGGCTTGGTTTTCTTTACCGGAGGTGATTGACCTTAAAATGTATGATGATATTGTGCCGATTGTCACCAAGGCGGTTAAAATGTTGAAAGCGTTAAAATAGAATTTTATGATAAATAACCTAAACACTTTTGCGGAAGAAAATAATTTAAAATTTAAAAATCCCGATCTGTTAAAACAGGCGTTTATCCATCGTTCTTATTTGAACGAACATCGTAATTTGACCTTAGGTCATAATGAGCGATTAGAATTTTTAGGCGATGCTGTATTGGAGCTGGTGGTGACCGATGATTTGTATTGTCGTTATCCAGATAAGCCAGAGGGGGAGCTTACGGCTTATCGAGCGGCTTTGGTCAATGCTAACACCTTGTCGGAGTTGGCGCAGGATATTGGAATGAATGATTTTTTGCTTTTGTCACGCGGTGAGGCAAAAGATAAGGGGCGAGCTCGACAATATATTTTGGCTAATACTTTTGAAGCGTTGATTGGCGCGATTTATCTGGACCAAGGCTATGAGGCCGCGAAAAAATTTATCGACCAGACAGTGATGCAAGGGCCAGAGAAAACAATTAAAAAAAGTTTAGCCGAGGATTATAAAAGTATTTTTCAAAAGAAAGCTCAAGAAATACTTGGGGTGACGCCAAGTTATCAGACTTTGGAAGAGGCTGGTCCCGACCACAACAAACGATTTACTATTGGTTTATTTTTAGCGTCAGAAAAAATTGCTGAAGGCTTCGGTCATTCTAAGCAGGAGGCCGAGCAAGAAGCGGCGCGAAAGGGGTTGGGAGAGAAGGGATGGGGCTAATGTGGACTGGACGCCGACTTATGCGGACTGGCGGAACGCGGACGGCGGAACGTTGGCTGGACGCAGATTACTCGATATGAATCTGTAAATGGGCAGAAAGCCCCGACCTTGAAATACATAATTCAAAAAAGGTCGGGGCTTGAAATGCAAAAAGGGCGGGCCTCGCTGGTACTCCAGAGAAGCCCGCCCTTTCTATAACTTATTAATTATCTGCATCGAGTAATAGCGCTAGATTTTTATTTTTTACACAGTATCTATTTAATCAGTGCCATTTCTAGTGTATTATAGGATTATGCATCTCAAGCGATTGGAAATATCCGGTTTTAAATCTTTTGGCAAAAAATCTATTTTAAGTTTCGAGGCGCCGATGACAGCCATCGTTGGTCCTAATGGCTCGGGCAAATCTAATGTGGCGGAAGCTTTTCGTTGGGTTTTGGGCGAGCAGTCACTTAAGTCTCTCCGTGGTAAACGCGGAGAAGATTTGATTTTTTCTGGACCGGAAGCTGGCGGGCGATTGAACCGAGCTTGTGTGCAGATTATTTTTGATAATAGTGACCGCCGGTTTGATATTGATTTTGATGAGGTGACTATTACCCGAGAAGTGTTTAAAGATGGCTCTAACGAATATTCGATCAATGGCTCTAATGTCCGTCTGAGAGATGTTTTGGAGCTTTTGGGGCAGGTGGCGCTTGGCTCGGCCGGACATCATATTATCAGTCAAGGTGAAGCCGATCGGGTCTTGAGCTCTGGGCCGGTCGAGCGTCGGGGAATGATTGAAGAAGCTTTGGGTCTGCGAGTTTTCCAATGGAAATTAGAGGAAAGTGAGAAAAAATTAGCCAAAACTGAAGAAAACAAAAAACAGGTCGAGTCTCTTCGACGAGAAATTGCTCCCCATTTGAAATTTTTAAAGAAGCAGGTTGAGAAATTGGAAAAAGCGGCCGAATTTCGCCGAGAATTAAAAACACTTTATCATTCTTATTTTAAACGCGAGTCCCTTTATCTTGAATTTGAACAGAAAAAAATAAATACAGCTGAGGCGGAATTGAAAAACTCAATCTCGATTTTAGATGATAAGATTAAGATTTCTGCGGAGTCTCTTTCGGTCGATCAAGATCAGCTTGCCAAAGAACAAGAGCTGATTTTGGCTGAAAGAAAATTGCGCGAGGCGCGAGATGAAAAAAATGAGCTGGTTAGAAAATTGGGTCGAGTCGATGGATTGCTGGAGATTCGCGAGGCACGGATTGCTAATTTTGGTCAAGGAGAAGAGGTGACAGTCGTCGCGCTCGGGCGAGTAGAAAATCTTGCTGGTGAAATACGGAAGTTGATTGGAGAAGCCGAAGGGGAAGGGGAAATTCGTTTGGTAAGAAATTTATTGCAAAAAATTAAAGAGCGGTTGGCGAGTTTTTTTGCCGTTTACGAACGACCAAGCGTGCCAGAATCTTATCATCAAGAACTGATCGAAACCAAAAAAGAAAAAGCCGAGTTAGAAGAGCGGTTGGCAGAGCTAAATCAGATAGAAAAGACTGCCGCTTCGCTCGTCGATAATTGTCGGTTGGCGATTAAGCAGATGGAGCTCACTACTCGTGGCGCCGAAAAAGAACTTTTTGTCTTGAAAGGTGAACGAAATGAAAAGCGCTCAGAATTAGATCGCCTGCTTTCGCGGAAGCAAATTTGGGAGCGAGACCAAGCTGATTTTAAACGAGAGTTAGAAGAAGCTCTGGTCTTAGTCGATCGAGAAATACTTTTTTATGAACAGCAAAATATTAGCTTGGAGGAAATTTTAGACGAAGGGCGCCCAGCTCAAGAGGATCGTCGAAGGCAGATTGAAAAACTTAAAATTCGTTTAGAAGATATGGGCGTAGAGCAGGGAGATGTCTTGGAGGAGTATAAAGAGGTGACCGAGCGTGATAATTTTTTGGCAGGAGAATTGATTGATTTGGAAAAAACGGCTGAGTCTTTGAAAGAAGTAATGGTTGATTTGCGTCTAAGAATTGACCGTGATTTCAAGGAGGGGGTGACGAAGATTAATGTTGCTTTCCAAGAGTTTTTTGCGCGAATGTTTGGCGGGGGGACGGCTAAACTTGAATTGATTGCTCCAGTTGTCCGTAAGAGCCGGGAAGAAAAATTGCTTCTTGATGATGAATCGGTGGCGCAAGCGATGGATGAAGACAAAAATCTTGGCAAGGAGGGGATTGAGATTGCAGTCTCCTTGCCTCGCAAGAAGATAAAAGGCTTGGCAATGCTTTCTGGTGGCGAACGAGCATTGACTTCGATTGCGCTTCTTTTTGCGATGTCGCGAGTTAATCCGCCACCATTTTTGATTTTAGACGAGACTGATGCTGCACTTGATGAAGCTAACTCACGCAAATATGGTGAGATGATCGAAAGTTTGGCTAAATATTCTCAGCTTATTGTGATTACTCATAATCGCGAGACAATGTCGCGGGCTGGAGTACTCTATGGAGTGACGATGGGAGCAGATGGTGTGTCGCGACTTTTGTCGATCAAATTTGATGAAGCGACCGCTTATGCGAAATAATCAAATGCGGACTCCGCCAGCCGGCGGAACGCGGATTACTTGATACGAATCTGTAAATGGGCAGAAAGCCCCGACCTTGAAATACATAATTCAAAAAAGGTCGGGGCTTGAAATGCAAAAAGGGCGGGCCTCGCTGGTACTCCAGAGAAGCCCGCCCTTTCTTGATTTGAAAAAACGCAGAAAAGTCTGACCTTAAAATACAAAAATTCAAAAAAGGTCGAACTTTAGAATACAACAAGCCCCGACCTCGCAGTCTCTTAAGGTCGGGGCTTTAAATACAAGGAAACAAAAAGGTTGAGTAGTAGGTTGAATGCTATTTTTCTAATACTAGATCAATCAGTCCTTCTTTGGGGTCAATTTTTTTGATTCGGAAAGTTATTTGGTCACCGAGGCGATAGACTTTTTTGTGGCGCTTGCCGATTAGGGCGTAGCGTTTTTCGTCGAATTGATAAAAGTCGTCAGTGAGGTCGCGAATGCGGATCAAGCCTTCGGCTGAGCTTGCTATATCTTCAACAAAAATTCCCCATTCGATAACCCCAGAAATAATTCCTTGACGAGGCAAATCTGGTTGACTTAACATAAATTTTGCTTGAGCTTTTTTTAGTGAATCGCGCTCAAGCTCCATAGCTAAGCGTTCCATTGCTGAGGAACGAATAGCAAGCTCGCTATATTTTGCTAATTGCTCTTCGGTTGTTTTTTTCTGGTGAAGATAATAGTCAAGAAGGCGGTGAACCATTAAATCTGGATAACGGCGAATCGGTGAAGTGAAGTGGGTGTAATTGGGGAAACCAAGACCATAATGACCAATATTTTTTAAAGAATAGACAGCTTTGCTCATGGCGCTGATGGTCGCTTTATTAACAAAACCTTCTTCTGGTTGACCGATGACTGATTGAAGTAAATTTTTAATCGCAGAGGTGGTCTTGTCACCCTGATTAGTGAAGTCAAGTTTGTAGCCAAGAGGCGATAGGAAGTCGGCTAAGGATTGGAGTTTTTCTAAATCTGGTAAATCGTGAATTCGATAGACGAAAGTATTTGGGCGTTTATGATTGTAGCGTGTAGCGAATTCAGCAACTTCTCGGTTTGCTAGAAGCATAAAATTTTCGACTAATTTGTGAGTGAAGAGATGTTCTTTGCGGTGGATATCAGCAATTTCTTTATCTGGGCCAATAACTACAGCGACTTCGTTAGATCGAAAATCTATTGCGCCACCGGCGATTTTTTCTGCTTCTAATTTTTGTCCTAATTGATTGAGTATTTCTAGTTCTTTAGCTAGCGGCCCTTTACCGGTATCGATTATGTTTTGCGCTTGCTCATAGCTAAATCTTTCATTGGAAAAAATTACTGTTCGGCCAAACCAGCGATTGAGTATTTTAGCATCGTGATCTAATTCAAAGACGGCTGAGTAGGCTAAGCGTTCGACTTTTGGTTTTAGGCTACACCAATCTTCAGAGAGAAGCGGCGGGAGCATAGGGATAGTCTGTCCGACGAGATAGACCGAGGTTCCTCGTTTGGCGGCCTCTTGGTCTAGGGGGCTTTCTTCGCGAACATAAAAGGAAACATCGGCGATGTGAACGCCAATTTCCCAATTTCCATTGGGTAAAGATTGGACAGATAAAGCATCGTCAAAGTCTTTGGCATCAATCGGGTCGATTGTGCAGGTTGGTACCGCGCGAAAATCACGACGCCTAGTAATTTCGTCATTCCAGCCGGCTTTTATTTCGGAAACTATTTTATCAGTCGAAGTGAGGACTTTTTCTGGCCAACTATCGCGAAAAATTTTTGTTGAATCAATAGAACTAGCCAAGGTGATTGCTTGTTTGACCGCCTCTTTATGGGTGTGGCTGTTGGAGTTTATTTTTGGCGATGGACGGTTGGGTGCCTTTTTCTTATTTAATTTTTTTGATATATTCGGCAAGTTTGCTGATTTTAATAGTGTCTTGAGAACGAGAGTCCATATTACGGACGATTACCGTCCCATCAATTACTTCTCTTTGTCCGAGGATTAGCGCATAGGGGGCGTTTGCTTTTTCTGCCATTGCTAATTGGACAGAGAGAGAATCTTTGGACAAGGATTGAGCAATGGGAATATGAGCCTTGCGGAGAATTTCGATAATCTCAAAACTTTTTTGTTTGGCGTCTTGACTTAACTGGATGAAAAAGATTTTTGGCTTTTTGACTAAGCGTGGGGACCATTTGACATAGTTTGGCAGAGCGATTACTCGATCGACTCCAATAGAAGCGCCGACCGCTGGGACTTCTTTTTTGCTCCCTAAGACTTTGGATAGATAGTCGTATCGACCGCCGCCGGCAAGAGAAAGGGAGTTTGTGACCTCACCATTTTCATCGGTGACGGCTGTGGTGATTTCAAAGACGGTGCGGGAATAATAGTCGAGACCTCGAACAAGATTACTGTTTATTTCGTAAGGAATATTCATTGATTCTAGGTATTCTAATACTTCTTTGAAGTGTTGCTTACATGGACCACAAAGATAAGCGACAGTCTCTGGGGCATTCGTCTTTACTTCTTGGCATTGAGGATTTTTACAGTCTAACAAGCGCAGGGGATTAGTCTTGAGTCGTTCGCGACAATCAGCACAGATAGTTTTTAGATGTTTTTTGTAATAATTTATCAATTCCCGGCGATAGTTTAGACGGCAGT
This sequence comes from uncultured Candidatus Saccharibacteria bacterium, assembly GCA_964446245.1. Lineage (GTDB taxonomy): Bacteria > Patescibacteriota > Minisyncoccia > Phycocordibacterales > XYD1-FULL-46-19 > CAYUNI01. The sequence continues at coordinate 26,114 of CAYUNI010000005.1, forward strand.
CGGCATCGCCGATACTATTAATAGAGACGGTTAGATTATCGAGCCCTGCTTCTTTTAGGATAACAACAGAAAGCATGATTATTGTGGCGTCAGCGATACTCTTTTTTGTTCCCAGAATTTCTAGACCAAATTGGTAGAATTGGCGATAACGGCCTTTTTGGGGATTTTCGTGACGGAAAAATGGTCCATGGTAATAAAACATTACCGGTTGAGGCAGAGATTGCATTCCATTTTCGAGGTAGGCTCTCATGACACTGGCTGTGCCTTCTGGGCGTAAGACAAGGTGATCACCACCTTTGGTTTTTAGGGTATACATTTCTTTGTCGACGATATCAGTACCCGCTCCGACCCCGCGCAAAAAAGTCTCGGCTTGTTCTAGGATAGGCGTCTCTATCGGCCGAAAACCATAATAGAGAGCGAGCTCGGCTGCTTTTTCAAAAAAACCTTGGTTTAAAAAAACTTCACCATCAATTAAATCGCGCATACCTTTGGGCGAGCGCAAATCGTCTTTTTTAGAATTTTTTGTAGAAACGCTTTTTTTGATTTCTTTCGGCATAAAATTAAAATATATTTTTTAATTAGAATCTTGATTTGAATAATCTCCGGGTAGAAGGCCAATCTGTGATGGTGGGAAGAGGCGAACTAGGGCTCGTCCCTTGATCATTTCTCTCGGTAATGCTCCCCAACGACGAGAATCATAGCTTAATTCTCGATTGTCACCCATTACAAAGTATTCTTTGTCTTTGAGAGTGGTATTGATACTCGGATAAGTATTGCCTTGGGTGTAGGGTTCATCGAGAGTGATTACTTTTTTGTCGGTGGTGGTAATGGTGACTTTGTTGGCTCTGATTGATATTGTTTCACCCGGCAGACCAATCACTCGTTTAATGAAAAATTTTGATGGATCTTCGGGAAAACGAAAGACGATTACTTCGCCTCGTTCGGGCTGGCGAAAGAAATAGGAAAGCTCGTCGATGATTAAGTATTGTCGAGTACGAAAGGTCGGGTCCATTGATTGCCCGCTAACAATAAATGGTTGAGCGACAAAAGCTCGAATAGGGAGAACAATTGCCAAGGTGAGAAGAGCAAATTTTACAACATCCCAGATGGTCGCTCGAAGGCTTTTTTCTCGAGGCCAATTAGCGTCTAAATAAGGATTTTTAGGGTCCATAATGGCTCTATTATACGGTAAAAAAATTTTGACGCAAGTTGAGATTTTGTGTTAAAATTAAACTATATGGCTTTTTTAGTTGTTGGTCTGGGTAATCCAGGTGGTGAGTATGAAGAGACGAGGCATAATTTTGGCCGGACGACTGTTTTGACTTTGGCGTTGTCTAAAGGAGAAGGTGATTTTACTGCTTGGTGCTTAGATAAAAAGCACCAAGCACTAATCGCTAAAGGGGAATTATTTGGAGAAAAAGTCACTTTGGTTTTGCCGGAAACTTTTATGAATCTTTCGGGTAAAAGTATCATCGGATTAGCAAAAGGATCAAAGCAGATTGAAAAAATGATTGTAGTTCATGATGATCTCGATTTGCCTCTGGGTAAGATAAAAATCAGTTTCGATCGCGGGGCGGGGGGCCATAAAGGTTTAGAGTCAATTATGCGCGCTCTTAAATCTAAAGCTTTTGTTCGGATTAGACTAGGGATTGGTTCGACGACTTCTTCGGGTAAGTTGCGTAAACCGACTGGAGAGGAGGCAATTAAAAAATTTGTCTTAGGTAAATTGAAACCAGCAGAGAAAACTGTAGGTCAAAAGATGATTAAAGAAGCAGTTCAAGCAGTGCTCACGGTAATTGAAAGTGGGCGAGAACGAGCGATGGGGGAATTTAATCAATAAAAAAGAGAAGCCCCGTCGCTGATCAGGCGCGGGGCTGTCGCTAGGGAGGAGTAGGGTTCAGATTTCGGGGCTGTTCGAGAATCGTCCCGATACTAATTCCTATCCTTGACCTAACCTCGAGCCGACCTACAACCTTAACCAACAGGGTTGGGTTGGGCACGGCTCTTTTTACAGTGTACCAAATGAGAGATTTTTTTGATTTTCACATGGTACGCTGCGGGAATCTGTTTTGTATTATATCACATTTTTAAAAAATAAGCAATAACACCGACCAGCGTTTTTGCTGGTCGGTGTTATTTTTTCATCAAGGCACGCCCTTGATGAAGTTTTTAATATTTAATCAGCCTTCTTTTCTTCCTCTTTAATTACTGGGATTACGCCGAAGCTCAAAGTCATTTTTTGATTTTTGGCGTCGAAGAGGTTGATTGTAAAGGTATAAGTTTTGCCTAGTTCTAGGGTCTTGCGGAGATCATCCTCGCTCTTAAATTCAGAAATATGAACTAAGCCAGCCACACCTTCTTCGATCGAGATTAAGGCGCCGTGTTTATTGTGCTTGATTACAACACCTTTGACGACATCGCCTTTCTTGTATTTCTTTTCAGCTTCTTGCCAAGGGTTTTCCTTTAAAGCTTTGATCGACAGAGAGATTTTGTCGTCTTTGATTTCGATTACTTTAGCTTTTACTTTTTGACCAACAGAAAAAACTTCTCGTGGGTTTTCGACTAGCGACCAATCTATTTCGGAAATATGGACTAAGCCTTCTAGACCCTCCTCAATCTTGATGAAGACTCCAAAATCTACTGCGCCAGTGACTTCACCTTCGACAACATCGCCCAGAGAATACTTTTCGATAATAGAGCGCTTGACTTTATTGTCTTGGCTTTTTTCTGAGAAAATTAATTTACCTTCTCGGGGATCGATCCCGATGATGGTGACAGATAGCATTTTATTGACCAATTTCTTTAGCTCATCAGCGATTTTATCCTTGTCGCCATCAGCTACTCGTGGATAGTGATCAGCTTTTAGCTGAGAAGCAGGGATGAATCCATCGATACCTTGCCATTCCATAATTAAGCCTCCTTTATTAGCGTCTTTGACCATTAGATCAAACTGAGTTTTGGCTTTCATTGCTTTTTCAGCGTCGCTCCAGATTAGGGCTTGCTTCGCTTCTTTGAGTGACAATTCGATATAGCCACGCTCGCCTTCAGGATCGACGACTTTGGCCGTGACGGTGTCGCCAATTGAAATCTTTTTGATGAGATCTCGAGCATTTAGGTATTCTCGACCAAAAATAAGACCAGTGCCAAATGGTGGCAGGTCTACATAGAGAGATAATTTTTCTTTAGCAATTACACGACCTTCTAATAGGGTACCAACTTCTGGTGTGGTCAGAGATCCTTTTACGACCTCTTCCATTAAACGCCTAGGCGCAACTTCTATTTTTTCACCGTCTTGATCTTCGGTGGTGATTACCGCATCTAATTCTTTATCAGACATAAAAACAAATAAATTAACCCTGCTTTCGCTTAGGGCCCCGATATTGGCAATACGCCTTCACAGGTCTATTAATGGCTGAATTATATTATAAAATTAAGGTATAAGCAAGCCCTCACTTTTTGCTTTGAAATCGTCGACTTTTTTGCTATAATTGAAATATATGGTAATCAATCACTTGGGAGGAGCTTTTATTAAAATTCAGCAAGGCGATTTGACTGTTGCTTTTAGTCCGATTGGTCGCGAACTTGATTCTAAAGTGTCTCGTTTTGGGGCGGATTTAGCCCTCTTGGCTGTCCGTGGTCCCGAGGCGGGAAGCACGGAGACTGTCACCTATTCTAACAAAATTCCTTTTGTTATTGATGGTCCGGGCGAATATGAGAAGAATGATATTTTTATTCATGGTTTTGCTTCGTCTGGCCCAGAAGGAAAGATTAATACTGTTTTTGATTTGACTATTGATGGGATTAAGGTTTGCCACTTGGGTCTTTTGGCGAAGGCTGATTTGTCAGCTGAGACGATAGAAGATATTGGGAATGTCGATATTTTATTTGTCCCAGTCGGAGGAGGGGATGTCTTGGAGCCAAAGGCTGCTGCCCGATTAGCGGCAGGGCTTGAACCAAAAATGATTATCCCAATCGCCTATGATGATAAGGGGGGAGAGGAAGCTTTGAAGATTTTTTTGAAGGAGGCGGCTGGCGGGAAGGAGAATATTGCCGATAAGCTGACAATCAAGCGTAAAGATTTAGAGGGCAAAGAAGCTGAAGTGGTAGTTTTGAAAAATTAATTATGGCTAATTGGCAAGAAAAAATAATCTCTTGGCGAGAGCTCTCAGAACCAGAAAAGAAAAAGTTGGTCTTTACTTTAGCGTCTGTGATTACCGCAATAATTTTTTTCTTGTGGCTGATTAATTTTTTGGTTATTTTGTCGAATGGTGATAGTTTAGAGACTAAGCCGCCAGAACAAAACATTGAGGTCAATACTCCCGTCCGAGAATCATCGACTTGGGTTAAGTTTAAAGCGGGGGTGGGATATTTTGGAGAGTCGGTGGCTGAAGGTTGGCGTGTCTGGCGAGGAAAATAATTTAATTTGACGAAAAAATATGGCAAAAGCAAAACAAAATAAAGAAGAAAAAAACGAAGATCTGGGCGTACCCGCTGATCGATTATTGCCGATTGATATAGTACGAGAGATGAAAGAATGCTATCTCGACTATTCTATGTCGGTAATAGTTGGACGCGCTTTGCCTGATGTCCGTGATGGTTTGAAGCCTGTCCACCGTCGTATTTTGTATGCGATGCATGATCTAGGTCTAACCTTTCAAAGCAAATTTCGTAAATCGGCAACAGTAGTTGGTGATGTGTTGGGTAAGTATCATCCGCATGGCGATGCTTCAGTCTATGATGCCATGGTTCGTATGGCTCAAGATTTTGCGATGCGTTATCCATTGGTTGCTGGCCAAGGTAACTTTGGATCCATTGATGGCGATTCGGCGGCGGCGATGCGTTATACCGAGGCTAAAATGTCGAAAATTACAAGTGAGCTTTTGCGTGATATTGAAAAAGAGACGGTAGACTTCACGCCTAATTATGATGGCACAAGAAATGAGCCATTGGTGCTACCTTCGGCTATCCCTAATCTCTTGTTGAATGGGGCGATGGGTATCGCTGTCGGTATGGCGACAAAGATCCCGCCACATAATCTGGGAGAGTTGATGGACGCGTTGATACATTTGGTTGATAATCCAGAAGCAACAACTGAAGATTTACTGGAATTTGTTCAGGGGCCAGATTTTCCGACCGGAGGAATGATTTTCAATATTCAAGATATTCGCCATGCTTATGCGACTGGTAAAGGTGGAGTAATTATTCGTGGAGAAGCTGAGATTACCGAGAATAAGGCGGGAAATTTTCAAATTATAGTTAGCTCGATTCCTTATCAGGTAAATAAGTCCGAATTGATTGTTGCTGTCGCTGATTTGGTTCGTGATAAAAAATTAGAGGGGATCAGAGATATCCGAGACGAATCAACAAAAGAGATTCGAATTGTGATTGATCTAAAGACTGGTACTCAACCTCAGCAAATTTTAAATTCTCTTTACAAACATACTGATCTGGAGACAATTTTCCACTTTAATCTCCTGACTCTTGTTGATGGTGTTCCTCGGCTTCTTTCTTTGCGTTCGATTTTGGAAGAATTTTTGAATCATCGTCAGGTGGTAGTTGTTCGTCGAACCAAATACGATTTACGCAAAGCGGAAGAACGTGCTCATATTTTAGAGGGGTTAAAGAAAGCTTTAGATCATATCGATGAGATTATTAAATTAATCAAGAAGTCTAAAGATACCGAAGAGGCCAAGCTTAATTTAATGAAGAGTTTTAAATTTACCGAGATCCAAGCTTTGGCGATTTTGGAAATGCGTCTTCAGAAATTGGCCGGCTTGGAACGAAAGAAAATTGAAGATGAATTGAAGGAAAAGCTTGCTTTGATTAAAGAATTAAAATCAATTTTAGCCGATCCGAAAAAAGTGCTGGCGATTATCAAGAAAGAATTTTTAGAAATTCGCGAGAAATATGCCGATGATCGTCGAACCAAAGTGATAAAAGGGGGAGTCAAAGAAATCAACGCCGAAGATTTAGTTCCCGAAAAAGAAAATGTCTTAGTTTTAACTTCGGGGGGTTATATTAAGCGGACGGATCCAAGTGAATACAAGTCTCAGCGTCGGGGCGGGGTCGGGGTGATTGATCTCAATGTTAAAGAAGAAGATTTTGTTTCGATTTTCTTGACGGCTAATACTCATAGTGATTTGCTCTTTTTTACTGATCGAGGTAAGGCCTATCAGATTAAAATGTATGAGGTGCCAGAGGGAAAACGCGCTACTCGTGGCAAGTCAATAATGAATTTCTTATCTTTGTCTGCTGACGAAAAAGTGACTTCTGTTTTACCTATGCCAAAAGAGTTGAAAAAATCTAACCTATCTCTCTTAATGGTGACTAAAGACGGTATTGCCAAGAAGGTTTCGGCTGCTAGTTTCCATGATGTTAGACGAAGTGGTTTGATTGCGATCAAGCTTTCTGATAATGATTTGTTGCTTTCGGTTTGCCCGGTTGAAAAGGGGGATCAGGTGATTTTAGCGACAATGGGTGGACAAGCCATTCGCTTTAAGGAATCGGATATTCGAGAAATGGGACGCAATGCTGCTGGAGTGCGGGCAATTAAGCTTAAAAAATCTGATGCGGTAATTGGGGCGGAGACTGTTAAAAAAGATCAAGCTGATGGTTTGTATTTAGTGATGTCGGAAAATGGTTTTGGTAAAATGACCAAATTAAAGGAATATAAAATCCAAAAGCGTGGTGGCTCAGGAATCAAGACGGCCCAAGTGACAAAGAAAACCGGTCTATTAGTGGCAAGCAAGGTTCTCGATGGAACTCAAGAAGAAATGGTAGCGATATCGAAACATGGACAGATTTTGCGGACAGCCTTGAAAGAGATTTCAAGCTCTGGACGCCAGACTCAGGGGGTCCGTATAATGAAATTACGCGAAGGAGATAATATCGCTTCTTTAACTTGCCTTTGATTTTAAGTAAGGTACGACCTTACGCTAGCGTAAGGTCGTACCTTACTTTTTGATTTTAGCAATTCACAGCTTAGCCCACTTTATTTTTGGGGGCGTGCTATAATTTAAATAATGTCTTTTGTCGAACCGATTAAGAATTTAGCTCAGCTTAATTTATTACCCGGAATGACGGTTGCTGATTTTGGATCGGGAATTGGCGCTTACACTTTAGCGGCGGCGCATTTGGTTAGCCCTGGAGGGAAAGTTTATGCGATTGATGTCCAAAAAGATTTGCTCCTTCGTCTCAAACAGGATGCCAAGAGAGAAGGTTTGACGGAGATAGAGATTATTTGGGGCGATGTTGAGGTTTTGGGTGGGTCTAAACTTCGAGATGGTATTGCTGATGTTTTGTTGGTGGCCAATATTTTATTTCAGACAAATTCCGCTTACACTTTAGCATTGGAAGCAAAGCGCATTTTGAAGCCTGGGGGGAAGGTTTTGATTGTCGATTGGCAAGGATCTTTTGGAAACTTGGGTCCAGCGGAATCGGCCATTGTCACCGAAGAAAAAGCGCGAGCGATTTTTGAGCAGGCTGGTTTTTCATTTAAGGGTAGTTTTTTTGCAGGTGATCATCATTATGGGTTAATTATGATTAAAAAATAAATTTTATGACAAGTTGGTTCCGTCCCGTTTTATTTTCAATTTTTGGTTTCTCCGCTTTGGTGGCTATATTGATTTTTTCTGGTATTTTGCCGGGATTTCGTCCGCCAGCCGGAGGGGCCGGAGGGACAATTGTTTTATGGGGGACTTTTCCTCAAGGAGTAATTGATTCTTTTTTGAGCGATTTTAATAAAGAAAATGAAGCTTCTTTTAATTTAAAATACATTGAAAAGCGGAGCGATTCTTTCGATGATACATTGACTGAAGCTTTGGCTTCAGGCAGTGGGCCTGATTTGGCAATTTTGACGCAAGAGTCTCTTTTACGCCAAAAGAACAAAATCTTGACGATCCCGTTTTCTTCTTTGCCGGAGCGTGATTTTTTGGATAATTATATCGATGGTAGTCAAAAATTTTTATCGAACGAAGGGGTCTTGGCTTTTCCCTTAGCCATAGACCCTTTGATCATGTATTACAATAAAGATCTGTTTATAAACTCAGGGTTGGCGCTAGCACCTGTCAATTGGTCGGAATTTTTGCTTAATGTTTCAGCTTTAACTAAATTAGATCAGGCTAAAAATATTGTTGTCAGCGCTACACCTTTAGGAGAATTTTTTAATAACCGTCGCGCTAAAGATATTTTAGCACTCTTGTTGTTGCAGTCGGGGAATAAAATTACAAGCTATGACGATCGTGGCTCTTTGGAAAGTCGTTTAGCTGAACAGACTGCCAATCAATCTGGGTCTCCCGCGCAGGCGGCTGTAGATTTCTTTACTCAATTTTCCAACCCTAGTAAGTCAAGCTATACTTGGAATCGCTCCTTACCCCAAGCCAGAGATTCTTTTTTGGCGGGCAATCTAGCAACTTATTTTGGTTTTGCGACCGAGCGAGCGACAATCAAAAATCAGAATCCTCATCTTAACTTTGATGTTGCCATCGTCCCTCAAAGAGAGGCTAATCGCCAGACAACCTATGCCAAGATTTATGGTGTTGCCGTGATGAAAAAAAGCGCTAAACCAGCTTATGCGGTATTGGCTGGCGCTACTTTGGCTAATGACAAAAATCTCCCTAAACTTTTGGCACAATTTGGCCTAGCTCCTGTCCGACGCAGTGTTCTTGCTTCGGGAACTAGCGATCCATTTTTGGCAGTTGTTTATCGAAGCGCTTTATCTAGCTTGACTTGGCTCGATCCAGATCCGGCTGCTACTTTGAATATTTTTCAGACGATGATTGAGGCGATAAATACTGGTCGAGCAACAAGTAATGAGGCTTTGGGGCAGGCAAATGCTGAATTGACTTCCTTGCTTGGCCGTTTGGGATTATAATTTTTTATGATGTCTTATAAAATCAACTTTGTGAAAATTAGACCAGTGATGCTTTTTGTTTTAATTTCTTTTGTTTGGGTTTTTCCTATTGGGGCATTGGCTTATAATTTCATCCCTTGCTCGGGAGAGGCAAGTGGTATCGCCGGTACAGTCAAGTGTGATTTTAACGCTTTGTTGAAATTGGTGAGTAATGTTTTGAATTATCTGGTTGCCTCGGCGGCGATGGTGGCGACCTTCGGGATTATTTTGGCTGGTATCTATTATACGATGACACCAGTATCTGATAAAAAAGCGCAGGCGAAAAAAATTCTCAAAGATATTTTGTATGGTTTTTTGATTGTCTTGTCGGCCTATCTTTTGCTCCGCACCTTTATTGTCGGCTTGATTGATCCAAGCACCGAGCCGGGTGGTAAAATAAATCAAACCCTCCAAAATTAATATGAAAAAAATAATCATTTCTTTTTTTGCGTTACTTTTAATAATTAGTCCGATTTTTGTCGGGGCGCAGGAGGTGACCGGTGGTACTCCTGCCGGTGGTGGGCCGGAAACATTATGGGGCGGGGCTAATGAGACCCCACTTGCTGGAGGGGGCGGGAATTTCTTAGAGAATCCGCTTAAAGCGGCCAATATCCAAGAGCTTTTGGCGGATATTTTGGATATTATTGTTCAGATCGGGACGGTTTTTATGACGATGATGATTATCTATGCGGGATTTTTGTTTGTTTGGTCGCGAGGTAAGCCGGGGGACTTAGAAAAAGCTAAAGATGCTATAAAATGGACTTTGATTGGCGCCGCTTTAATTTTGGCGGCTTTTGTAATTGCGACTGCTTTGAGAAATACGGTCGAACAATTAGGTTCGGTGACTCCTAGCACATTAGCTAATTAATTTATTATGAAAAAAAATAAAGCGCTAAAAATTTTTACTATAAGTCTTATTTGTTTTTTGTTTGCCGGGTTGGGTCTCTCTTTTGGGGTGAAATCGGCAGAGGCGCAGATGGGTGGTGGTACGGGAGGTGGGAGTCAGACAGTTTTTCCGTTGGCTGATTTATTTAAGACTGGTGGTCCAGGAAATAGCGTCGTCCAAAATCAAACCCCAGTGGTGGATTCTTCTTGTGGCGATCTTACTTTTCAGTGCATTGTTTCTAAAGTAATAAGCACCATTCTTAATCCCTTGGTTGCTTTGATGATTGGTTTGGCGGTAGTTTTCTTTATCATAAATTTGGTTAAGCTTTTGCAAGGGGATTTAGTGAAAGAGAAGAAAGAGGCAAAAGATTTGATGATTTATAGTATAATTGCGATTGCGGTGATGGTCTCAGTTTGGGGTTTGGTGCAAGTTGTAGTGAATACTTTTTTCTCCGGCGCTGACTTATCCAGTCCCCCCTCTATTCCCTATTTGTAAGAGTTTTGTTAGAATATAGTTAGATTAATCAGTCGTTTTAATTATAAAAAATTAGTAGTTTAATTTATAGTTTAAGTTTATGACAAACAAGTTATTAAAAATTTCAATTGTCGCTTCGGCGATTATGCCAATGTTTGCTTTGGCGATCTCAAGTCTGCAAGAAGGTGTTGGTGAAGTTTGGAAGTTTGTTGATGCTCTCGTTCCGTTACTTATAGGAGTTGCTGTTTTGTATTTTATTTATACTTTGATCAAGTATTTGACTAAAGCTGGTGAGGAGAGAGCCAAAGCCGCTGGGCAAATGGTGATGGGTGTTATCATTATTGCTGTGATGGTCTCAGTTTGGGGTTTGGTGTCAATAGTTCAAAGGACAGTAGGGGTGGACAGTGGTGCCCCCGCTCAATTTCCAGAAATTCCTCAGCCGGGCATGTAATTTTTTGACTATTAGTCTCCATGAATCGTGTCGATATCCCGATTTTAGCTTCGATCCAAACCCATATTCTTAATCCGATTATTGGTTTGTTGTTTGCTCTAGCATTGGTCGCTTTTTTGCTGGGAGTCGTTGAGTCTTTTAGGAAGGGAAATAGCACCGAGATTAAGACAAAAGGTAAAGAACACATGATCTGGGGAGTAGTGGGAATGGCGATCATGGTTTCGGTTTTTGGGATTTTAAAGATATTATCAGATACGATAAATTCTTTGAGCTAAAAAATTAAATTATCGATAGTAGAAAAGGCGGGTGCACTTGTGTGCGCCCGCCTTTTGGGTGGTGACCGTCACTTTTTTTGTTTCGGCCACCACGACATAATCATCTTCACCTCCTTTCCGTCCTTGCCAGCGACGAAGATGTGGTTACTCTTCGTGCCGGTGGTATTATCTACCGGTTTGTCGCCGACATAGACGACATAGTCGTCCGTCGTTCCGTCCTCCTCCACTAGACTACCTTCACAGCCGATGGGGATAGACTTGGAGACTTTCTGTCCGGCGGGGACTGTGAATCGATCCTCGCCGAACGAGCCGGGGAGTCTTGAGGCTACCACCTGACCTCTTGTCCCACTGCCTCCGCTGGCGGTCGTCGAGAGCGACTGGTAGGCGTTTTCGACTTTTGGAACGAGATAGTAGTATCCCATTCCGATTACTACGATCACGATTCCAATGGCAGTAATCCGCTTTCGCCAGCTGGCGAAAGCTTGGGGCGTCAACTGGCCCCAGTATAGGATCGCCAACATGACGGTGAGTCCTATCAACGACCACATCAGTCGTGGCCGCGCGATGGTGGCTTGGATCAAAAATGGCGTTGCCATCAGCGCTAGAACCATCAGCAGTCCCAACCCAATCAGGATCCGAGCTTGGTTTGACGAGAAGGTTGCGGCTCCTCCCAATCGTCTTTGGATCTGGATACTACCCCAGACCAATCCGATGAGGAGAATAATCCCAACTACAGCCCCAAAGGCAGCCAAAAGTCCGTAGAAAAAACTCATCTTAAGTCCTCCCTTGCCCAGCTAATGCTTGGGCGATGCTTGCGGCAATCGACCTAATTCCTTGGGCTATGCCAACTTGTGCGTCATAGGATGCTCGTGTCGCCTCTGGGCTTTTTTTGTAAACGTCATTTTGAAACTGTTGGGCTTCGGCTTTAGATTTACCGATTAGCACGTTTTTTCTAGCCTCACCCTCAGCCTCGGTGATTGTCGCATTTTTGATCGTCTCGGCCAAATAGGCTCTGATCGAAGCCTCACGATACTTTTCGGCGGCTGTTCCTGCTGGTTCGACTGAGTGTATTTCTGCTTTTACAAAAAATACACCATAGTTTTTCAGAATTTGATTTTCGAGAGTGCTTATCCCTCCAGAGAAACCTTTCTTAGGATCGGCTGTCTCTTTCGAGATCAGCTGTTGGTAAGTTCTTCTTCCTACATATTGTCTTCCACTCTGAGAGACAAGATCGAGAGTGGCTTCAAGCCAGCGATGGACCAAGAAGAGCGCTTTGTAGGGATTGACTACCCGAAGGGTGATTAGGTACCTAATATCCACCGGCATCCCTTCTTTTGTCTCTGCTGAGAAAATATACCCCAAATAGACCCTATCTTTTATGAAGACGTTGTCCATTTCCTTTTCTTCCCGCTGTTTTGGTTTTTCTACGATTTCACCCCCAACTTCTTCTTTAGATAAAGTGGTCCAGAGAAAACCGTAGGTATGGACTCTGAAGAAGGGGGGTATTCCTACCCAATAAGCACCAGAAATTCTTTCGAACCACCGAAGCTTTTCAGGGTCACCGCTTTTGACAACGTCTCCATTGTCGTTAAGGTAATGTCCTTTTAGCGCGATGATTACGCGTTGGAACTTTCCTCCGCGCATAACCACTTTGGCCGTACCTTCGTTGACGAAGGTAAAAAAGAGGTTGGTCGGGGCCAAGAGATAGGCCCACAAAGGCAGACCGACATAGCCTAAGCCAATCAGCCCAACCAAGATTCCCATCACCATCATGAACTGTTCCATCACTCGTCTCCTTTTCTCCCCTTAGTTTAGGGAGGTGAATTTGATTGACAAAGGTCTTATCCAAACAAAAGAGACGACAGGCCTCTTTTGGCTATTCTGTCTTTAATTATACACTATTTATATCAAAAAGTCAAGCATATTAGGTAATATACACCGGCTTGATCTTTCTTGCTAATTTGGTAGCTAATGGGCTGGCAAGATATCCACTCTGCATATACTCTATATACTTTTCATACACCATGCACTTCGATGTAGACAAATTTCGCGATCGCGAAATTTGTCTACATTGGAAAAAGAAGTAAAATAAATAAGGGGTAAAAGATTTATGAGAGATTGAAGGCAGAAATTAATTTATTTTTTTAGCAAATTTAACGACTAATAATTTATGATTTATAAAAAAAGAAAAACTTTTCACCCTGATGCAAAAATAGATTATACTAGATTGCTTTTAGGTACAATTTCTTTATATCGGGGGATAGAGATGGCGATAGCGTTATCTAATTCCTTAAGAGATTTGGGGATTGAATCAGATCGGAAATTATATCGAACGAGAAAAAATTATCTAACTAAAAAGATAAAAAAATTGAAAGAAGATGGTTTAATCAAATATCGTGAAAATGAAATTATTTTAACTTCAAAGGGCGAACATAAATTAGCCTTATTGAGGTCCAAAGAAAAAGCAAAGGGATTGAATTGGGATAAAAAATGGCGATTAGTAATTTTTGACATAAGAGAAAAAAACAAAAAAGAACGAGATTATTTAAGAAAAGAACTTAGTGATTTTAATTTTATTAAATTACAAAATAGTGTTTGGGTATCTCCTTATGATTGTGAGGAATTCATTGCTTTATTAAAAGCCGAAATTGGTTTGGATTCTAGTGTTCTTTTTGTTGTGTCAGATTATATAGATGGAGAAGAAAAGCTTATTAAAATGTTTTTTAATAAATAATTTTCTATCATATTGTTTGTTGTGGTAATTAAAATATAAAACCCATAAAATTCATAAAACCCGATGTAGACAAATTTCGCGATCGCGAAATTTGTCTACATCGGAAAGCAGTTTCTTCTGCTCTCGCCCACTGCCAAAACAGTAGTTTTGCTGTGGGCGAGGGGAGACTCGGTCACAAATCACTAAGCTTTTTGCTTCTGGTTCGTTAAAACTTACCATCGCAAAAATCTAAGTGTTCGCGACCCCGCCTCGCCTATCTCGCTAGACTCGATATGGCTCCGGCCTTCTCGTCTCCCTCACAGAAGAAAGCAGTTTCTTCTGCTCTCGCCCACTGCCAAAACAGTAGTTTTGCTGTGGGC
>CAYUNI010000006.1:0-28063 GCA_964446245.1 uncultured Candidatus Saccharibacteria bacterium
GTAGCTCAGTTGGTAGAGCGCTCGCCTGAAGAGCGATAGGTCGCCGGTTCGACCCCGGCCCCGAGCACTAGTGTTTGTTTTTTTGATTACCTTGATTTAAGGTTGGTGTGTTTAATTCTACCCACCTAAAAAGCCACTTTGCATGAAGTGGCTTTTTAGGTGGGTAGAATCTAGATCGAACGAATTTTGACTTTTTGGATTTTGTTTTTGTCTATTTTGGGCAGGCGGAGAGTGAGGAGACCATGCTTTTCAAAGGCTTCTGATTCTTCTGGTTCAACTTCGCTTGGTAAACTGATTGTTCGAGAAAAATTACCCCAGTATAATTCTTTGACAACATAGTCACTGGACGAGACTTCGGATTGGCGTTCACGACGACCTTGGAGGGTGACAGCTTCGCGAGTAATGGAAATATTCATATTTTCTGGTTTGACACCGGCAATCATGGTCTGGATAACTATCTCCGAAGGCGATTCGTAAACATCGACAGATAATTCCCCCTCTTCCTCCTCTTCTTCCAAATTAAGACCGCCCCATTCTTTGTCTTTTTGGATGATCGGTTGTTTGGCTGAAGTTTGCGGTCGGGTTTCTTCTTCGTCTAAGTCAAAATCATCTTCATCGACAGTGATACTGCCGGTAATACGCTCAAAGAATGATCTTTTATCTTTTTTGAAAAGCCCCATAAGAATTTAGAATGTTTGTTTAATATTTTTAATTTTTTCGAAAAACATAATTAGAGCCAATCCGCAAGACCACATTAAGACAAAGATTGGCAACATCAACTTACCCTCATTGACAATTATAAAAAAATTAAACATAGCGTGCAAGGCGGTAGCTGTGATTAAACCTAGGATGAGCATTCCGAGCTTAATCCAACGAGAGCGGTAAAAGACTAGACCAAGAAAACACCCTAAAGCCGCGGAAGAAATAGTGTGAAGAATTGTTGCTCCAATAAAGCGAAGATTGCCGGTGAAAAGGATAGTAGAAATATTTTCACCGGAAAGAAGGGTGTTGAAAAGGAATAGGGCATTTTCGACGCCAGAAAAACCGAGAGCACCAGTAATCATATAAATTATGGCATCTACCGGTTCGTCAAAATAGCGACGACGAAAGGCTGTAAGATAGACGGCAACAAATTTTACCACTTCTTCTATTAGTGACCAAAGAAAAAAGATGGGTGAAGCGGCAAAGATTGATAATATTGTGTTTAAGCCAAAGCCTAAATCAAGATTTAGAGTCTGAAGAGTGCCAAAGCGCGCGACAGCATTTTCTAGCGCAAAAGCAACAAAGACCATCAACCCACCAACAATAAAGGTTTGCCAAATTAGGCCTTTGGGTTCCGGTTTCTTGCTGTCTTCATGGAGCCAAAACCAAAGCCAAAACAAAGCCGGGAAAAAACCGACGACAATAATTGAGAGAGCGATGAATAATGAATGGGGATTAATCATAATCCGGCCATGGAGTCACTAGAAGAAGAGTTTCATCATCTTTTTTGAAAGATGACCAAATTTCCTCGGTGACGAAAGGCATAAAAGGGTGTAATACTTTTAGTATATCACGGAAGATAGAGAGGAGAAGGTATTGGCGGGATTTTTTAGCGGTGCCACTTTGGGATAAGATTGTTTTTGATTCTTCGAGTATTACGTCTGCTAGACGATGCCAAGTATAATGGTAGATTTTTTCGCTGGCGAGATGAAAACGAAATTCTGCTAGGTCAGTGTTAATTTCTTGTACTAGACTGCGAAATTCGTGTAGCAAATTACTGTCGATTTCATTAAGAATAATTTCTTCAGAGAGTATCTCTGGTGGACAATTAGTTGCAATAAAACGAGCGATATTCCAAATTTTGTTGGCAAAATGTTTGTAAGCTTTGATTTTGTCTTCGGCCAGTGCCATATCAGAGCCAGCAGTATTGCCGACCACTAGGGCCATGCGTAGGGCATCGATACCGTATTTTTGACCGATATCGATTGGATTAATCACATTTCCTTTACTCTTGCTCATTTTTTGATTTTTACCATCACGAACAAGGCCGTGCAAATAGACGGTTTTGAAGGGGAGTCGTCCATCGAGATAGAGACCAAACATAACCATTCGCGCAACCCAAAAAAAGAGGATATCGGCAGCGGTTTCCATTACGGCTGTCGGGTAATAAGTTTGGAAATCAGGTTTATTGGGATAGCCAAGGGTAGCGAGAGGCCACTGGCCAGAGGAAAACCAGGTGTCGAAGGTGTCGGGGTCTTTTTCTAATGGCGCTTGGCAATTTTTACAAGTGCTGATCTGGTCATCGAGATCGACAACCCCAAAATCGCAATGAGGACAAATTTTTGCTGGGATTGGTATTCCCCAAGCAATTTGACGAGAAATATTCCAGTCGCGGATATCATCAAGCCAATTAAGGTAGATTTTGGATTGATAGTCGGGGATTATCTGGAGTGAACCATCGCGGACTGCTCCAGCCGCTTTTTCGGCTAGGGTTTTTGTTTTAATAAACCATTGCGGAATGATTCTTGGTTCAAGGGTTTTGTTGCATTTGTAGCAGGTGATGACTGTGTGCTCATAAGCCTCTTCTTTAATCAGGAGTCCGAGTTCTCGCAAATCAGCAACGACTTTTTCTCTTGCTTCTTCGACTTTAAGTCCAGCATATTTGCCGGTGAGCTGATTCAATTTGCCGTATTGATCGATTACTTCTTTGGCTTTGAGGTCGTGGCGTTTGGCAATTTCAAAATCATTTTGATCATGAGCGGGAGTGATTTTTAGCGCGCCAGTGCCAAAATCTTTTTCTACGGAATCGTCGCCGATGACGGGTAGGACCATTTCGCCGATTGGGGTTTGGACGGTGATGGTTTCGCCGATTAATTTTTGGTAGCGTTCGTCACCTGGATTGACCGCGACGGCAACATCACCAAACATTGTCTCTGGACGAACCGTGGCAACCACTAATGGTCCGTATTGGAGGTAATAAAGTTTGTCGGTTTTGGTAATGGGAGTCGTCTCTAAATCAGAGAGAGATGTTTGGTGTTTGGTACACCAATTAACTAAGCGTTTACCTCGATAGACTAGCCCATCGTCGTATAATTTTTTGAAAGTTTGATAAACGAATTGAATTATATCAGGATCGAGAGTGAATTTTTGACGCGACCAGTCGCAAGAGGCACCCAAAGCACGAAGCTCTTCTTCCATGAATTTTTTGTTTTCCATGGTGAAGGCCATAATCTCTTGGTAAAGCTCTTCGCGAGACATTTGCATTCGAGAACGGCCTTCTTTTTCGAGCTTTTTTTCATAAACAACTTGAGTTTCAAAGCCGGCGTGATCAGCTCCTGGGAGCCAGAGTGCCTTTTGGCCACGCATTCGAGCATGGCGGATCATTATGTCTTCTAGGGTGACAAAAAGCGCGTGGCCAGCGTGAAGGTGACCATTGGCATTGGGTGGGGGCATTATTATACAGAAAGGATCGGCTTTAGGGTCATTGGCTGAAGGAAGATTGTCGGGATTGAAAAACCCACTTTCGAGCCATACTTTATAAAGACGACCTTCGGTCTCTATTGGATTGTAGGGCTTTTCAAATTTAGCCAATTTTTCTTCGGACATGTCTTTGTATCATAGCAAAATAAGGCTTATTCGACAACAGAACCATAATGTTTTAGATAAGTCCGACTTATGTAATCTTATGTAATTGCTTGATATTATTTAAAAATAAGCTACAATCATTGATTGGTGGCTTGGCTGGGGGATCGCCGTCGCGATCTGTGAAGATTGCCGAGCTTATGTTCTTAACCAGACAGAAAGGGGGCCTGATGACCATCAGGGTGACTGTCAGGGCAAGAGCTCCGACGAAATAGGAGCTCCCATATTTCCAGAGAGGCGGGTGACCAACGAGAACGCGTAGGTTACTCGCCTTTTTTATAATGTCCTTAGATTTTTTATTGCTGATGTAGAGCGAGAGTAATGAGAAAGTGGCAACTTTTCCATTGCCAACGGTGTGCCCTCCTCAGCCAGATGGCGAAGGGGTAGTCAAGGAGCTAGTATAAGGTTTAATCCCTCTTATTTTTCTAGTGACCGAGTTTTAGATTTCCGTCGGCTTTGATTGAGACGGGGAGTTTTTTCTTAGATTTTAATTGCTCTCGATATTTGATGAAGCCGGCGATACCGATCATAGTAGCGTTGTCGCCAGTAAGAGAAAGTGGAGGCAAAATAAGGGGAGTTTTTGTCTCTTGAGCTAATTTAATTAGATTATTCCTGATTTCAGTATTGGCGATTACTCCACCACCGACGACGATCATTTTAGCTCTCGTTTTTGCGAGCGCTTTTTTTGTTTTGGCGATAATCACTTCCACAACAGAATTTTCGAAATCAAGGGCGAGCATTTTTTTCTTTATATCGTCTAAGGGGGAGATTTTTTTAATCAGATAAAGAACGGCGGTCTTTAGGCCAGAAAATGAAAAATCAAGGTCGCTAGATCCAATCATCGGGCGTGGCAAATTAAACGCGGACTTATGCGGACTTAATACAGACTTACGCAGAAGAGATTCTTTTCTAGCAATTTGTGCTAGTTTGGAAACTTCTGGTCCGCCCGGATAAGGTAGCCCAAGGAGGCGGGCGACTTTGTCGAAAGCTTCACCAATAGCGTCGTCTCTAGTTTGACCAAGTATTTTATAATTGCGCCAATCTTTAACCAAAATTAATTCAGTGTGACCGCCAGAGATGACTAAGGCTAAAGCCGGAAAGTTCATTTTATTTTTTTCTTCAACTAGACCGGAATAAATATGACCTTCAAGATGATTGGTCGGAATAAGAGGAATCTCCCACCAGAGGGCGAGGGCACGGGCAAAATTAATCCCCACCCAGAGAGCTGGCTCGAGGCCGGGGCCTTGGGTGACAGCAATCGCGTCTATTTTGGGTTTGGGCCAAGAAATAATTTTTGACCAGAAAATTTCTCGGAGCTCAGGTTCGCGTTCTAAAATTTTGTTAATCTTTTTCTTTAAAGAGGCGTTTGGCTGAGATAAATTTTCCCTTGATTTTTGTTTTGTGTTTAGTAAAATTTTTTCTAATAAGATTGGTAGATTTTTTTGGTGTTCTCTTTTGGCAAGCATTGGTACTACACCACCAAAAGGGGCGTGCAAGGAGACTTGAGAAGATATTTCTTGACCTAAGACAGAAAAATGGGGCCGAGAATAATTTCCCTTAGCTTTAACCAAGCTAATGGCACTCTCGTCGCAACTTGTTTCGATGGCTAAAATAATCATGATAGTATTGATTAAATTAGCACAAATCGCTTTTTTAGGCTAATTTTAAGGATGGTTATTTATCAGTAAGAATTTTCTTTTCTGCCCGATGAGCAAAATAGTGGGTGAGAGCGATAAAGATGATTACCGCGAGAAGGATAGCGATTTCAGTATATTTGAAATACTGTCGGACATAGGTAAGGGAAAATTGTGACAATAGAGCCATGAAGGCTATCGTAATAATCCAAATACTTGAAGTTAAAAAATCGACTAAGAAAAATCGCCACCAACGAATTTTCATTTTTCCAGATAACCACAAGGTCAGACGATGAAAGCCGTAGGTAAATTTAGAAATAGCGATAATTTTTAAAGGATGCCGAGAGAAGGGAAGGATTAATGGCCGGCTTAATCTTGATAGCCAAGAGTCTAATTTTGGCCACCAGCCGATTAGGTGGCGACCTAGGAGGTAAAATAAATTATTACCAATCAAAGTACCGATTAGAGCGAGAGCGAGAATAATCTTTAAGTTTAAAAAATATTCAAGAGCTAAATAGACTCCAATAAAAATCGCTATCTCACCCTCAAAAATGAAGCCTAAAAAAAGCAACAGATAGGCTGCTGGTTCTGGTAAGCTAAGATATTTAAAGAGAAGTGATTCCATTTATGATTTTAGAAAAAAGGACAATAAATAATATTCCCTTTTTAACAAAGCTACGGTGGGCGATACCCAACCTCTGCATAAAGCTACGGTGGGCGATACCCAACCTCTGCATAAAGCTACGGTGGGCGATACAGGACTCGAACCTGTGACCTTTTCTACGTCAAAGAAACGCTCTAGCCAACTGAGCTAATCGCCCCTATATGAAAATGACAAATCGCCAATTACATCAAGTATAATAACCTATTTTTTATTTTAGGGCAAGAAAAATAGGTGAGAATGATTTGTTAAATTTTAAATATTCTTTTTTTAAACCACCAAGCTAAGCCAAGTAAAATTACCAATAAGATTAGCCAGTCGATATATTTGGTATAATTTTCTATTTGCTTCCAATTTTGACCTAAATAAAAACCGACAAAAGTGAGGAAGGCATTCCAGATAGTGGCTCCGGCAATAGTGTATAGGCTAAATTTTACTAGAGACATTTTTCCAATACCGGCAGGGATCGAGATTAAGTGTCTAACAACTGGAATAAAACGGCTAAGAAAGACTGTTTTATCGCCGAAGTGAGTGAAAAATTTTTCTGTTGCAAGGAGGTGGCCTTCATTAAGTAAGAGGTAATGACCAAATCTTAACACTAGCGGTCTTCCGCCATAGTAGCCAATCCAATAGGACAAGAGAGAGCCGATAAGACTGCCGAGTGAGCTCCATAGGATTACCGCTCCCCAAGTCATCTCTCCCGTCGATAAAAGAAAGCCAGCAAAAGGCATTACTGCTTCGCTGGGTACTGGGGTGACCATACTTTCAGCAGTCATTAAGACAAAAAGACCTGGATATCCAGCCCAAGATAGTATTTGAGTTATGTAAGTTACTAACCAATCAATCATTAGTTTATTTTAACATATTTTTTCTTTTGTGTACTTCGCACTCAAAGTACTTGGTCACGAGTTACTAAGTATAATTCTTCATTTGCATTCGAATTCTACCTAAGTACTCGCGACCCCGCCTCGCGGTTTTGTTTTTCAGGCACGAAAAACAAAACATCGCTCCGGCCTCACAAAGCTAAAAATCTGCCTCAAGGCAGTCATATCTATGTGAGCCACAATAATTTGTTTTTCGTCAAAAACAAATTTTCCAGCCCCGGACTCAGCTATTTTTTCTGCTGAAAAAATATGCTTCCGTCTTCATAAAAGCGAAAAAGAGTGGAGCAAACCACTCTTTTTAAATTCTCGCTTTTATGACCCTACGGGGATTCGAACCCCGATTTCCACCGTGAAAGGGTGATGTCCTAACCATTAGACGATAGGGCCTTAATTTTACAAACTTAGCTCCTTGACCTTAAACCTCGTGAAAGGGTGATGTCCCCCGCCCGAACGACTGTATCGTTCAGTCGGGCGGGTGACCATTAGACGATAGGGCCAGAGGGATAGTATATTATATGTAGTATGGCGAATAAAAAATTAAATCTTTCAGATCTTCTCCATATTGCATACTAAATACTATTAATAACTTATAGCATTTTTTTGAAAAAAAGCCAAGAGTGTGTTAGATTGTTGGTTATGGAGGCGTGGCTGAGTGGTTGAAGGCACCGCATTCGAAACGCGGCAGGGGTTAAAATCCCTCGGGGGTTCGAATCCTCCCGCCTCCGCCTTCGGTCGCCGAAGCGACCTTCGGCGGACGCAGTCCGCCAGAAGGGACGCGAAGGTGATCTATAAATAATTTTCTCACCTAAATACACCCGCTTTGGCGGGTGTATTTAGGTGAGAATTAAATTTTGTAAAATTACTTACTCTTTTTGTTATCCAAGAAGAAGTAGTAGAGGATCTCGAGTAGACCGAGAGTGTTGACGATCAGGATGATCACAAACCACCATTTACTGCCGTTGCGAGCGGCTTTCCAGAGAGCGAGGCCTTTCCAAATTAAAGACCAGATGACGACAATCGCTAATAAAGTGGTGACACCGATAGCGGTGATCCCCCAAACTTGTGGCGGTAGCTGGGTGAGCCAGCTAGACGAGGCCATGAGATTGTTAATAGTTTCCATATAATTATATTTTAACATTAGGCAACAATTATCACAAACAAAAAAGTTGATAATTGGTCTCTTCTTGTGGCTTAGTTTTTTTCGTATTTCTCTTTTTCTATTTCCGCTAAGATTTTTTTTAGAGGAATTAGGCTTTCGTCGTCTATAATTGAAAAAGAGGAAACGGGGGATTTTATTTTTTTTGTCAGAATTTTCTCCTTAGCGTTTAATTCTTCAAGAGAGATAAGATCAGATTTGCTAAGAAAGACATATTCGGGCTTGGATAAAAGCTCGGGGTTGTGTTTTTTTAATTCTTCGCGAATTGTTTGATAGTCGGCAACTGGATCATTAGAGTCGCTAGCAATCAGATGAAAAAGGACTTTAGTTCGTTCGATATGGCGAAGGAATTTATGACCTAAACCTTTGCCGGTTGATGCCCCTTCGATGAGGCCTGGGATGTCGGCTAAAATTAAATCAAAATAGGCTCCGAGATTGGGCTCGAGAGTGGTAAAGGGGTAATTGGCAACCTTGCTTTTAGCTTTGGTGAGGGTATTTAGAAGACTTGATTTTCCAGCATTGGGAAAACCA
The DNA here is from genome assembly GCA_964446245.1 of uncultured Candidatus Saccharibacteria bacterium. Taxonomy (GTDB): domain Bacteria; phylum Patescibacteriota; class Minisyncoccia; order Phycocordibacterales; family XYD1-FULL-46-19; genus CAYUNI01. Next base: position 8,491 of record CAYUNI010000006.1, read on the forward strand.
ATCAGGCCAACATCTGCAATTATCCGAAGTTCGAGACTTAAGGTAGCTGATTCTCCCGGGGTACCCGGTCCGAATTGTCTTGGGCTACGATTCGTCGCGCTTCGATAATGAAAATTGCCTTTTCCGCCATGACCTCCGCGAGCAACGATTATTTTTTCGCCGATTTTTAAAATTTCTGTCTCAAGTCCGGAGCTAAGATTTTTGACTACGGTGCCAACCGGCACGGGTAAGAATATATCCGGACCATCTTTACCGTCAACAAATTGCCCACGTCCAACACCACCATTTTCCGCTTCCCAATCTTTTTGGTGGCGGAAATGTTCTAGAGCATTGAGATTAGCGACCCCTTCTAGAAAGATATTGCCACCAGCGCCACCAGCGCCACCGGTCGGGCCGAGGGACATTAGGTTACGATTAAAAGCGACACCACCTTTGCCGCCATTACCTGCTTTAACATTGATTGTCACTTCATCGACTAACATTCCTTCATACTAATGAAAAAAAATACTTTTGACCAGCAATTGCCCTCATACACATTTTATAACGACCGTTATAAAATGTGTATGAGGGGGAAAAAAGAAACGAACACACGATGAGTCCAGGGCTTATCCTAGGTATTAATACCTTTTATCTAACTTAATCCACTTGGCTAATTTTTAGTGAAGTTTTAAGAAATTATATAAATCTTCTATGGCGGTGACCGCTTCACCAGCGGCGATATTGTTTTGATGGTAGAGGCCATCGGTGCAATCGCCCGCGGCCCAGATGCCGGGAATATTAGTCGCTTGATTTTTTGGATTAACAACGATTGCGCCATAATTATTTAGGTCGACCAAACCTTCGACGAGTTTTGTGTTGGGAGCAAAACCAATTTCAACAAAAATTCCTGTGACGGCGAGCTCTTTTTCTTCATTTGTTTTTAGATTTTTGTAAGTAAGTCCGGTGACAAATTTTTCTCCTTTAATGCTGATTGTCTCTGAATTGGTCAACGCATGAAAGCGGGGATTTTTGAGAAGTTTTTCAACAGTGATCTTATCGGCCTTAAAATCTTCTCCGTGATGAAGCAGGGTGACACTTTTGGTATAAGCAAGAAGTTGACCGGCTGTCTCAAAAGCAGCGTTGCCTCCGCCGATTACGGCGACATCTTGATCGGCGAAAAGTGGCCCGTCACAAGAGGCGCAATAAGTGAGCCCTTTTTGATCATATTCGGTGGCACCAGGGACGGCCAATTTTTTGCGTTTTGAGCCGACAGCGATAAACACTGTTTTACTTTCGTATTTTTCATTATTACTATCGGTGACGACAAAATTATCGCCAGATTTTTCTACTTTTATCCCAGCAATTCCTTCCTTTACTGTTAAATCTTCTCCCTGGTAGGCAAGGAGGTGTTCTTTTAGATTTTTAGCTAACTCTTCTCCAGAAATTGCTTTTACTCCTAGCCAGTTGTGGATTTCTGGCGAGACAACAGATTGACCACCGAAACTGTCGGTCAAAACTAAAGTTTTAAGTTTTTTCCGACCGGCATAGATGCCGGCCGCCGTTCCGGCGGGTCCTCCGCCGATAATGATGGTTTCGTATAGCATATTATTTTTTTAGTTTTGAAAATTAAAAAGAAAATTAGCGTTTGTTGCGACGCAAGAAAGCAGGAATCGATGACCAATCATCATCTTCTTCAGACGAGAGGTCAGGAGTGGGAGTTTGAGAGACTGTTGCTCTGGGTTTGATGAGAGGTTCGGATTTGGTCTCACGCTCAACCTCTTTAATAAATTCGCGTTCTTTTTCTGGCTCGGTACTTTTAACTGGCTCGGAATTTTTGTTTGAGTCGCTAATTCCAAAAAAACTGTTAGAAATTTTTCGACCGCCAATCTCGGGGAAGCCACAAGCGATAACGGTAATGCGAATTTCATTTTTCTTAAGCTTGTCGTCATTGATTGCGCCGAAGATTACTTTGGCATCGTTGTCTATTGATTCGGTGATAACCTTTGCGGCTTCCTGAATCTCAAACATTGTTAGATCTTCACCGCCAGCAATAGTGAAGAGGACACCCTTGGCGCCGTTGATTGATAGATCGAGCAGGGGAGAATTGATTGCATTTTTGGCAGCATCGGTTGCTCGATTTTCTCCGCTGGCGCTTCCTATGCCCATTAAAGCTGAACCAGCGTTTTGCATGACTGCTCGGATGTCGGCAAAATCGACATTGATAATGCCGGGCATGGTAATGGTATTAGAAATACCTTCGACTGCTTGGCGAAGAATTTCGTCACACATGGCAAAAGCCGAGGTACATTTGGTCTCTTTGTCGATGATATTTAAGAGACGATCATTAGGAATAACAATGAAAGCATCTACTTCGTTGCGCAGATCTTCCATTCCCTTGTCGGCTAGACCCATTCGGTGTTTACCTTCAAAAAAGAATGGTTTGGTGACGACGGCAACCGTTAGCGCTCCTTGGTCTTTGGCAACCTTGGCAATTACTGGCGCGGCGCCTGTGCCAGTGCCCCCACCTAGTCCGCAAGAGACGAAGACCATATCAGCTCCTTTGAGAGCGCCTTGGATATCCTCAAGGCTTTCTTCGGCGGCACGACGGCCAATTTCTGGATCCATACCTGTTCCAAGACCACGAGTTAGATTTTTTCCAATATGGAATTTTTTATCAGCGGGAGAGTGATGGAGATGTTGAGCGTCAGTATTCATTACGATAAACTCAACCCCTTTGACTTTGGAGTTTACCATGTGATTGACAGCGTTGGTGCCAGAGCCACCTACTCCGACTACTTTTATTCGGGCAAACGATTCAATTTCGGGAGTTATTTTTGGCATAAATTTCTTGCGACTATATTTTTAAAATCAATTAATTACTTACATCTTAGCAGATGCTTCGTCTAAGTCAAAATTTAGCCAAAAGTCTTTAGATTAAAAGGTTTTTAGGGGAGCAATTCCTTAAACCAGTCGCCGATTGTGGACCAAATTGTAGGGGATTTTGCTCCATGGCGACGAGGCAAGAAGCTATCCTCGGGGTTATCTAAAAAGATAAAAAGACAAAGACCATAAGCGACAGCCCAAGAAGAGTCTTTGATTTGGTTTTTAGAAATTTGAGCAATATCAGGATGAGCAATTTTAGCGGGAAGTTTAAAATAATTTTTTGCTAAATCTTCGATGTTGGAGATGCCCGAACCACCGCCAGTGATGATGATTCCGGCAGGTAGAAGGCCATTGCGACCGAGCTTTTTTAAATGCATTTCTATGTATTGGAAAATGTCAGCCAGTCGAGCAGAAATAATCTCGTCTAATTTTTTCTTAGGGGTTGAAGAATCAATATCGCCTTTTTTAATTCGTTCTGCATCTTCGAGGGGAATGCGAAAGCCTAAAGCGATATCGTTGGTGATGTCGGTAGAACCTAGGGGAAAGACTTGAACAGAAATCGGCAAACCGTCTTCGTAGACGGCAATGGAAGTAGTTTGAGAACCGATATTGACTAAGACACAGCCGGCCATTTTTTGTACTCGTGAGAGGAGGGCGGTACTCGCTGAGAGAGGAGAGGCGACAATGTCATCGACGACAATCCCCAATTCATCTAGCATCCGAACAACATCTTTTAGATGGAGAGAGGAGTAGCTGATAAAGAGGGCGCGGACTTCTAGCTTGCTCCCTTTAAGCCCTTCTGGCCGGCCGGGCACTTTTTTACCATCTAGTTTGAAGGAAATGGGGATTCGGTGAAGGACTTGGCGGTTGGCAGAATCAGGAAGAGAGGCTTCGGCTTGGTCTATTGCGCGCAAAATATCACTTTGATTGATTTCGGCGTCTGGTCGAGAGACGACGACACCTCCTTCTAGAATTTTTGATTCTAGAGTTGTCCCGCCTATGCTTAATGAAAGGTGGCGAATTTTTTGTTTGATGATTCTTTCGGCGTCAGAAATAGCCGAGCGAATACTTTCTAAGGCTTCTTCGTAATTTAAAACATAGCCCCGACGCAGCCCGCGGGAATTTTTCTTAACCAAAGCCAAAACAGTCGGAGTGCTATCACCCTTTTTTAGTTCGCAAGCGACCACTCGGATTGATGCGGTCCCGATGTCCAGACCGATTAGTAGTTGTTGAGACATTAGTTTGAAAAACGACAAAAAAATGTCGCTCCGCTTTTTCCATTGTACTACTATGTCGCATTCCTTTCAAATGAAGACAGCCGTGGATAAGTAAGAAGAGGAGATGTTCGGCGTAGGTATGTTGATAATTTTTAGCCTCAGCTTTTGCTTGGCGTAAATTGATAAAAATTTCACCTTGATCAGGAGAGAGCGGAAAACTTAAAATATTAGTCGGTTTATCTTTATGACGCCAAGTTAAATTTAAATCATGAGATTTTTTATTATCAACGAAAACCAGACTTAGATCATAAGTCTGGCCTAGAATTTCATCTACCACCTTTTTGGCTGGAAATTTCGGTGGAATAAGGCGGGGTTTAGTTAGATTTTTTGTAGAAAACATCCTTAATCTTTCCGAGTTTGCGTAAGCGATTGTATTCTTCGGACTTGGTGATTCGCTTTAGCGCTTCTCGCTTTGTTTTAAGGGCGGATTTGGCTCGTTCGGCGTATTTTTCTGCCTTGACCTTTTTAACGATGCCAGCCCCGGACATTCTCTTGGTAAAGCGTCGAAGAACGCTAGCGCTGGATTCGTTGGCTCCTCTTTTAACTTCAATCATGTCTAAAAGGATAGCATAAAGGGAGGAAAGAGGCAAGTCCTATGGGCTTGCTTATCTGGCTTTACTTATGCTATAATCCAAAAGTTATGTCTCAAGATTTTTTAATTAAGTTGAGTTGCAAAAGTTGCAAGCGGGTCAACTATTGGAGTAGTAAAAATAAAAAGAAAGTCGAACGAAAGATTGAGCTCAAGAAATTCTGCAAGTGGTGTAAGAAAAACACCACTCATGTTGAGACCAAGAAATAGCCTTCTTGATGAGAAGGTTATTTGTGTTAGTATAAAGGAGCGCCGAGCGCTCTTTTGTCTGTTTAAAAATTATTTTGGGCCTATAGTTTCAATGGTAAAACAGCGGTCTCCAAAACCGTAGTTCCCCGTTCGAGTCGGGGTGGGCCCGCCTTCGTTCGCTAGGGCGAAAAAGCCCGCTTCTATGCTTATGTTTTCAAGATGACGATGACAGATTTATCGTTTGGGGTGTGGGTATATTTTGTGCTATTTTTTATGGTAGCCATATGACAAGGAGAGCTTTTCTAACTAGAAGATTGCTAGTTGCGTTTTATTTTAAGTGGTATAATAAAAGTAGGATATTAAATTGATCTTCCTTTATTCAATCTAATATAACTTTTATGGAACAAACAAAAAATCATAAAAAACTTTATCGTTCCTCTGATGACAAAATAATTGCTGGTGTTTGTGGGGGTTTGGCTGAATTTTTGGGGATAGATTCTACTATTGTTCGTTTGATTTTTATCGTCCTCACTTTCTTTAGTGGCCTAGGGATTTTGCTTTATATTGTTGGTGTTTTTTTGATTCCCAAAGAAGGCCAAGGAGTGGTATCGAAAGAGACAATGAGAGAATCGGCTGAAGAGTTGGCGGATAGGGTCAAGGAGGCGGGGAAAGGCTTGCGTCAGTCGGGAGCTTGGCTTTCGGGTAAGACACTTTTTGGTCTAGTCTTGATTTTGGTTGGTATTCTATTTTTGCTTAATAATCTTTTCCCTTTTTATTTCGCTTGGCTTGATTGGGAAATTTTTTGGCCATTAGTGATAATTTTTATTGGTTTAGCGCTAATGCTTAAAAATTAAATTCATGGAATTCAAAAAAATGGTGGAACAGCCTAGAGAAGTATTGGAAACCAAAGGCGCGATAAAGCTCCATGATTCCTTAGAAGAGAATCGGGCTAAAATTTTAGAAGATGAGCCTTTGAGTGTAATGATTAATATTTCTGATTTACCTAAAATTTGGCAAGAGCATATTGCCAAGAGAAAGGCTGAAGGAAAATTGCCAGCGGAACAAAATTCTTTTGATAAATTTGAGATTTTACGAGCCGCTTCTTCGGAGCAAAGTTTTACTTCTTCTGAAATTATAGATAAAATTTTTGATCGAGTCGCTAAAGAAAAAATTGATCTTAAAGATTTACCTAAAGAATGGCAGGACTTTTTGAGAAAAGATCCAGGGTTTGGAAATGCTTTTGATAATGTGACAGTTGAATATTTGCTTAGCCGGGGAGCTAGAGCGGAAGATATAGCCAAAGTAAGAGAGAGGATTGCACAGAAAAAAAGAGGACAAGAAAAAGTTGACACGCAAATAGAGGGTGATGAAGTGAGAAAAGCCTTGGCCGAAGCCTATGAGCTTTCTTCTCAGCCAATTTTAACCTCTGAAGATATTAGAGCTATAGATTATCCTACTTTTGTACCTAATACATCTTCTGCCAAAGAAATTGTTTCTTTAGTGAAAGAAATAAATTCTTTAAAGGAACCAAAAAAGACTTTTCCTGAAGGAAATGGGAATAGGGGTTTTTGGGGTCGGTCTTTAGATCGAGTTAAAAGTTGGTTTAGCCGATAATTAAATCCAGTCGGTAATAATCTGAAAGGCTTTTAGGGGACTATCTAGCCAGATAATTTTTTTATTGCGTTTAAACCAAGTCATTTGGCGCTTGGCGTATTGGTTTATTGCAATTTCTAGCTGGGCGAGGGCTTCAGTTTTGTTTAATTTGTTTTGTAGATAGAGAGCGAGAAAGCGGTATTCGAGACCGAAGGCTTCTAGTTTTTTCCAAGAAAGACCTTTTTCGTGCAATTTTTTTACTTCCGAGATCATTCCTTGGCGAAGACGTCGAAGTAGGCGAAGATGTATTTTTTTTACTAAAGTTTCTGAATCTGGTTTGATGCCAAGCCAGAGGCAATCATAGGGAGAAGTTTCTTTTTTTAATTTTGGTACTTGGCCGAGGGCGCTCGCGATTTCGATAGCGCGGATAAGACGGATTGGGTTATTCCGATCGATTGTTTTTGCTCGGACAGGGTCGAGAGCGGATAATTTTTGAAAAAGGGCAGAAGGGGATAATTTTTTTAATTCTTGGCGGAGTTTTTTATTGGGAGGAATATTGGGGAGAGTTTGGTTAAAAATTAGGGCATCGATATAGAAGCCTGTCCCGCCACAAATAATCGGTAGATGGCCACGAGAATTTATCTCCTCAATTTTTTTCTGGGCTAGTTTTTGGAATTGAGCGACCGAAAAATTTTTTTGGGGGTCGGCAACATCGAGTAGGTGGTGGGGGATATTTTTCATTTCGTGTTTGGTAATTTTACCACTACCAATATTGAACCCGCGATAGACTTGGCGAGAATCGGCGGAAATTATCTCGCCATTAAACTTCCGAGCGATTTCAACAGCAAAGTCGCTTTTGCCGGAAGCGGTTGGTCCGACTATAGTGAGAACTTTGATTTTAGGTTGTAATTTGGATATTTTTTCCATCTTTGTATTCTATGCATTTGTATAATAAGTGAGTTTGAGTAATAATACAAACTGAAATTATAACAAATTATCTTGAATTATAAATTACTATGATTAAATAAGAGAGAAGGAAAAATTATGAAAGAAAATTTTCTTGAAGGTTTATCAGCGGAAGAGAAAAAAAGAATTGCTTATATTGAAGGCAGACTTGATCTGTTTGAAACAAAAGTTTTACGGGTTCAGCAAAGAGAAGGATCAAAAGAAGGAAAAAGTCTCCTCGTTTCCACTCGCGACCCTGGTAGTGGTAATGCCCTGTTGCCAGTTTTAAAAGAATTTGTGTTAAACGATCAATTACAGATAACTGTGATAACTGACGGACGAGCTGAGGAAATAATCAAAAATAATTTTCAAACTGAAGACATTACTCCCATTGGTGCTGTTTTGGGAACAGACAGTGTTATTAGAACTCCTGATGTTATTTTAATAGATCGTTCCAGTGAAATGGGTATTGAGATGTATGTTACAGCAACCTTTCCTGAAGTACCAAAGATCTTAGTTGAAGATTATTATGCCAATACGATTCCCTTTTTAACTGAATTGAAAAGACGGGATTCGGTTTTTCCGGTAAAAATTTGTGTAATGGACGCTGTTGCTAAGGCAATTATTGTTGACAAATTTCCTGAACTAGAAGAGGTGATTGAAATAACTGGTCAACCTGCTTTTGATCGTTTTGCTAAAGAAGACATATCGAGAATTACCACTGAAGTAAAAAGGAAATTAGGTCTACAGCCAACGGATAAACTCGTGTCTTTTATGGCTACGGATGAGCCTCAAAATATTGGATTGATGATTAAGGCACTAAAAGAAGTAAAGAGCGATTTTTATTTTGTTTTTCGCCGTCATCCCAGAGATAATGTCAGTTATGAAATATATAAAAAGGCATTGGTTGAAGCGGGGATCAGGGTCATTGATACCAATGATTTTTCTACTGATGAAATCGGAGCAGCTTCAGATATTGTTTTAACTACTTGGTCTACGGAGGGTCTTCATGGAATCTATCGTCGCAAACCAACTATTCATATCACAGATAAAGATTTTTCATTACCAGAGGGAGCGATAAATTTTCCTTTACCGCCAGTGAAATTGGGGGCAAGTATTGGTGTTAATCAGATCGATGACATTGCCCAAATTTTGCCTCAATTGTTAGATCCGAATAGCCTTTTGAACAAGGATCTCAGCGAAAAAATGAAAGAGCAATATCCGGCTGATGGTAAAAACGCAGAAAGGGTGGCGATTATTATCAGACAATATTTAAAAGATAACTTTAATAACTAAGTTTAGGTTTTTGGTGGTAGCAAAATCAAATCCCCCCCGAGCGCAAGCGCTCGGGGGGAATGGTTTCTGGATCTTACGCGACAAGAAGTTTCTTGACTAATTCTTGACGCGAAGTCACCACTCGAAAAGTCTGGCAGTGAAAGCCCTCCTCGACTCTCACAAGAAGGATTCGACCATTGTGAGGGGTGATATCCAATTTCTTTTCGACAGGGATTTCGGTTTCAAGGCGATAGCCCTTGAAGACTTCAACTCCCTCAATCACCCCTTTTTTGATGAGTTCGATGAACCGTCTCAAGATAAATCGAAATTCTTTGAGAATCGTTTTCCCATAGATTTTCTTCGTTCGTTCCGCCCTTCTTTTTTGTTTCCTCATTGGCGATGCCCTCCCGCCGGTTGGAGCTAAAGATCAAAAACAATACTTTTTTATAGTAATTCAAAAAGATAAAAAAGCAAATGTGGCTCCTACCCGGGCTCGCGTGTCTCGCTCACTCGACATCGCTCCGCCTTTCAAGTCCCACACAAAATCCGCCAGCTGGCGGAAAGCAGTTGGCTTTTTTCTCTGCCACTTTTTCACTTCGTTACAAAGTGCCAGAGGTGGGACTTGGTCACAAATCACTAAACTTTTTGTTTCTTTGCCTTTTTGGTGACTCACAAAAATCTAAGTGTTTGCGACCCCGCCTCACCTACCTCGTTTCTCTCGGCATGGTTGCGGCTTTCAAGTCCCACACGCAGAAAAAGCAGTTTTTCTGTTCTCTGTCTACTGCGCTTCGCTTGTGCCAGAGGTGGGACTTGAACCCACAAACCTTGCGGCACACGATTTTGAGTCGTGCATGTTTACCAATTTCATCACTCTGGCTTGATTTATAAATATGTAATTATACCTTGCAAACTGGGGTTATTGTACTAAAATCGAGTTATAAAAGCAACAGGGATATGATACAATAATATTATGTCAGAAAATTACGATCACTCGATCTTCATGATCGAAGTCGATAAAATAAAACCAAATCCTTATCAGCCGCGCAAAGAATTTAACGAAGATCGCTTGCGTGATCTCGCAGATTCGATTCGCCAGTATGGTGTTCTTCAGCCCTTGGTCGTCACTAGAAAAGAAGTTGAACGAGAGGACGGGAGTCTTTTTTCGGAATATGAATTGATTGCCGGTGAGCGTCGTTTGCGCGCGTCGAAAATCGCCGGTATCACAATGGTCCCAGCGCTTATTCGGACAGGTGAACAATCAGATAAATTAAAATTGGAGATGGCTATTATCGAGAATCTCCAACGCGAAGATCTTAATCCAGTTGATCGCGCTCAAGCTTTTATTCAATTAGCTCAAGAGTTTAATTTAAAACATAACGAAATTGCCAAACGAGTAGGAAAAAGTCGCGAGTATGTATCAAATACAATTCGTATTCTTGGGCTGCCTCAAGAGGTCCTCGATGCGGTCGTCGCGGGTAAGATTACCGAAGGGCATACTCGACCGATATTGATGTTGGTCGATCGCCCAGAGGAACAAATGGCTTTATTTCGGGAGATTATTATAAAGCGATTGAATGTCCGAGAATCCGAAGCAATTGCTCGACGGATTGCTTATGAAAAAGTCCGTCGCAAGGAATCTTTTGTTGATCCGGATATTATCATGATGGAAGAAAAATTAATGGAACGCTTGGGGACTCGAGTGAAAGTGGAAAAAAAGCCAAATCAAGATGGCGGGCGAGTGACGATTGATTTTGTTGATCCGGTTGATTTGCGACGAATTTTGGAATTGCTTGACCGTGAACGGCGAGCCGCCAATTTGACGGAAATTACCCCAGAAGAAAATGATGAAAAGCTAGGGATTGTTGCTGAAGAAGAGAAGATTGATGCTACTGCTTTAGACGAAAAAGATGATGAATTATATTTTGTTAGGAATTTTTCTCTCTAAATTTTAAATTTGCTTAATCGATGTAGACAAATTTCGCGATCGCGAAATTTGTCTACATTTAGTATTCATGTTATGTTCAAAGGGTGTAGGCCCGAGGCAATCTGGAGAACAAGGCAAGACCAAAAGGTCCAGAGTGAGGAAAAGATACTAATTCTCACGTTCTGGACGTAACCAACGGTCTTTAATGCCTCTCCCGACCCTCGGGCTTTTTTTGATTTGGCTTTTGGAGATAATTACGAATATGTTTGCGGGCGTTATTGGTTCGCGCGAATTCAAGCCATTTACTAGTTGGTTTGTTGGTTTTTTTAACCTCAATCTCTACCATCTGGCCGTTTTTGAGTGTTTGGTCGAGACTGGTAAATTTTTTGTCTACTCTGGCGGCGCTCGCGTGGTCGCCGATATTGGAGTGAATTGCATAGGCGAAATCAAGCGCAGTGGCGCCTGCTGGTAATTCTATTACATCGCCTTTGGGGGTGAAAACGAAAATTCGATTTTGAAAAAAATCAGTTTTTAAAATATGGAGGAATTCTTCGGATTCATTGACGCTTTTTTGCCACTCGATTAATTCTTCGATCCACTCAAGATTTTTTGTGAGCTTGCCACCAGTCTTTGGCTTGCCAGTTTCGTCATAGGCGATATGAGAAGCCACCCCAAATTCTGCTTCAAATTGCATTTGTTTGGTACGAATTTGGATTTCGACTACTTGACCATCGCCAGTGAAGATTGCCGTATGGATACTTTGGTAGCCATTGGGTTTGGGATTGGCAATGTAGTCTTTTAATTTGCCGGGGACTGGTCGCCAGAGATTGTGAATCAGGCCAAGTACCTGATAACATTCGGGGATTGTTTCAACGACTACTCTCAAAGCTGAGAGATCATAGATTTCATCAATATCCATATTCTTGCGTTTCAACTTCATATAAAGACTGTAGAGATATTTGAGACGATAATCAATCGTGACATTTTTTATCCCAGATTTAGCTAATTCGGTGCTTAATTGCCGATAGATTTTTTCTAATTTTTTAACTGATTCTTTGCCTTTAGTTTTGCGGAGGGCGACTACTTTTTTGTATTCTTCGGGAAAGACATAAGGGAAGCTAGCATCTTCTAGGGCACCTTTAATTTTCCAAATCCCTAGACGGTTGGCGAGGGGGGCATAGATTTCTAAAGTTTCAAGGGCGATGCGTTTTTGTTTTTCTTGGGGAACATGTTCGAGGGTGCGAATATTGTGTAAACGGTCGGCTAAACGAATCAAAATCACTCGAATATCTTCAGCCATGGCGACAAAAAATTTACGCAAACTTTCGACGTGGCGTTCGGCGCCTTGATATTTTATCGTGCCAAGTTTGGTGACGCCGTCGACCAGAAAAGCGATCGCTGGACCAAATTCTTTTTCTAGTTCAGCGTGAGTGATTTTAGTATCTTCGAGAGTGTCGTGGAGGAGACCGGCGGCAATCGTTTGAGCGTCCGCCTGCATTTCGGCGAGATTGAGAGCAGTATTAAACGGGTGAATAATGTAGGGTTCACCAGAAAAACGCTTTTGCCCTTGGTGAGCTTCTTCGGCAAAAGCGAACGCTTTAATGATAAGCTTTTTATCCTCAACACTTGGATTTTTCATTAAGGCGATTATTTCTTTGGCGTCCATTGCTATAGCTTAAAGGTTAAAATGATTTTGGGCAAATTATAAAGAAGAGAAAAAGAAAATCGGGTAGTCGCTTGCGCGACTACCCGATGGTAGATGTTGCCTATTGATCCTTTTCCTCCTCTTCTTCACTCAGCATCTTTTCAGCTAGAAGGATTGCGATGAATACTAGCAACCAAAATAGCAACGAAACTGCTGCCCCGGGCCAATGGCCATGGAAAGCCGTAGTGGCACTAATCGCTACCGGCGCTAAGAACCACCATTTGCTACAGAAGGGAATTTCGAAGACATAATACTGGAAGCGTGGCCACCTCCAGAAAAGATTTCCGAAATGGACAAGACATACGCCGGCAAAAAACCCGACGATGATTGTCCCAATAGCCCAAATGGTTTCCGTCATCATGGTACCCCTCCTATTGTTTCTTTAGTGGTATTTCCAAAAAAATTCCCGCTGGTAGAAAGAGGACCAACGAGATTCCTATAGAAAGAAGACAGGCTATCAGACTAATGGGTCCGATAACCAAGAGCACAAAAGCTGGTGGGGAATAGAAATTCACTAAGGATTGATGATCGTGATGATGACCAAACCCTAGCAGATGGCGACGCCCTTTTTCAGCGGTCTTTTTAAGGGCGAATACCGACAGGTGCCGGATAGCAAAAAAACAGATTGCAAAAAAAACGACAACGATCAATATATCCATCTCGCCTCCTTTAGGTTGAGAGAGTGAGGACCTTTCTATGGTTAAAATTAACAAACCAAAAAAGAAAAAACAAGCTTTTGTGGTTCCCACATAGCACATAGGGCAGTCCTATGTGGGGAGGAGAGGTTTTCTTATTTTTTCTCTTTTTTGTCGGGGCGATTGTTGGGGCAAGTCTTGTTAGAGCATCTTTCGGGGATTGTTTTGGTGCCTTCCATCATTAGCGAGCCACAGAGGCTGCAGATTTTTCCTGTTGGTTTGGATTTGATTATATTTTTACAGTCGGGGTAATTGGAACAACCATAAAATATTCCAAAGCGTCCGCGTTTTTCAATCATGGTTCCTTTGTGGCAAAGATTACACTCGACACCAGTATCGCCAGCTCCACCTTGTCCATTAGTCTCATCTTTTTTAATAAAGCGACATTTTGGATATCGGCTACAAGCAGTGAATCGTCCAAAACGACCTTCTCGTTCCATGAGTGTTCCTTTACCACATTTAGGGCAGGGTTCACCAGTATCTTTTGGCCCCTCCATTATCGTGCCATCAATTTTTCTAGCGCCGACGCAATCAGGGAAGCGGACACAACTATAAAATTTTCCATTTTTCGATAATTTTATAATCATCGAACTGCCACATTCTGGACATTTGATTTCAGCTGGCGCTTCGCCGAGATTGGTGATCTTGTCTATTTTTTTCTTTGACGCCACTTCTTTTTTAAAAGGGTTATAAAAATCTTTTAAGGTCTTAACATATTCTCTTTCGCCAGCAGCGATCTCGTCTAATTCATTTTCCATTTCGGCGGTGAAAGTGTCGCTAATATAATCATGGAAATGTTGATCAAGGAAATCACTTACCAATTCACCAACATCGGTAGGTTTGAGCGAGCGAGCTTCTTTTTCGACATAGCCACGATCGATTATCGTTTTGATGATTGATGCATAAGTACTTGGCCGACCGATCCCGCGTTTTTCTAATTCTTTCACCAGGCCAGCTTCAGAGTAGCGATTAGGTGGAGTGGTCTCTTTACCCTCTGATTCTATCGTGATTAGATTTAAGGGATCTTTTTTGTTAAGTTTTGGAAGTTCATTTTCTTCACCTCGCGCTCCTGGGTCAGCAGCAAGCCAACCGTCGAAAGTGATCCGACTACCGTTGGCGGAAAATTCTGGTATTTTTTGGTCACTGGCGACGGCGCTGATTTTGGTTCGCCAGATTTTTGCTGGTTTCATTTGGCTTCCGATTGCTCGGCGCCAGATTAGGTCGTATAATTTTTTTTCTTGGGGATTAGCGCCAGCATTTTTGTTGTTGGCATGAGTGGGGCGAATAGCTTCATGTGCCTCTTGGGCATTTTTACTTTTGGTCGCGTATTGTTGCGATAGGTGATATTGCGAACCATATTTTTCTATTACCATTTGACCTAGATCTTTGATTGCTTGGCTACTTAGATTAGGACTGTCGGTGCGCATATAGGTAATGTGGCCGGCTTCGTAGAGTTTTTGCGCCAGACGCATCGTAATACTAGGCGAATAGCCAAGTTGAGATGAGGCGGCTTGTTGTAGGGTCGAGGTGGTGAAAGGCGCTCGCGCTTTGCGAGAGGTTTCAGTCTCTTCAATGGCGCCGATTTGCCAGCTTGCTTTTTTGGAGCGAGCGACGATATCCTCGGCTGATTCAGCAGTTTTTGGTTCTTCCTCACAGATAAAGTGAATAATTTGCCCTTGGGGAGTTTTAAAGTCGGCTTCGATTGTCCAGTATTTTTCTGGAATAAAAGCGCGAATTTCTTTTTCTCGCTCGACAAGGATCCGCAAAGCAGGAGATTGGACCCGGCCCGCCGAAAGACCATAACGAACTTTTTGCCAAATTAAATTGCTTAGATCATAGCCAAAAAGTCGGTCTAAGACCCGACGCGCTTCTTGGGCTTGGCGTAGATTTTCGTCAATATCTCGAGGTTGCTTGATTGCCTCGTTGACCGCCTCTTTGGTGATTTCATTGAAAGTGACTCGGCGCGGTTTTTTGAGGCCGATTGTTTCAGCCAAATGCCAAGCGATAGCTTCGCCTTCACGGTCGGGGTCAGTCGCCAGTAAGACTTCTTCAGCTTTTTTAGCCAAAGCTTTTAAGTCGGTAATGATTTTTTCTTTGCCCGGGGAGATTTCGTAGTGGGGGATAAAGCCCGCTTCGATATCGATGGCATTTTTGTTTGATTTTGGCAGGTCACGAATATGCCCGACCGAGGCGCGGACAGTGTATTTGTTATCTAGATATTTCTCGATTGTTTTCGCTTTAGCCGGCGACTCGACGATAAGTAATTTCATCCTGTTAGAAGTTTTAAGTTATCGACTTATAAATTATTACAGACTTTCTTTATTACAGAAAAAACAAACATTAAAAGTATCTTAACCTAGATTAAGAAAAAAGTTAAATTTTGCGGTAGTGGTTGTTTGTAAAATTTTCTGACAAGTTAAACTTTTGTAAAAACAAAATTCCCCACCGCTTGCGCTAAGTGGGGATTCCGGACATTGCGCTGGTTGTTTTTACCAGTGCCGATAACTATCCGGCATCTTTTCTTCGGCCGCCGCCGCGTTCTCTTCTTTGTCCCACGGGGTCGAGAGGTACGGGTATAGTTCCCCTCTCGTTTGCAAGTCAAGTTTGTCTTCCTCGGTCATCCATTCTTCGACTTCACGCTGAGGCATTACTAACCCTCCAGAGTTTTTTGAAAGATACCACATCTTTCATTCTATTATAGATTATATATCAAAACATAAAAAAGTCAAGTGTAAACAAGAAAAATGGCTTATTTTAGGCACAGATTTTGTATTGATAATTTAGCCCAGACTATTTTATCCGTTTTTATCCGCGAAGGTCCGCGTCTAGTCAATGTACTGTATAGGGCATCCCTATACATATTGTTATGAAAAAGGCGGGACGACACGAGTGGATACGTGTGGCCCCGCAATGGTCGTCTACTCGGTCTGGTTCGGTCCAGACTTTACCTGAGTCTGAGAAGTTTCCAGCAAAGAACTTCTCTCCTCTGACCTTCCATGCTGTACCAGAGTCAGTCTGCCTAGCTTGGGCAGCCCTTTGAAGTCTACCGAGCTAAAGTGAGAGGATCGAGAAGGTGTCTTATTGTTCGGTTTTTCCTGATGTAAGTTTTCCTCTCTCCCGCATGTCCTGCATGGCAAAAGTTGGTTGACTTCTGCTTTAGCCCAGATTAGCAGTGCTGGTTCACTGACCACCTATACCATCCCCGGTGGCAAGGCAAAATAGACGACCAAGTCCTTTCCCTTTTTACCATACTCAATATTTAGATGCAAATTTAATGTATTCAGAAAAAGTTCTGCGTAAGTCTGCGTTCCGCCTCCGCCGTCCGCCAGCCGGCGGACGGCGGAGGCGGAGTCTGCCTTTACCTCGCCGTAGCTTTACGCGTAGGCGGGATTGGTCCGCGTCTAATCCGCATTAGCTAGCATAAGTAAACTTCGCCGGCTACCTCCTTTACCACCCCTTTTAATTCCAAAAGCATTAAAACAGTATTGGCTTCATCGATTGGAATTTTAATTGCGGAAATTAAATCATCCTTGGTGTAGGATTTTTCTCCTAGAAGTTTGACGATTTTTAATTCAGTTTCATCGAGGTCGTCAGTCGACCAGAGTTTTTGTTGGTGATTGGAGTTTAGCCCAAATACGGCCAGAATATCTTGGCTTTCAGTTATTGGCGTTGCACCTTGCTTGATTAGCCAATTCGGTCCCCAAGAATTGGGCCAGTCGATTGCGCCGGGGACAGCTAAGACTTCGCGATTATAATCAAGCGCCAAGCGGGCAGTAATTAAAGTGCCAGATTTTTGATTGGCTTCGATAATTAAAGTCGCTTTAGATATCCCGGCCATCAGACGATTGCGTTTGGGGAAAGAATAGAGCGTCGCTTTCTCTTTTGGTTCGGATTCGGAGATTAACGCGCCCCCTCGGTCAATGATTTCTTGGGCGAGACGAAGATTAGATCGTGGATAGAGGACCGCGGGATCTAGTCCAGAACCGGGGAAGGCGATGGTTTTAAGATTATTTTCTAATGCTGAGCGATGGACAATAGTATCAATTCCGAGAGCGAGTCCAGAAACAATGGTAATCGGGAAGCCGCGGAGGCCAGCGATCAGAGATTCGCAAACATCTCGTCCGTAGCTTGAACATTTTCTTGAGCCGACGATGGTGAGAAAATTTTCTCTTTCCATCAAGGGCGTGCCTTGATAATAGAGGGTGGAGGGTGGTTGAGGTATTTCGCGTAGAGATGTCGGGATCTGCGTGCTGGTAAGTTTAATAAGTGGTGGAGTAGGCATTGTTAGAATTTTAACATAGCCCCAAAACAAATCTAAATTTTTACTTGTTTTTTTCCTCCTTAACCTATACTATAATACTACATACTATATACATAAATACTATCTATACTATGCTTGATATTAAATTTATTCGAGAGAATCTTGATTTGGTCAAAGAAGCAGCCAGACGTAAACGGCTCGAAGTTGATTTGGACAAATTGATGTCCCTCGATGAGGAGCGATTGAAAATCTTAGCCTCAGTCGAACGCAAACGAGCCAAACAAAATCAAGTCTCTGAGCAAATTACCAAAGCGAGTGACCAAGATGCTCGAGGCGCTTTTATTGCTGAAATGCGTGTCCTAAAAGAGGAAATGCAAAAAGAAGAAGAGAAGCTTAAAGAATTGATTAAAGATTGGCAGGCGATTATGGTCCAAGTGCCAAATATTCCCGATTTCTCGGTACCAGACGGAGAGGATGATTATCAAAATTTAGAGTTGAAATCTTGGGGTGGTAAGCCAAAATTCTCTTTTGAACCTAAAAGCCAAGTTGATTTATTGCTCGATTTGCAAATGGCGGATTTTGAGCGGGGGACCAAGGTGTCTGGTTTCCGCGGATATTTTTTGAAAAATGATGGCGCTTTGTTATCGTTTGCTATTTGGCAGTATGCTCTTGATCAATTGGTTAAAAAGGGTTATCAACCAATGATTGTGCCGTCGCTTGTCCGCCCTGATTCTTTTTTTGGGACGGGTTATTTACCACAAGGAGAAGAAGATTTGTATAAAACGCAAGATGGGGATTTTTTGGCCGGGACGGCGGAAGTGGCTACAATGGGACTCTTTATGGATGAGGTTTTGCCTGTTGAGCGTTTGCCGAAAAAATTTGTTTCTTTCTCCCCCTGTTTTAGGCGAGAGGCGGGTAGCCATGGCAAGGACACAAAGGGGCTTATTCGCTTACATGAATTTTTTAAAGTAGAGCAGGTAATTATTTGTGAAGCTAGCCACGAAGAGAGTGTTAAATATCATGAAGAATTATTAGCCAATGCCGAGGAGTTAATGCAAAATCTTGGGATCCCTTATCGTGTAGTAGTAAATTGCACTGGCGATCTCGGCCTAGGACAAGTCAAAAAATATGATATCGAAGCTTGGGTTCCTAGTGAAAATCGTTATCGCGAGACACATTCGATTTCTTATTTTCATGATTTTCAGACTCGTCGCTTAAATCTTAGATATAAAGACGCTGAAGGCAAGACTCGCCTTACTCATTCGTTAAACGGTACCGCCTTTGCTACCCCGCGTCTTTTGGTGTCGATTGTAGAAAATAATCAACAGGCCGATGGCAGTGTGATTGTCCCAGAAGTCTTACGGCCTTATTTAGGCAAGGATGTCATTAAATAAAAAATCCAAGCGTCGTTCGCTGGATATCTTGGAAAAAAATAAACTACGAGGTGCTCGTCGGCAAAAAATCCGTCGCTATTTTGTTTTGATATTTTGGATAATAATGTTGATTGTTTTCGGCTGGCTTTTTTGTTCGGCGAAGTTAACTTTTCGAGAAGTGAAAGTTTCGTCTTCAGGGGCGGTTGACTCTTTGGCAGTTAAACAAGTTGCTCAAAAAATATTTTCAGAAAGGCAATTTCTTTTGGTGCCGAAAAGTAGTGTTTTGTTTTACCCTCGAAAAGAATTAAAAGAAAAAATCTTTGCGATCGATAAACGAATTGATGAGGTGAGACTGGTAAAGGGCCAAGATCGGACCTTGATTATTTATCTCAATGAGCGAGTGCCTCTGGCTCTTTGGTGCCAGGCTAGCTCGGGGGAGAAAATATGTTTTTATCTAGATCGACACGGGGTTGTTTTTGCTCAAGCACCGATTTTATCGTCCCCTAATTTATTGGAATTTAATGCTGCGTCTTCTTCGGTGGCGATAGGTGATAAACCAATTCCTGGCTTAGATTATCCTCGAGTTTTGCAATTAGCCAAGGACTTACAAAAGGTTGCCCAATCAGAATTGGAAAAAACAATCAACATTAAAGTTGTCAATATTTGGCCTTATGGGGACTTAGCTTTTCGGACTGATTTTAAAGTAGCCAGTTTGACTCCTTTTCTTATCTTGGTTAATACTCGTCTTTCGGCCGGAGCGACCCTTGACAATTTTAATTCTCTTTTGGCTTCGGAGATTTTTCGTCAGGATTTAGTAAAAAATAATTTAATAAATTTAGATTATATTGATTTGCGTTTTGGGAATAAGGTTTTCTATAAGTGGAG
>CAYUNI010000006.1:28163-36182 GCA_964446245.1 uncultured Candidatus Saccharibacteria bacterium
ACTTTAATTTATCCCCGAATTTTAGGTATGCTTATTTTATTTTTTGTTTTATAATTTAGGCAACAATGTCCTTCTTTTTTATCTTGTCAGAATATATTGTTTGGCATTATAGTCGGGCGATTTTGGATCTTGTTAAGATTTATGGCAATTTGCTGTGGTTTATCTTCAATTTTTTCTCAATTCCCCTTTTATTCAAGACATGGTTTGCTCCTTGGCGTCGCTTGAATGAAAATTATCCTAGTTTTTTTGATGGTTGGGAGTTTTTTTCAACATTAATAATCAATATTTTAATGCGTTTGGTTGGTTTTTTTGTCCGAACTGTTTTGCTGATTATCGGCCTTGGTGTCTACTTGTTCCTGATTGTTAGTTTTCCGGTAGTGATGGCTCTTTGGTTGTTATGGCCAGTTGTGATTATCGGGATTTTGTTTTGGGGTTTGAGTTATATTTTTTAATCTTATGTCCTCTCTTAATTTTCTTAAACAGAGCCGTATCTATCCTATTTTAGTATTAGAAAATTGGCTTTCGGAAACCAAGCGCCAAAGACTCTTGAGATTATTCCGTTGGCTGATAGTTTTTTTGGGTTTATTGATTGTTGTTTATTTAATCGCTGGCCGAATAAGTGGCGGGTCTAGCGCTCCATGGCTTTCGTTGCTGGGAGAAAAAATGTTTGGTTTATTACTTGTAGCTTTGGCGGGCTTTTTAGCCATTTTCTCTTTAGAGGCTTATTTTACTTCAGTTTTTTATTCTGATTTGATTATTAAAAATGAATATCAACCCAAAGATCTCTACACTTTTAGCGCTGGTCGAATATTGTATCAGGCCCCTCAAGGAGATATTTTACTTGGTTTTTTGTCGGCGCCAGTTGGCCAGCTTATCTTAGGTCGGCTTGGTCTATCTGTCGAAAAGATTGCTTTAGCTCGTCCGACAGGCCCGGTAGCTAGTGGATGGTCCATTGATACTGATGAACGGGGATTGATTACTTTGGCAACTTTAGTTTTGTCTTTGTATAAAAATGAACCGGTTTTAACCAAAGCGTTATCTGATCGAGGTTTGTCAGTACAAGATTTGCAAAAAACAGTTTCCTGGGTTGTTTTTCAGATAGAAAAAGAACAACTTGAAAATGCTTGGTGGCAGAGAGATAATCTAGCTAAAATTCCAAGTATTGGACGCAATTTCACTTATGGCCAAACTTTTAGCCTTGATCAATACTCAAGAGATCTATTGTTTTCTAGTGAGGTTGAAGCGATTGATTCGGCGGTTGCTAATTCACAAAAAGTTGTTGATCAGTTAGAAACAATTCTTTCTCGTTCGCGGGAGGCTAACGCTATTTTGGTTAGCGAATCAGGGGAGAATAAATTAACAATAATCTGGTATTTGGTCCGACGCTTAAAAGATGGCACGATCAATCCTGCTCTTCGGGATCGTCGGCCAGTCCTTTTTGCAGTGACCGATTTTGTCGCCGGTCAAAATGGCCGAGAGGATTTTGAGAAAAATTTACTTAGTCTGATGAGTGAATCAAGTCGAGCCGGTAATACCCTATTGATTTTTGATGATCTTGCTTATTTGCAATTAGCCGCGACTCAAATGGGATCTAATTTGGGTAATCTTTTGGAGCCATTTTTAGTTTCAGCCGAAATGCAAGTGATTGGCTTGGCCGATCGAGAAAAATATCACCATCATTTGGCAGGGGATCAGTCATTGCAAAGTCATTTTGAGGTCGTCCAGGCAGAGCATTTAACTGACGATGAATTGGTGGCGACTTTGGGTCAAAGTGTTTTGCCGATTGAGGCGCGTTATGGTTTGATATTTACTTACCCGGCTTTAAAGGAGATCGCCAAGAGTGCTGTCTATTATTTTTCAACAAGTGCCAGTTCTGATAAAACATTAGATCTACTTTTAGAAATAGCGCCGTGGGCAGTGGGACAGGGTTTTGTTTTAATCGATAAAGAGCAAGTATTGAATTATGTCCAAGCTAAGACTAAGGTTCCGGTAGGGACAATTAGTCAAAAAGAAAAAGATAAATTGCTCAATTTAAAAGAGCTTTTATCAGCGCGAGTTGTCGGACAAAAAGAGGCGATTTCTGCGGTCGCTAGCGCTTTGCAACGGGCGCGAGCTGGTCTGCGTAGTCAGAATCGTCCAATTGGTTCCTTCCTCTTTCTTGGGTCTACTGGAGTGGGGAAGACCGAGACGGCCAAAGCTTTGGCTCAAGTATTTTTTGGCGGAGAAGATTTGATGATGCGTTTAGACATGTCCGAATATCAAACTGCTGATTCGGTGACACGATTGATTGGCGATTGGGGGAGTGGTCAACCGGGGGTTTTGGAAAAAATGTTGAAAGAAAATCCTTATGGTGTCCTTCTTCTTGATGAATTTGAAAAAACCCACCAAGAAGTACTAAACTTATTTTTGCAAATTCTTGATGAAGGTTTCTTTTCTAACTCATCTGGTCAGCGAATAAGCGCTCGTAATATAATTATCGTTGCAACCTCTAACGCGGGAGCTGATTTGATTTGGCAAATGGTTGGTCGAGGAGAAAATCCAGCCGAAAAACAGGATCAAATTATTGATTATTTAGTCAATCAGGGAATATACAAACCAGAGCTTTTGAATCGTTTTGATGGAGCTATTATTTTCCAACCTCTCGGAGAGCTTGAATTAAAAGCGATAGCGAAATTGATGTTGGAAAAGTTGGCTAGCCGCCTTCGTGACAAAGGGATTGGTTTGGCGATTGATGAACTTTTGATTACCAATGTCGCTAAAAATGGTTCGAATCGAGTTTTTGGCGCGCGCCCAATGCAAAGGTATATCCAAGATTATTTAGAACAGCCTTTGTCTGAACAAATTATTGCTGGTAATTTAACATCAGGACAGACGGCGCGTTTTGTTTTGGCGGAGGATGTATTGCGGGTGAATATTCAGAAAAATGATTAGAAAAACTTTTAAAAATTATATTTTTTGGGTAATCCTTGTCGCCCTGATCGGGGTGTTTTTGGCTTGGGGGGCGTGGACTGGAGTAAAGATAGCTTATGCCAAGATTAGCCCAGAGTTAACCAAGATTGATTTTAAATTTTTGCCAGCCTTTAGTCTTTTTGCTAGCCCGAGAGAGATTGTCTACCAAGCGACTACTTCATCGACCAATACACCCGCGGTGATTTTGCCTCGTAAATTAAATTTAGAAAATTTTGATTCGGCTAACCCTCAAGTTCCCAAAGTGGGAAAGGTCATCGTCGCTGATCTTAAAAAAATGTCCATTTTTTTGTATCGAGATGGAGAGATGGTTGCTAGTTCGACAATCTTGGGGAAAGGGCGACCAGGGACCCCGTGGGAGACACCAGCTGGTGAATATAAGATTAAATTAAAGAAGCCAAGTCATTTTTCTTCGATTGGTAAGGTCACCATGCCTTATAGTATGCAATTTTTTGGTAATTATTTTATTCATGGTTGGCCTCGATACTCAAATGGTAAGCCTGTCCCTAAGGGTTATTCTGGGGGCTGTATTCGCTTAAGTGATCTTGATGCTAAAAAGGTTTATGATTTTGCTGACACGGAGACGATGGTAATGATTTATGGCGCAGATAGAGATTTGGTATCTGCTAGTAGCCAGCTTGCTAATTCTGCTTATATTTTACTCAAAGACCCGGACCGAATTCCTCTTTCGGCGGATGCCTATCTTGTAGCCGATATTGATACTGGAGAAATAATTTTAGAGAAAAATAAGAGTTTAGTGACGCCGATTGCTTCGGTGACCAAGTTGGTGACGGCTTTGGTGTCTCTTGAAACTTTAAACCAATATCAGACAATCACAGTAAGTAAAGAAGCGGCCCGAACTTACAGCAAGAGTGGCTCCCTGCTTTCGGGAGAGAAATTTAAAACGGGAGATTTGATTTATCCTTTACTTTTGCAATCAAGTAATGATGCTGCGGAAGTTTTAGCTGAGGCGGGTGGCCGTAAAAATTTTATTAGTCAAATGAATGAAAAAGTAAAGTCGGTAGGTTTGGATCAAACTTATTTTGAAGACCCAAGCGGACTATCAGAAAACAATGTTTCTTCGGCTGAAGATTTATTTAAATTAGCGCGCTATATTTATCAATACAAAAAATATATTTTTGATATCACCAAAGAAAAAGAAGCTAAAGTAGGGCGCTACAAATTCGCCAATATCAATCGCCTCCATCTTCTAAACAATTATGTTGGCGGGAAGGATGGTTATACCGATGAGGCCGGACGGACCTTGGTGGCAGTATTTACTATGCCATTGTCTGAATTTGAACAACGAAATATTGCTTTGATTTTGTTGAAAAGCGAAAACCGCACCCGAGACACTGCCGAGTTGATAAAATATATCGTGACCAATGTTTCCCGCCAAACTCCAAGTAGTTTTACTCCGGGAGCTTAAAATTTACATTAATCCGACTTATGTGGCCGAAGCAATAATTTTTACTATATTGCTTAAAGTTTGAACTACAGGCGTCAGAGCATTTTCAAAAGCGAGACGTTGGTTTTTGATATTATCCACCTCAGTTTTTATTTGAGGAACGATTTGCGCGACAACGCTTAATTGTCCTTCAAAAATTTGTCTTTCGGCCGTAGTCATTGTCTGATTATTTAGATAAATGATATTTGACCCGATTTGATTTAACAACCTTGTCCTATTGTCTAATAGAGCATTTTGTCTCATCATTACGACTTGTTGGCCTACCAAGACTGAACGTAAACTCAATAGGCTATTTTCTACGGTTGGGATTACTCGGATGGCTTCAGCTTTGGTTAAAGTTTGTGCCTGAAGCTTTTTTGTCGGGACTAGAGATAAGCCTAAAAACGATATCAACATCAATAGCAAGCCAATCTTTAGATATTTTTTCATAAGCTTCCTCTTTTTTAAAGATAAAGAAGTAAAATCTTAATTAGCTAATCTTTAATAATTTAACTCTAAAACAGCGGAATAATCACTTAGACCAAAACAAACACCAAAGGGATAAAAGGTTTTTATTGCCCCTCCTTTATTAATTAACACTTTTGGCTTGGTTAAGGTGTTGTTTTCAAAGTGTAATTTTTGCTAGGCGAAGGACAGGCTTTTTGCTAAGATGGTTTCGATGATGAAAAAGATAAAGTCGAAAAATATTTGGACGGAATTACCAAGGCCGATTTTAGCTTTGGCGCCAATGTACGATGTCACCGACTCAGCCTTCCGTCAGATTATTGCTGATTTTGGACACCCTGGACTTTTTTTTACTGAATTTGTTTCCGCCGCTGGACTAGCAAGTGATAAGGGGCGACCCAAACTTCTACGCGAGCTTTATTTTACCAAGAAAGAACAACCAATAATTGCTCAAGTTTTCGGTGCTAATCGTGAGACGATGTATCAGACGGGGAAACTTGTTGCCAAGTTGGGTTTTGCCGGTCTGGATATCAATATGGGTTGCCCTGATCGGGCGGTGATCAAGCAGGGCGCTGGAGCTGCTCTTATTTTGAAACCAAAATTAGCGCGCGAAATTATCGCTTCAGCTAAAGCTGGAGCAGGAGATTTGCCGGTTTCGGTAAAAACCAGAATTGGTTTTAACAAAATTGAGTGGGAGAAATGGTTGTCAGAGTTATTATTAGCTGAGCCAGCGGCTTTGACCGTCCATTTGCGAACAAAAAAAGAATTGTCAGGGCCACCTGCTCATTGGGAATTAGCAACAGATATTGCCCGCTTAGTAAAGAAAAGCGGGGTTCCTCTCTTAATGAATGGTGATGTGAAATCAGCTCAAGAAGGCCGAGATTTGGCTCAAAAATATGGTTTAGACGGGGTTATGATTGGTCGAGGCATCTTTGGCCAGCCGTGGTTATTTGCTAATTCGGCGAAGTCTCTGACGACGAAGCGGGAATTATCAAGGCACGCCCTTGATGAGGAGGTTTCTTTGGAGGAGCGTTTGTTAACTTTGGTTAAACACAGCCAACTTTTTGCTAAATATTATTTACCCGGGCCAACTAATCAAAAACTTTTTGCCGGTCATACCAAAAATTTTGCTGTAATGAAGAAGCATTTTAAAGCGTATGTTCGAGATTTCGCCGGCTCGAGCGAATTGCGCGCCAAATTGATGGAATGTGATAACGCTGAGGCCGTCGAAAAAATAATTAAAATTTTCTTAACTAAAAAGTAAGGTACGACCTTACGATTCAACTGGCCGTGCCTTGTCCGCGTTTTGTGTTATAATGCTTTTATGTCTACTGTAGCTCTTTATCGTAAATATCGACCGGAAAAATTTAACGAGATTATTGGTCAAGAAAAGGTTGTTTCTGTTTTGGTGGAATCTATCAAAAATAATCAAATTTCCCATGCCTATCTTTTCTCTGGTCCGCGAGGGGTGGGGAAGACCAGTATTGCTCGGATTTTGGCTCGCGAGCTTGATTGTCGAGGCAATGATTTGTATGAAATCGATGGTGCTTCAAACAACGGCGTCGATGAAATCCGCGAATTGAAAGAATCTGTTCGCACCCTGCCTTTCGAGTCTCCACGCAAGGTTTATATCATCGATGAGGTACACATGCTTTCTAAAGCGGCTTTTAACGCTTTGTTGAAAACTTTGGAGGAGCCACCGGCTCATGTGGTCTTTATTCTTGCCACCACAGAATTAGCTAAAGTTCCCGATACGATTATCTCTCGCTGTCAGACCTATGTTTTCAATAAGCCGGCAATTTCTGATCTGGAACAAGCTTTGACAAAGGTTTTGAAAAAAGAAGGCTGCAAATTGAAAGCGGAATCTATTCGTTTGATTGCCATGTTGGCCGAAGGTTCTTTTCGTGATGCTTTAGGAATTTTGCAAAAAGTAATCAGTCTTTCAGTCGACAAAGAATTATCTCCGGCTGAAGTTTCCGCCATCACTGGCGCCCCGCGAAGAGAATTATTGGAAACTTTTTTGTTGGGAATTATGGAGAAGGCGACAGAAAAAAGTTTGACCGCTATTCAGCAACTAATCAGTGAAAATGGAGATTGTCGATTATTTTTGAAATTAGCTATGGAGCAGATTCGTCTGGCGATGCTTTTGGCTTACGGTGGCAAGACAGGGGAAGCTCGATTGGCCGACCTTTCGCTAGATGAACAAGAATTTATTCGTACTTTAGCGAATCATGAATCTAAACGGCAGTTGCCGAAGATCTTGTTTGAGCTTCTCACTATCTACCCGCAAATTTATTCTGCCTATCGCCCCGAGCTTCCTCTGGAATTGGCGGTGGTGAAGATGGGGGGAGAAAATTAAGTTATCCAAACATAAACAGCACCTAAAATAGGCGCTGTTTATGTTTGGATATTTTAAGTTAGCTATTTTAAACTTATCAATCGAGAAATTGCGGGAATGATTATCCAAGCCAAGACGATGATAAGAAAGATCATTCCTCCAGAAATCTTTTTTTGATAAAGAACAGAATTATTTTCTCGTTCAAGACAGGTTATTACGATAATCAAAGAAGAGAATCCGACAATTGCGATAGAGGCAAGTGATCGATATAAAATTTCTCCGGAAAGCATGTCCCAAATTGCCATTATCCCCAAAAGAGCGAGTAGAGTAGCGGATAATATCAAAATAGATAAAGTGAGAATTCTTAAACTTTTGAAAATGGGATTTGCTTCGGGAGTAATTGTCGCTGGCTGTAGGTTGTTGTTTAAAGATTCTATTGGTTGAATATTGTGTCGATCGATAAAATGATCAGCCACAAGAATTATTATTGCCACAAGGGCAAGTAAACCTATTGATTGAAATGATTTAGTAATTACATCTTTGGAGAAAAAGTCCCAAACACCTAATATTGAAATAGCACTGAGGACTACTACTGCCAAAATAAATAAATAAGCAGCAATATTTGCGATTTTTTTCATAAATTTAATTAATAATTACCCTGACTAATATCTGAAAATTATAGCATAAAATAATAAACTTTCAGAACATCTTTCGGCGTATCTCACGCTTATCATTCGTTTTCCGCTTTTTGAGACGTGCCGGGCGGCACATCACAGGGCGAAGCGGTGCACCGAATGGTGCG
>CAYUNI010000007.1:0-1654 GCA_964446245.1 uncultured Candidatus Saccharibacteria bacterium
GTGATGATTTTGCTCTAGCACTGGAGAGGTTTATTTTGAGTGTGTAGATTAGCTTTACTTTTAGCCTAATTTTCGGTATATTTTGCTTGTTAATTAAGTAATTATAAATTAGTAATCAGTAATTTGTAATTGTTAATTAAAAATGCCCCGTTAGCTCAGTCGGTAGAGCAGTTGCCTTTTAAGCAAACGGTCGGAGGTTCGAATCCTCCACGGGGCACAAAAAACACCACTAGATAGATTTAAAAATAAGAAAAAGGATAATAAAGTAAGATGAAAAAATCGGCAGGAAAGAACAGTGTGCAATTTTTTGTTATCGCTCATAATATCCGTAGCGCTCACAATGTCGGTTCGATTTTTCGGACAGCTGATGCTGTGGGGGCAACTAAAATTTATTTAACCGGCTATACGCCACGACCATTTGATCAATTTGGGCGGGTTAATAAGGAGATTGCCAAGACGGCCCTTGGAGCGGAAAAGACCGTTCCTTGGGAATATCAAGAATCTATTTCTCGGTTGTTGTCTAAATTAAAAAAACAACAAGTCCAAATTATCGCCTTAGAGCAGAATCCTCATTCGGTTGATTACAAGAAAGCAAAAATTAATTTTCCTTGCGTGCTGTTGCTTGGAGAAGAGGTTGGTGGAGTGGCGCCAGCCTTGCTTAAAAAGTGTGATTTGATTGTAGAGATCCCAATGCGGGGAGAAAAAGAATCGTTAAATGTTTCCGTTGCCTTTGGGGTAGCCACTTTTCGTCTGTTAGGAATTTAATTTTGGCACTTGGGGCAAAAATGAGTTCCTCGTCCAGCTAGGCGAATCTTTTTAATTTTTTGTTTACAAACTTTGCAGGGTTCATTCGCTCGGCCATAGACTTGTAGATAGGGGACAAAGCCTCCGCGACTACCATCGCCACGAACATAATTTCGGCTGGAAGTTCCTTTTTTGTTTATCGCCAGTTTCAGGACAGTCTTTATTGCTTCAAATAGTTTTTTTGTTTCATTGGGGGAAAGAGAGCGAGTCTGGCGATTTGGTTTAATTTTTGCTAGGAAACAGCTTTCATCGACATAAATATTTCCCAAGCCAGAAATTAATTTTTGATCGAGCAGTAATTGCTTGAGATTTCGTTTAGGGAAGTGTGATAACAGTGATTGAAAATAGTTTAAAGTAAAATATTTTGATAATGGCTCTGGGCCGAGGGTTGAAAAGATTTTTTCTGCCTCTTTATCGTTTACTATTTTTACCCAGCCAAATTTTCTTAGGTCATTAAAAAAGAGTCGTGACCCATCAGTGAAAGAAAAGACTAGGCGAGTAAATTTGTTTGGTAAATTATCAGCCCCATGATCTTGTGGGTGTCCGCCGATAATAAATCTATTTGACTTGGCGGGTTGGAAAATTAATTGCCCGGTCATTTTAAGGTGAATCAGGAGATTCATAGGACCAGAGAGATTGATTTTAATCATTTTGGCTCGGCGTTCAAGCGAGTCAATTTTTTGATTGGAAACTAATTTGCTAAAAGATTTTGGGGTGTTGGGAGTGATAGTTTTCTCCCATAATACAGAAACCGTTTTAATTTGTCGGTTGATAAGAACTTTGGCCAAGTCGCGTTTGACGGTCTCTACTTCTGGAAGCTCGGGCATATCGCCAGATTAGCAAAGAAAAA
>CAYUNI010000007.1:1754-27184 GCA_964446245.1 uncultured Candidatus Saccharibacteria bacterium
GCCTGTTTGATTTTGGTATTAGTATCTGTGGCGGAGTCGTCGATTTTTTTCAAAGCGTCGCGGATTTCTGTTTGGCGGTAGCCCATGGACTCGAGTGCCGCGACGACATCAGCTTCGGCACTAAGGTGGGCTTGAAGACCTTCGGAATTGATCGCTCCCAGCTTGTCTCGGAGTTCGAGAATGATTTTTTCGGCGGTTTTTTTGCCGATACCGGAGATTTTGGTTAAGTAGCTGACATCGCTTCCGGCAATGGCTTTTTCAAGTGTGGTGACCCCGGCTAAACCGAGAATGCCTAAAGCACTTTTTGGTCCGACCCCCGAGACGCTGATTAGAAGCTCAAAGAAATCTAATTCTTGTTTGGAGCTGAAGCCATAAAGGTCAAGGGCGTCTTCGCGGACTGCTAAATGTGTCCAAAGAGTAATGGTTTCATTGTCAGACGGAAGATTGACCCTAGTCTCGGTGGAAATATAGACCCGATAGCCGACACCATTGGCTTCAATGATGATTAATTTGTCGTTACGAAAGCGTATTGGTCCAGTAAGAAGAGAAATCATAATCTTAGTATTAAGTATGTAGTATTTAGTATATAGCAAATAGGGAGAAGGATGAAGTGGTTATTTTTTACATTGATTATTTATTTAGTCTGAAATCGGGTGTTTCTCCATTAATTTTAATCTCGTTAGGCTTTAAGCTGACGCGCGAGATAAGTTTTCGATAAAAATGTAGACAAATTTCGCGATCGCGAAATTTGTCTACATTGCCTTTCTGTGTAGCCCCTTATTTCTAGTAAGGGTTGTTTGCCCCTTGCATTTTAAGGGGAAGTGGGTTATTATCCTCTTATGCCTATTATTAAATCAGCCAAAAAGGCCCTTCGTAGCTCTAAGCGTAAGCGTGTTTTTAA
The DNA here is from genome assembly GCA_964446245.1 of uncultured Candidatus Saccharibacteria bacterium. GTDB lineage: Bacteria > Patescibacteriota > Minisyncoccia > Phycocordibacterales > XYD1-FULL-46-19 > CAYUNI01. The sequence goes on from CAYUNI010000007.1 coordinate 2,656, forward strand.
TGAGCGACGAAAGGAGACAATGCGTCAATCTATAAAATCAGTTAAAAAGGTTATTTTAGAAAAGAAGTCTGCCGAATCTAAAGACGCCTTAGCAGCCGCTTACAAAGCTATAGACAAGGCTGCCAAGCGAGGAGTGATTAAGAAAAACACCGCCGCGCGAAAAAAATCCCGTCTGGCTATATTAATTAACAAAGCTAACTAAAACCAAAAACCACCCGAAGGGGTGGTTTTTGGTTTTAGGTGGTTGTTCGACTTGATTGCTGGTGTTATTTTTTTATTATAAAATAAGGTTATATAATAAATTAATTTAAATTTTATGGATTTAACTAATGTTCAACCCCCAGAAGTTAAAAGTAAATTTTTTTTCAAGCAGTCGTATTTAATGTTTGTTTTAATTGCCTTGCTGATTTTTGGAGGTATTTTAGCTTCGCTAGCTTTTAAAAATATATCAGATAAAGTAAAAAAAGAACAAAAGGTTGTTTCTGAAAATAAAAGTTTTGTTGACCCACATTTTTTTTATTACACTAAACAGCGCGAAGGTGAATCGGAAAACAAAACAACGCAATATAAAATTTTTAAATTAGTTTTGTCACCTAATAGCCAGCCTCAGTTGATTAAGACGCTTACTTTTTCTTCTGATTGGCTAGAAATTATTACTAATTCTGGGAGAAAGGATATGGTTTTATTTTTAGAGAACCTTCCCTCTGGTGAGCAATACAAAAAAACTATTTACTCCATTGATTTATCCCAGCCTAATTCAGAGTTAAAAATAGTTCATTCTTTTACAGACAGAAGAATGTTGCTGGACGCAAAATTTATCGATAACGGAAAATCGATCGCCTATATTTCTGGGGTTGATAAGAATAGATATGAAGAAGTGAAATTAACCGTTGTTTCTCTAGATAATCCTTCGAAGTCAGAAGAGTATCTCTTGTTTGAAAAGATGTCTCTTTTCGCCATACCAATGATTTCAGGGATAAATAAAGATAGTAATATCATTTATGTTGAAGTAAATGCAGGTGATGGGGGTGAACATTGGACGACACTACATAAACTTGATCGTTTAAACAAGGTCTTTGAAGAAATAGCAGGGTTGCCAGAGGGGATAGAAGATGATATGAATCCTCGGTTTTCTAAATATCCAATAATTAGATTTTCCGGTCTTGATAAAATTGACAACGATAATGATTTTGAAGGAGATGTGATGGGGGATTTTTTCCCTTGTTTGAGGGATGATGCTAGGGTCATAAATAAATATAAAAACGATAGCTGGTTAATCGAAATTATAGACCTTGAGGCAAACAAAATAACTGAAGCCTTTCATAATTCGCTAGATTCTAACGACTTGTGTAAGACTAAATTGTCGTTCAGTTTTATTAAATGGCTCAACGACTCCCATCTGGCATTTAAAACATTGTTCGGAGTTTATTCTCTGGATATAAATACAGCCCAAAAAGAATTGCTGTATAAATATAAGGCAGATGAATCCTTACAGGGGGATATAAAAACAGGGTACTCTTGGACAAAAGGGAATGTGCTTGACGTAAATTTGCCTTATATAATTTTCGAAGGAGCTCGTGTCGTCAATATAATCAATGGAGAGGAGTTCTATTTGGGAGAATTTATCGAAGGGGAAAAAGATATGTACTACAGTGGGCCTCCTAGTTTAAGGGGGTATGAGAGAAGTAATCTTTTTTCTTGGTGATTGCGAAAAACTATCTTCTTGGCTATATTAATTAACAAAGCTAACTAAAACCAAAAACCACCCGAAGGGGTGGTTTTTGGTTTTAGTTGGTTGTTGGAGCTGTTTTTAAATGATAGACTTGGGATATTAGTAGTTATTTTAAAAGCATGAGCTTTGGAGAAAAAATTAAAGATTTGGGTAGACAGCTTGTGGGGCAGGGCGGAGAAGTCCAGTTTAAAAATGATGTCCTCAATTATGAGAAGGCGCGAGGAGTCTCTCACGAGCAAGCCATAAAAGATGTTTTTTTGAATCGCTTTCGTAGTATTCAGACCGAACTGACAGCCAATGGCGTCATTGATTCTAGATCAAAAGATTTTTTTCTTTTTCAGACAGCATTGAATGAGGTCTTTGGCGTGGAAAGTATCAGTCAGTTTACCAAAGACGCCAATGATCCGACTATTTTTCGGGCACTTCCTATGCCTATAGCTAGCCCAAAAGAGGTAAAAAGAGCTGGTGATTATTTCGCTAAAAAATTTGATGGCCAAAGACCAGTCTTTTCTGTGCTTAATGATTTTTCCGAACAAACTAAAATGATGGATTTGTTGCTCAGCCGTTTTTCGGGGGATCCGAGACTAAGCGGAGCTAATCCATTAGAAAATATTATTGTCGCTAACCCAGAGCTAGGGGCAGACATTGGTAAAATATTGGAAATTAAGAAGGCGCTTGACCGTCATGAAAGAATGTTTGACAAAGATAAAAAATTTGAAAAAACAATGAAAGAATTTAGGGCAACAGCCGAATGCTCCCTGACAGAAATGGCGTGGAAAGCTCCGACCAGCTATGTCTCGAATGTTATTTCTAAACAGATTCAGGCTAAAAATCTTGGAGATTTTTTTGGAATCTTTTTCAGCGAAACAGGAAAGTTTGCTGGCCGAGAAGCTTGGGCGGGAACTAAGTTCGTTGCTAAGGCTGGTGCGACTGTTGGGTCTTATCTTAAGAATAAAATGATGAAATAATTTTTATGACAGAAAATTTCCAAGATATTTTAGAATTAATAGACACATCTTTTCTTAAAGAAGAAGAAAAGAAAAAACTGGAGCTCTTATTTAAAGAGATTGGATCCAGTGAAAGTTTTTGGAAAGTGTTCAACCAATTTCTAATTGCAGACCTTAGAAAAAGAAGTAGTGTTTATGAGGTTGTGATTGATAATTTTACTCAGAAGTATGATCTGTTGGAGCAAAGATACAAAGATAAAAGACAAGATTTGGAGCAGACTCTGAATAAAAATTTGGAAACTGTTGGCCCTGGTGATGCCATAGTCCGAGAAGAAGTTTTTAATCAGTATTATAAAGATTTAGATTTTTATCAAAATCAACATGAGGGCGAAATTAAGAACCTTTATGGGCAGACTTTTTCTCAAGCAATGAGAGAAATGATTTGAATTGTTTAAAAAATCCCGCCTAGCTATATTAATTAACAAAGCTAACTAAACCCAAAAACCACCCGAAGGGGTGGTTTTTGGGTTTAGTTAGCTTTGGTGCCCCCGCGAGGAATCGAACCTCGATTACGGGATCCGCAATCCCGTGTTCTATCCGTTTAACTACAGGGGCTTTAAAAATTGGTAATTACAAATTAACCAAAGACAGTTCGTAATCTAACACATTTTTTCTAAAAACCCAAGCGATCAGAGATTAGGTCAATGACCGTTTCTTTATGCTCAGTTTCTTTTAGGCGCTGAATTAAAATTTGGCGAATTTTTTCAGGGTCTGTTTCTCCGAGTGATAAATGAATTTTTGATAAAACTAGGCGATTAATATTTATTATCAGGTGGCGGGCAGGCTTACCATCAGTGATGGCAAAAGAGAGGATGTTGCCAAAAGGGAAAAGTTCTTTTTCTACTTGGATACCTTTGGCGGTTATTTTAATCGTTTGGAGGCGAGGCGGTCTTAGCTCATACATTATTAAAGTAAAAGCGGAAAGTAGAATGATAATGGCAAAAAGAAAATTTTTAAAAATAATTGATAAGACTATGGCAATTATTGCCACGATCCCGATAGTGTAAAACCAATTTTCTTCGCGTGTGCTTGGTTCATATTCAAGTGCCTCCCATTGGAGCAGAACTTTATTGTTTGGGTTCTCTTGTTCCATTATTTTTATTATACCATCTTTGCTTTAGACGATGCCAGAAAAAAATGGTTTTGTTATCCACTGTCGTTTCCCACTCGCGGAAGAGGAATGGAAAATTAGAAAATTCTATTAAATAAAGAAGGGGGTTGTGGTGGTGTTGCTTGGTGTCTTGGCGGACCTCTTTAAAATTGGGGAAAATTAGATAATGGACGATGAGTCTAGCCAGGACCGACAAAGAAAATACCAGCAACCATGGACTAAACTCAACACCTAGACTAATCCCTGCTAAAAGTCCACCTAGACTTGCTCCAATTAAAACCCCGACTCCATTTAAAACGTTTTGATAGGCGACACATAAAGCGCGTCGTTCTGGGGTGACAGAATCATAAATAAAATTGGAAGCTGCGAGGGCAAAGGCCGACCAGCCGATTCCTTGCAAGAGCTGGGGGACTAGGATGAGATATAAGGGGGAACCAGATACTAACCATAATAAGGGTACAGGCATAACCAAGAGACTGCCAAGTCTAAGAAGTTCACGATTGCCATATTGATCAGCTAGGCGTCCCCAAAATGGCAAAAACAAAAAAGAAAAAATACCGGCTGAAATGTTGATTGCCGTGAACCAGATTGGATTAAAGGCCAGATCCTTCCAGAGATAAACCGCAAAAAAGGGATTAGCTAAATTGACGGCGAGGTTGATGGTGGCAATATAAAAAACAAAGCGTCCAAAATTATTTTGGGGAGCGCGACGAATAAATTGCCAAAAAGAAAAATAGTAATCAGGAGCTGGTTTTAATGGTGGATCATAGTGAAAATTAATAAGAGTGGCTGATATGTAGCGAGTAATCGCAGAAATAACAAATAAAAGGATAAAACCAAAAATTAACCAAGTCCCGCTTTGAGCTAGGTAGAGGATGAGAGCGGCTAGGGTGGTGGCGACAATGTTGAAAATTCCAGACCAGCGATTGCGTTTGGAAAAATATTGCCCGCGAATATTTGCCGGGACAGATTCCCCAAGCATTGAAAACCAGGCTGGACCGCCAAAGGAACCTGCAAAACTATAGAGAATAAAAATACCGATGAAAGCGGGGATAAGATAGGGGCTTTGTCCCTTGAAGAGAAAAGTAAGTCCAAGGAGACAAAATAAAAACCAAATACTGGCCTGTATCAAGACAGAATAAAAAATTATTTTTCGACGGGAAAATTTTTCAATTAGACGACTGCCGATGAGCTGAGCAATCGGCCCCAAGAAACCAGCGAGGCTGGATAAGAGACCAATTTGAAAATTATTTGCCCCTAATTCTATAGCATAAGGTGAAATATAGGCTTCGCCAGCGCCAGAGGTGATAGAAGCGGCTGCCCCTTCGGCAACCGATAGCCTTCTTGTTTTGATTTGTTGAGTTAAAATTTTCCCTTCAGAATTTAAATCCTTCATTTGAGTAAGTATAGCAGAAATTTGGTTTTTTCTGATTTTTTGATAGTATTTTGGGACAGGGAGGGATGTGCTATTTCTTAATGTGTTACACTTCTATTTGTTTTAAGAATGGTAATGGTATAGAGTGAATAAAATGAAGGAAAATTTTAAAAAAAAGATCAATACTATTTTTCGTTTAAATTGGCACTGGGCATTTAATTTTTATAAAAAAAGATTAGGGATATTTTTAGACTACTTATTATCTCGACTGGTCGGTAGAGATTTTTGGGAAATCAAGGTTGGCGACATAGAAGTTAAATTGAGTTTTTTAAATTATTATCATCACCATTTTGCAAAAATATTGGTTTTAGGGAAACACGAGAAAAAATTGTTAGATATTTGGGGAAAGGCTTGCGAAGAGAAAAAGATTATTGTAGATATCGGTGGCTATAATGGTATTTATGGTCTGATTGCCGCTAAGGCGAATCCAAAATCCACCGTATACATTTTTGAACCAGATGTCTTGAATGCAGAGCAAATTGAAAAAAATATAAGATTGAATGATTTGACAAATATTATTTTGGTTCAATCAGCCATTTCCAATAATTCAGGCAAGGAACTTTTTACCGTTAGCGGTGAAACTGGAGGTCATATTACCGAAGGCGGTATTCCAGTTGATTCATTGACCATTGATGATTTTTTTATGAATCGCGAGCTTCCTGATTTATACAAAATTGATATCGAGGGAGCTGAGCTCCTTTGCCTTGAGGGGGCAAAAAGTATTTTGACAAAGAAACCGGCCGATCTTTTGGTAGAAGTTCACGGAGAACTTATTAAAAATTATGGAGGTTCCTTGGCTCAATTCGATGACTTTGTGGAAAATATTGGCTATAAAAAAGAACATTTAAAATCAATAGAAAAGTTGAGTATTAATTACTATTGGGTTTATCCTGTTGGTAGGGAAGAATGATTTTCCCTTCAGAATTTAAATCCTTCATTTGAGTAAGTATAGCAGAAATTTGGTTTTTTCTGATTTTTTGATAGTATTTTGGGACAGGGAGGGGTCGCATAGAGGTTTAGTGCATCGGTCTTGAAAACCGAAGTGTCGCAAGGCACCGCGAGTTCGAATCTCGCCCCCTCCGCTTTCGCCTCGCCGAAGCTCCGCCCAAGGAGCGAAGGCGATCTTTGCTGTCTAGTGTCTACATACGTTCGACGTCTGTAAGGTATTTAAGATTTTTCCCAATTGTCGAAGTGTTACTAACGCGAGTATAGTGTACACCTTGTATTGACTTTTGTGGCGTGATATGCTAGTATACTTGAAGCGTAGTAATTAAGCTATATCGGCTTAATCGCACATTCCAAACAAACGAAAGGAACGGAACGATAATGTTCGAAACCGTGAGATTCGGTTTTTATGCCGGAATGATACTGAGCTACTTCAAGGCGGCAGAAAGGGCGAAGAAGGTCGGCAATAACCAGAAAACCCTACAGCTGCTCAAGAATGCCATGTGGGCGGGGAAAAAAGCTCTTAATATTGGCACTGAGAGCCTAAATATTGACAACGAGCAGCGAGCAACGGTGCAGAGCGCGATTTCGTCTGCACAGGAGTTGTATCAAAGGGAATTGATCGCCCATGTGCCGGAAGAAGATCGCGAGCTTCTCATGATCGGAACCTACCCGCTCGACCAGATGATTGTCATGTTCGAGATCGCCAAAGGCCGACTCGCCAAGGGCAGGGAAGCTCTCGGGACCATCTACGAGGGCGACTATGTGCCTGCGCCGCTTCGCAACATCATGCAACCTTTTCTCTTGGGAGAGGCGACGCAGGAGGAAACCGCGAAGCGGCTCGATGAGTGTATGGCGAAACTGAGGAAGTTGAAATGCGAGAGTTGTTTTCCGTAGAACTGCTTCTCGTGCGAGGAACTCCATGGTTACCACAGGGTCTGCAATTGCTATGCGATTGCAGACCCTTTCTTTTTTGTTCCACATTTGTGACGAACTAAAATATTTACATACGTTCGACGTCTGTAGGGCACGTTCGACGTCTGTAAGGTATAATATCTTTTATTTGGATTGCACTGTGGGGGTTTAAAATCTAGCCTCTATATTTTAGCTATTATTTCCTATATACTGCATACTAAATAATTTATTATGCGTTATCTAGGTATTGATTACGGGCACAAAAAAGTGGGAGTGGCGATTTCCGACGAATCGGGACATTTCGCTTTTCCTTATGGAATTTTGCCGACTAATAAATATTTGGCGAAGAGTTTGGCCGAGATATGTCAGAAAGAGGGAGTGGGAGTAATAGTTTTGGGAGAATCACTAGATTATAATTTTCGACCAAATAAAATCATGCCCGAGATTACTGAGTTTAAGGTTGCTTTGGAGGAAGCGACTGGATTGCCGGTTGAGTTTGAAGGTGAGCTTTTGACTAGCGCCGAAGCCGAGAGATTGGTTGGGCGAGATAAAATGCTTGATGCGCGGGCGGCGGCACTAATTTTAAAAAATTATTTAGATCGGAAGTCTAATTAAAACTTGTCCCGTGATTTGCAAAAAATTTTTGCTATAATTTAAGAGATGAAGTCTTCTCTTTTTTTTCAATTATTTCCGGTGCCAAAAAATTTACAGTGGCCGGCTTTTGGTCTAGACATTTCTGATCGCTCGATTAAATACGCTTCCCTGAAGGAAGAGGCGAGCCTTTTAAAATTAGAATCTTTTGGCGAAGTACCGATACCGGCTGGCTTGATCGAGGGTGGAAAAATACTCAATCTGCCAGAATTGAAAAATTTGCTTAAAGATCTATCTATCAAGACTGGGGCGAATCGCGTCGTCGTTTCTTTGCCGGAAGACCGGGCCTATAATCTTCGTCTTTCTTTACCACCAATGAAGCAAAGTGAATTGCGCCAGAGTATTGAATTTCAATTAGAAGAAAATGTCCCCCTGCCGGTATCAGAAGTTGTTTTTGATTATCAGGTGGTGGCGAAAGATAAGAAGACTAAGGGGATAGAAGTAGTAGTCTCTGCTTTACCCAAAGAGATTGTCAATAATTATTTAGAAGTATTAGAAAACTCAAGTCTAAAACCAATTGCTTTTGAAATTGAGGCTCAAGCGATGGCGCGTTCACTTGTCCCGAGACAGACGAGAGGGTGTTATCTGATCGTTGATATTGGCAAAATTCATACAGGTTTTTCGGTGGTAGATAAAAATTGCGCTCACTATACTTCTATTATCAACAACATTAGCGGTGAAGCCATTACTAAAAATATTCAAAAAGAACTGGCCTGGTCTTATACTGATGCTGAACGAGCAAAAAATGAATTGGGTCTCTCTCGTTTGCCAAAAGATAAAAATTTGTTTTATGCTATCGTGCCAATGGCCTCAGCGTTGAAAGATGAAATTGAAAAGCGTTATTTATACTGGAATGGTCGGCACGAAAGAACAATCGAAGAAAAGATTCGAGGGATAATTCTTTGCGGTGGACAAGCGGGCCTGCCGGGGCTTGCCGACTATCTTCAAGCCTATCTTGATGTGCCGATAAAACTTGGCAATCCTTGGATTAATATTTGTCACAGCAACAATGTTCCACCCCTTTCTTTAGCTGAATCTTTAAGATACGCAACAGCCTTGGGGCTTGCAATGCGACCATGGGATAAATATCTGACAAAATAATTTTACTATGTCAATCAATCTACTACCTACAACTTATCGTAAAGAATTAAATGCCGAAAGGTGTCGCCAGTGGCGGAAGAATTTTCTTCTTTTTGCTATTGCCCTGGTGGTAATAGGTGGTGTCTTAGTTGGCTTATTTTATGTTTTGGCGGATATTAGCATGGAGAGTGAAAAAAGATTATTATCTTCTCCGGCAAAAACTTCACAACTTGGCCAATTTGATAAAATAAAAACAGAATTAGCTAACAGTGAATCTCAATCGAAAATTGTTATCGGAGCACCAGACCAGAAAGATATCCTGAAATTGATAGATGGAGTGGTGAGGGAGAGGCCAGCGGGGGTGATCATAAATCAAATTAATTTTGACGATGGTTCAGGCGGTCGATTTTTGACAATCAACGGATTGGCGTCTGAGAGAAAGATTGCTCTAGATTATATTGCCAAGCTTCATAGACTTTCGGGGGTACAGGATGTGGAATTCCCACTCCTAGTGAAAAATACTAATATCGAGCTTCAGTTAAAATTATTACTCGTGTCTCCTAAAGCGACAGAAAAAAATACCAATGGCAACTAATAATTCAACAAAAAATACCGAAATACTCCTTTATATTTTCCTTTTTATTGTTGTGGTTGTTTGGGTTGGGTTGTGGTGGCTTACCAGCCAAAAAATAGACGATTACCGACAAGTTTTAGCTGAAAAAAGTTTAATTGAGGAGAAACAAAAAAATTTAGAAAGTTTAAAGAGGCTTTATACGGAGACTGAGTCAGACCGCGAGATTTTAAAACGCATTTTTATCGATCGAGACTCAGCGACTTCTTTAATAGAAAAACTAGAAATGGTAGCCGATTCTCTCAAGATAAAATTAGATGATGTCCGAGCAGATGATTCAAATGGGTTAGAGCTGGGATTTTCAGCGGACGGTTCGTTTGTCTCGTTATATCGGTTTTTAATTTTGATTACCGAGGCGCCGGAATTGCTTATGATCGAAAAGATTGGTCTGGAGCTTAAGACGCCAGACAAGGCAAAACAAGGCACTATTTGGCGTCTTAATTTAAAATTGAAAGTTTTGTCATTTAAAAATAATTAATCAACAATGAAACAGTGGCGAGATTTAACAAATATATTTAATTGGCATTCTGATCGCGATTTATTTGCTGATGAGTTTGATCCGCGAAAGAGCTGGCGGAGACTTTTGGTTATATTTTTTGTTGGCCTGATCGGGCTGTCAATTATTAGTATTATTTTTTATTATTCTTGGTTTGGTCGAGAGCCGAGAGATTTTTCCCAAGAGTCAGCAACCAGCACTCTAAGCGTAAAGACGATTTCTACGGCCGCAGATTTGATTAAGGCAAGATTTGATAAATTTGAATCAGCGAGTATTGTTGAAATAAAATTACCTGATCCTTCGATTTGATTTGACCAAGACCTTGCTGTAGGTTAGGATAAAAAAGTTCTTTTAGAAATTGATTTTGTTGGTAGTGGTTGCTAATTAGTAATTGCTATGATTATCTAAGCCCCTGTAGTTCAACGGATAGAACTGCGGACTTCTAAGCCGCTAATGTTGGTTCGATTCCAACCGGGGGCACATCTGATTTATGTATCATAAAGTGGTCTAATTAAATTCTATTGGCTCAAAGGGTTTTTTGTGGTAGTCTGTTGTTGTTTGGACGCTTAGCTCAGTTGGTTAGAGCGTCTCGTTTACACCGAGAAGGCCAGGGGTTCGAGTCCCTTAGCGTCCACAGTGAATTTTGTCTTATGAAATTGTAGGGTTTAATCCGATTATTTTGGATGGCGATTTAGGGAAAATCAAATAATCTTTTATGACATTAGAACCAAAAATAATTTACGAAGACGATAATACACTGGTGCTTGATAAACCGGCGGGGTTATCTGTCCATAGTGATGGCTTGAATAAGGAGCTCACGATTGCCGATTGGCTTTCTCGCGAATATCCTGATTTGATTGGGGTGGGGGAAGATCTCGTTTTGGCTTCTGGTAAGAAGGTTTCGAAGCCGGGGATTGTTCATCGTTTGGATAAGGAGACGAGCGGAGTCTTGTTGGTGGCAAAAAATCAGCCAACATATCTTTTTTTCAAAAGGCAATTTAAAGATCGACAAGTGCGAAAAGTTTATTTGGCATTGGTGACGGGGGAGATTAAATTTAAACCGGAGGAGCGGGAGAGATTAATAAATTTGCCAATAGGCCGAAGTCGTCACGATGCCCGACGCCGTCTGGCTGGTCGGCAAGCTGATGGTCCGTTGCGAGAGGCGATGACCTACTATTCTATCAAAGAGATTTTTCCCAAATATACTTTTGTTGAAGCTCGGCCCAAGACAGGTCGAACACATCAATTACGGGTACATTTTAAAGCGATTGGTCACCCGATAGTTTGTGATCGCTTATATTTTCCCGAAGGAGCTTGCTTGCCTGAGTTAGATAGATTGGCTTTACATGCCCATAAATTGACCTGCCGTCTGCCCGGCTTGGGGGAGAGAGAGTTTGTTGCTTCGATACCGGCTGATTTAAAAGAAGCTCTTGATAATTTGGCCAAGCTGTGATAAGCTTTCTTTCGTATGGCTAACGCAACGAATTTTAAATTATCTCCTGTTGATACTGATAAGCGCCGAAAACTCGGCTTGAAGTCTGGTATGACAGTGCGAGTTTGGCAAAAAATTCAAGAAAAGGGAAAGACCCGTTTACAAGCTTATGAGGGTCTAGTTATTGCTGTTAAACACGGGACTGAGCCGGGGGCGACTTTTACTGTTCGCAAGGTGGCAAGTGGCGTTGGAATGGAAAAGATTTATCCATTATATTCGCCGAATATTGATAAGATAGAGATTTTGAAACAAGCCAAGACCCGACGATCTAAATTGTACTTTATTCGAGAGAAGGCAGCTCGTGAGATTCGTCGTCGAATGAAGCGGATAAGTGGCAAAGTGGAGGAATTGGCGGATGAGGAAGCGATAATCGAACAGGAGGCAAAGGCGGTGGAGGAAGCAGAGAAGGTGATTGAAGCAGAGGTGCAAAATTAAAAAATTTTCAATCAAAAACCGACCCCTAGAGGTCGGTTTTTGGTTGAGAGATTGAAAAATATAAAAGTTTTAGGCATAATGATGGAGAATTTATAAAGCGCGGGTGGTGAAATTGGTAGACACGCTACCTTGAGGTGGTAGAGCCAGCAATGGTGTGGAGGTTCGAGTCCTCTCCCGCGCACCAAAACAAGCCAGTGTTTTTATGTATGGGAAGTCAGCGAAACTGCTTCACTGACGCTAAACGTTAAATTGCGGTTTTTATTTTATTGTGATATAATTGAAAGTAGAAAGGAGGTAAGCCATGCCTAGATATCTTGTTATTTTTCAAGATGAGACGGGGCGGCCGGTTCGTCAGGCTCGTGTTGTGGCCAGCGATGAAAGGTCAGCCGTTGAGCTGGCGCAAGGACAAATGGAGGACGAGGATTGGCAACAGGTATGCATCACCTCGTTGCCCAAAAGGTCTCGTCGTCATCGGCAGCCTCAGCCAGATTGGAGGCGGTCAGGGACAAAGGTGGTCCATTTGCCTCACCTTGGCTTTCCGCGAGGAGGAAGGATATGGTGAGAAGATCTCCCTGGAAACTTTTCCGTTGGTGGTGTGTGGCCATGGCGGAAACAGAGGAGGATTTTCGCCTAGAGGACAAGGCTTATGTCAGTATGGTTTCGGCTAGAGATGAGGAAGAGGCTTTGGCCTTAATCATTGCCGAGGCCCTTGAACAAGGCTTTGTCTTCAACCCAAGCCGGCATCTCTCAAGAGTGTGGACGGTAGAAGCGGAAATGGAAGATCTTCCACCTCGGCGAGCTATCCCAACACCACCACTTCTTCGTCTGGTTGAACCAGATGAAACGAAGTGACGGGCGCAAGGCTTTATATGAGCCAAACGCCCTTTCTTTTTGTCTCTTTTGTGCTATATTTTAGCCATGCTTTACACTGGAAGTGGTGATAAGGGAGATATGGGGATATTTGGTTGCGACCAAAGAATTTCCAAGAGCTCTGCTGTCGCCGAGGCCTTGGGAAGTCTTGATGAAATAAATTCTTTTCTTGGTTTGTGTAAGGTGAAGGCAAAAGAATCTGATCTCATTTTCCCTCAGAAAGAGAAAACTTTTGAGTCTTTCATCCATAATTTACAAGAAGGCTTGTTCTTAGCTCAGGCAGAATTAGCCGGTGCAGACAAGCAGGTAGACAAGGAAAAGATTCTTCAGATGGAAAAAATGATCGAGGTTGTCGAAAAAGGGTTGCCATCAATAACATCATTTTTTGTTGCTGGTGGAACAGAGCTAGCCTCATTGTTTGATTTTGCGCGGACAATTGCTCGACGAGCGGAGCGTAGGTTGGTAGAGGTCAAAGAAGAGGGGAAGAGAGAAATTCATGAAGACACCCTTACTTTCCTTAATCGCTTATCTTCAGTTTTGTACGCATTGGCTCGGTGGGTTAATTATCAGTCTGGAGTAAAAGAAGAAAAACCAGAGTATTGATAAAATGATGGTGCCCATGGTGTAAAGGTTAACACTAAGGTTTGTGGAACCTTCGATTCGGGTTCGATTCCCGATGGGCACCCCGTTTAATATCCCTTGATTTAATCAATGAGGAACGATAAAGAAGAAATTTTTTCTGAATATTGCTATAGATTGCCAACAGAATTGATAGCCAAAATTCCTATTGAGCCTCGTGATAGCGCCAAGCTTTTGTCGTTTGACACAAAAACTTCTAGAATCAATCATAGTATTTTTAGAAATCTAGCGAATTTTTTGCCTGAAAATTCTTTGCTCGTTTTTAATGATACCAAAGTTGTTCCAGCAAGAGTTTGGACAAAGAAAGAAACTGGTGGCAAGGTAGAATTATTGTTTCTTCTTAATGAATGGATTGGATCGGGACCACTTCCGGCAATTGCTGATCGACAATTAGCAATTGGACAAAAAATCTTTTTATCACCAAATGTCGCATTGACGATAATTGGACAAAAAGAAAATAAATTCTTTTTTGGTTGGGATAAAGGCGAGGAATCTTTTTTGCAAATTTTGAATGAAGTAGGGGAAACTCCAATCCCTCATTATTTAGAAGAAAATACTTTATCAGAGGATAAATTGCGCAAGCGTTATCAAAGTGTTTGGGCAAGGAAACCAGCTTCGATTGCAGCCCCGACAGCTTCTTTGCATTTTACGGAAAAAGTTTTGTCATCTTTAGTTGAGAAAAATATTGAGACGGTCTTTGTCACATTGCATGTTGGATTAGGAACTTTTGCCCGAGTATCTTTGAAAAATTTGGAAACGAGGAAGCTTCATCAGGAAAGTTATTTTATTGACAATGAATCTCGGAGAAAAATTTATCAAGCTAGATTAGCAGGTCGACCGATTATTGCTGTCGGGACTACCGCCACTAGGGTGTTGGAGACTTTAGCGGAGGATATCTTGTCTGGGGAAAATGGCGATTTGTCGGGAATGACAGAGATATTTATTTATCCGCCTTATCAATTTAAAATTGTTGACGGTTTGATCACTAATTTCCACCTACCACAGACTTCTCTGATGGCGTTGGTTGATTCATTTTTGCAATTTAAGAGGTCAAAAAAAACAATCCAAGAAATTTATAGTCTGGCCATAGAGAAAAAATATCGATTCTATTCTTTTGGCGATGGGATGTTTGTTTTCTGATTTGTTTGATACAATTAGAATATTATAAGAAGAGAAATAATTTTTTGCTTATGAAAATTGCTTTATTTTTAATCGCTTTAGGATTAATTTTCTTGTTTAAGAATCTCGGCTTTCTATCTACATCTTTATGGGATGTACTTTGGCCGGCGGTCATTATCATACTTGGCTTGTCGATGGTATTTAAAAAGGGGGGATTCCGTGGATATGGCCAATGTGCTTGTTGTCGAAATGGAGAATGCTCTTGTTGTAAAGGGGGTAAATGTGATTAGTTTAAAAGTTTAATTAAATATTATGTCAGGTTATATAACGAATATAGAAGAAAGAACTTTAGACAATGATAATTTTCGCGAAGTTTTGTTTAGTACTCCTAAGAGCCAATTGGTAGTGATGTCGCTTTTGCCAAATGAAGATATTGGTGAGGAGGTCCATGATGATGTTGACCAATTTATTCGAGTGGAGCGAGGTCGGGGGGTGATGATTTTGGATGGAGATGAAACGCGTGTAGAAGACGGATCGGCAATTGTTATCCCGGCTGGTACTCGACATAATCTAATAAATCAAAGTGGAGATAAATTAAAATTATATACTATTTATACTCCGGCTGAGCATCGCGATGGCACGATTCATAAGACTAAAGCTGATGCTCAAGCTGATACTAGTGATCACTATTAATTTAAGCCTATATCACAGTCTAAAAACCGCCCTTGGGGGCGGTTTTTAGACTGTGATATAATGAAGTGGAGATATGAAAAATTATGCTAAAGTCGGAGGGAGAAAAGGTCTGCCGGCTTATCGTACGCCGTCGAGTTTTCGCTTTAAACAAGTTTGGCGGGAGATTAAAATCAAAGATATTAAAAAATAATTATGGAAAAACCACATCCTAATATTGAGACTCCTCGAGTGCCGGTGGCAACGCGTCCAGATAACCCGGTTTTTCGGGAGGTTCATGAAGAGACAGATCGAGCACTACCATTAAGTGGAGAAATTATTTTAGCGAGAGAAAAATTATTTGCTAAATATGGGATAACCCCCGAACGAACAATTATTTTACCCCAGGCGGAGGAGGGAGAAAGGCAAAGGAAGATCCGAGCCTTTTCTATTTTGCAAAATTTAAAAGATCGTGACCTTTCCTTTTACGCTGAAGGCAACTGCCCACATGCTTTATTATTTCAAAAAATAATAAAGGAATATCAAAAAGAGATTGATACTAAAGATTTATTAGATTTGGATTTTGATCTTTGGCGGACGATGAAAGGTTTTCTTGACCCTAATCAAAATGGTTTTAATTCTTTCCCAGACACTAAGAAGGCTCTGCTCTCAATGCTTGAAGATAATCTTGAGACCAACGGTTTTTCTGAAGAAGAATTTTCTAAAATGAAAAAAGACCTAGTTGTCCCTAATTGGTTTTTGTCAGGAGATAGCGAATATCATAAAAAATAAAATGAAAAATTTTTTTTCAATAATTATCATATTATTTTTGTTCGGCTTGTTTTTCCCTGTTGAGACTCGGGGGGCATCTTTGGAATATTCAGCTTGGTTGCCATATTGGAAAAAGGCGAGCGGGACACCTGACGCGCTAATCCACCTCAATCAGTTGGCGGAAATTAGTCCCTTTGCCTTTTCGGTAAATACTGATGGCTCTCTTAAAGATGTGATGAAGCTTAGCTCTGCTCCTTGGCCAGAATTGTTTTCTCGAGCAAGAAGTCAGAAAGTAAAAATTATTCCATCTATTTTGTGGACAGATCGTGAGAGGATCTATCAAATTCTCAGCGTGAAGAATAGTCGCCAGACGCATATTGCCAATATTGTGAAAGTGGTTAAGGAGGGCAATTTTGACGGCATTGACATAGATTATGAAAATAAGAAGGTAGAAACAAAAATTTATTTTTCAGCTTTCTTGCGAGAGTTGTCGGCTGAATTAAAAAAAGAAAAAAAACTTTTGTCTTGTACAATCGAAGCGCGAACACCACCAGATTCTCGCTTTTTGCGGGTTCCTGCAAAGGTGGAATATGTTAATGATTATCAAGTGATTAATCGCTATTGTGATCGGGTTCGTCTGATGACTTATGATCAGACGACAGTTGATGTAAAGTTAAATTTATCTAAACGTCAGGGCGGTGTTTTGTATGCGCCAGTCGCTGACCGAGATTGGGTCCGCAAAGTTTTGTATCTCACTCTTCAAACTATCAGTGCTAAAAAGATTTCACTTGGCGTTGCGAGTTATGGTTATGAGTTTGCGATTGTAGACAAGGGGACATATTTTGATTATCAAAAATTACGCAGTTTATCGTGGCAGACCGCTACTCAATTAGCAAAAGATGTTGGAGCAAAACCATTTCGCAATCGAGCAGGGGAATGGGAATTTTCTTATATTAAATCTGGCCAACAAAGGCTTGTGGTGGTAAGTGACGCTGTGGCGATAGCTGACAAAATAAAAATTGCTAAAGCCAATGGTCTAAGAGGGATTTCTTTATTTCGGCTAGATGGTGAAAGTGATCCAGCCATCTGGGCTCAATTTAAATAAAAGATGCAGAAGATGATTAAGGCCGAAGAGATCGTAAAAGAACTTAAAAAATTTTCCTCACCTGTTAAGGCACAGATTTTGGCTAATTTTTTTAAAACTGGTTTGGGGGATTATGGCGCGGGAGATAAATTTTTAGGAGTAGTTGTCCCGTTGATAAGAAAGACTGGAAAGCGATTTTGGCGACAGATTAGTAAAAAAGAATTATCCAAACTAATTTCTTCGCCTTGGCACGAAATTCGTTTAGCTGGCTTGCTTATGGTGGTTGATAAATTTGAGCACGAAAAAGACCGCTTGCTCAGAAAACGGTGGGTAGATTTCTATTTGGCCAACAAAAAATTTGTTAATAACTGGGATTTGGTTGATTTGACTGCCCCCAAGGTTCTCGGAGCCTATCTTCTAGAAGCAGAAAAGAAGGAACAAAAAATTCTTGAAACATTAAGCGCTTCTGATGATTTGTGGCAGAAGCGAATAGCTATTTTAGCGACATTGCCTTTTATCAAAGAAGGACGATTTGCACCCACTCTTTCATTGGTAGATTATTTGCGTGAAGATAAGGAAGATTTGATCCATAAAGCGCTTGGTTGGATGTTGCGAGAAATAGGGAAAAAAGATGAATCTGTTTTGGAAAATTTTTTACAAAAAAACGCGTCTTTACTTCCGCGAACAACTTTACGTTATGCAATTGAGAGGTTATCACCAGCGCAACGAGAATTTTTTCTAAAGGTTAAGAAAAAGAATTAAAATTTTTTAATTAGACAAAATACCCTTCTTCGGGGTATTTTGTTGGCTAAGTGATATTCAATTGTTTTTGGGGTTGATCGTCGCTAGGTGTCATCGTAATAAGAGTAGGCAAGCTTTCGAGAACTCAGACCCAGGACAATCATTACCCCGGCGAAATTCCTCATATATTGCTACACTAGTTAGCGCTACTAATGCGTAGTGGTAAGAATGCCTTACCTTTACGATGGCTTCGACCGGGCCATCTCTACTTTCTATTAACCCTAGACTTATGCAAAGGTGTCGTTTTGATCATTTCAAGCTTTATTTTCCGTCTTAATCTGGCCAAGGCTAATTTAACAGCGTTCTCTGTTTTGTGAATTTTTAAAGCGATTTTTTTGATAGGCCAATTTTGTTGATAGAATAGTTTATAGAGATTTTTTTCTGCTGGCTTTAGTTTGTCGATGGAATTACTAAGACATTCCTTGTGTTCTTGATCGGTAGAATTAGGTTCGTTGGGTCCTTCTTCGGCTGGTTCTTTCCAGTCGCGGTTTTCCATTAGTTGATCAAGTGAAATTTCGGTCGGGCGTCTTCCGCGATTGATAAGAAGATTTTTGGCTATTTTAAGAAGGTAGGATAAGTAAGAGTACCCACGGTCGCTAAAATCTCCTATGTGAGAAAAGGCTCGAGTAAAAGTTTCCTGCATCAAATCTAGAGCAATATTGCGGTCATGCCTCGCGCGGAAAAGTATAAAGCGGTAAACTTTTTGGGCGTACTTTAAATATAGCAAACCGAATTTTTCTTTGTCGGCTTGAGCGTCAGCGATCAGTTTTTTGTCGTCTTGATCCATAAGCTTTTTGCCTTTATCTACGCTCCTTTAATTATACTCCTATTTTTCTGTAAAGTATCTTGCCTATGCTATAATCGTTTTGGCATTGTAATATAACGATAATTATTAGTTCATCTTTTCAAATATTTATTTAATGAAGGGGCGTAAATGGCATTCAACGGCAGGGTTGATTATGGCTGGAGCGATAGGGACATTTGGTTTTAATTGGTTTTTACCGTTTGGTGATTTGATAGAAAAAAAATATTATGATGACTTGTTGATTTGCCGTGCTGACGGAGTAACCCCTCAGATGGTGGTTTTTTCTTTTGATGGTTCTCGATCGTTGCCGATGTGGGAAGAGACCATCTCTGTTGCTCAAAAGACATCTGAATTTTCTAGTCGGCCGGTACATTTTACTTATTTTGTTAGCGGGGTTTATTTTTTGGCTGAACGTTGGAAAGATAAATATGTCGCTCCGGATGATCGATTAGGGGTTTCATTGATTGGTTTTGCTAGTACAGGGAAAGATGTGAGTGAACGAATCAAACTTATTAATCAGGCAATTGCCGACGGACATGAGATCGGCTCACATTTGAATGGTCATTTTAATGGTTTGTCTTGGGGAGTGGAAAATTGGCGTCAGGAGTTTGATTATTTTCAAAAATTACTTTTAGAATCGGGAGATATAAATTTTCTTAATTTGAATGGGCGGAAAGACTTTAATATTAAATTAGGAAAAAAAGATTTGATTGGCTTTCGCGCGCCAGAACTTTCGATAAATGAACATCTTTGGCCGGCGATGGGGGAAAGAGGTTATTTATATGATGCCAGTCAAATTGGGCAAGATACTCGGCCATTTGAAACTGATGATGGTCTGTGGCATTTTCCCTTGGTTCAGGTTCGGTTAATAAATTCTAAGAGAGGTATTTTGCCTATTGATTATAATTTTTTTGTCGAACAGACTGGGGTCAAAGAAAAAATTAAACAAGGGACTAAAGAGTGGCAATTTGCTTATGATCAGGTTAAATTTACCTATTTAGATTATTTTTATAAAAATTACTTAGAGACCCGTGAGCCAGTATATATCGTGAATCATTTTTCGCTTTGGAATGATGGGGTTTATTGGGAGGTTTCTAAATCGTTAATTGAACAATTTTGCCTATTGCCAGATGCCAGATGTGTGAGCTATCGAGAATTATTGAATTATTGGCAGTTGAGCCATTGATTTTTGTTGTTGAAATGTTAATCTCTGGAGAGAATTTGGGTCTGGTAAAAGAAGGGAGGTGTTCATGGGGGCGATGTCTGCTTTGGCTGCCGAGGCTCAGAATTATGGGCTGGTTATTCTTCGCGTAGACCATAATCTAAAAAGAATTGTTGTGTCTCGGGAAGAAGAGTTTTCTCACAAGGAGTGGGGGGGGAGCGTGTGTCTTCGTCACAGTGAAGACTATAAAACTCCCGATGAAGATTTTGTTCCGATAGATTTCGCCGATAAGGTGAAGTCTATTATGGGGACGATCTGGGAGTAGAAATGGTCCTTGGTATGGCGGTAAGTTTTGTTAATGCTTGCCGCCTTTTGCTTTTAATTAAATTTTGTTAGATTAGAGGGGTATGGAAACACAATCGCAAAATAATTTGTCACCTAAAGAATTATATGATTTACAAAAAAGAGCTAAATTAGCCCAAAAACCTCAAAGAGCCAAGTCTTCCGTTTGGCGTTGGCTTATTTGGGTGATTTTAGTTTTGGTTCTTTTGGGAGGCGCGGCGGGAATTTATTGGTTGGTTAAGACTGGCGTTGAACCTGGAGGAGTGGTTTCTCGGGGAGATGTTTTGGACATAAGATCGACTGATTGGCAGTTAGGTGTGCCGACTTCGACTTCTACTGCCAAGGCGACTTTGGTTGAGTATAGTGATTTTGCTTGTCCGGCTTGTGCCGTTTATAGCCAAGTGGTTTCTGAATTAAAAAAAGATTTTGGAGAGAATTTGCTGGTGGTTTATCGTCACTATCCACTTTATATACATCCCAATGCCAAAGCAGCTGCTCGATCGGCAGAATCTGCTGGACAGCAAGGTGCTTTTGAAAAAATGACCGAAAAACTTTTTGCTGGTCAGAAAGATTGGGAGGGTCTAACTGATCCACAAAATATTTTTTCAGATTATGCTGAAGATTTAGGATTAGACAAAGAGAAATTTTTGTTAGATTATAATAGCGCTGAAGTTGCTACTAAAGTAGAAGCTTCCCTGAAAGAGGCTCAGGGTTTGCGCTTGACTTATACCCCAACTTTTTTCTTGAACGGCAAATTATTAGAAAACCCTGGAAATTATGAGTCTTTTCGTTTGATTATAGAAAAAGCAATTAATGAAAAAACAGCAACAGGAAAATAAAATTTTAATTTCTCTCGGCATTTTGTCTTTAATTGGGTTTTTTGATGCTTTTTATTTAACCCTGAATCATTATTTGGGAACTAATCTTGGTTGTCGGATTTTCGTTGGCTGTGATCAGGTGACGACAAGTACCTATTCGATTTTGTTGGGAGTTTTTCCAGTGGCGCTTTTAGGGGTAGGTTTTTATTTGTTTACTTTGGTGGCTACTATTGCTTATTGGCAGGGTCGGCAACGTTTTTGGCGGATCGGTCTTTTAATTGCTTCTTTTTCTGCCCTTGTTTTTTCTGTTTGGTTTACTTTTCTGCAATTTTTTGTAATTAAAGCTTTGTGTCAATACTGTCTTTTGTCAGCTCTGCTCGCTACTATTATTTTTATCTTGAATATCGTTTGGGAGAAAATAGGGCCAGCTACAGGGGATTGACTTTTTTTGTTGATAGTGTACACTTAAGGTTATATAAATTGGCCCGCAGGGGCGTTTTTAATTACCGGAAATTTGCGGTAAAATCAAACTAATAATTTAATCATTAAAAATATGAGTTTAATTAATTATTTTAAGGAGACTAAGAGCGAGATGAAGCATGTAAGCTGGCCTGGTAGAAGTCAGGTCACGAGCCTAACTATTTTAGTTTTGGCTATTAGCTTGGGGGTGGGAGCAAT
The DNA here is from genome assembly GCA_964446245.1 of uncultured Candidatus Saccharibacteria bacterium. Taxonomy (GTDB): domain Bacteria; phylum Patescibacteriota; class Minisyncoccia; order Phycocordibacterales; family XYD1-FULL-46-19; genus CAYUNI01. Next base: position 24,344 of record CAYUNI010000007.1, read on the forward strand.
GCTTGGTCTTTTTGACTGGCTATTTTCTCTCGGTTTGAAAGACGTTCTCTTTCGTTAATTTTAATCGCTTAATTTTAAAAAATATCTAAATATGGCGAGACAAGAAATGGAACAAGGTCGTAATTGGTATGCTATTCATACTTATTCCGGCTATGAAAATGCGGTTGCCCGCAATTTAAAACAGCGCATCGAGTCTTTGGGCATGGAAGATAAGATTTTCAATGTAATAGTCCCAACAGAAAAGAAAGTAAAGATAAAAGGAGGTAAGCGTGTCACTGAAGAAGAAAAAATTTATCCGGGATATGTCTTGGTCGATATGATTGTCACTGATGATTCCTGGTATGTTGTACGCAATACTCCGCGAGTGACCGGGTTTATTGGTGCCGGAGTCGTACCCGTGCCGTTGGATAAAAAAGAGGTAGAGGAATTATTCTCTCGTATGGGTGATGACAGTGTCAAACACACAATCGACTTGGTCGAGGGCGAAGCGGTGGTGATTGTCGATGGCCCATTTAAGGAATTTGAAGGTAAAGTGAATGAAGTCGACGAAGAACGAGGTAAGGTCAAGGTTCTTGTTTCGATGTTTGGTCGCGAAACACCAGTTGAGTTAGATTTCTTGCAAGTTAAGAAAATATAAGGTAGTATTCGAATATTCGCAAAAATAAATATATTATGGCAGCAAAAAAAGTAGAAAAGAAAATAAAGTTGCAGATCCCAGCAGGTAAGGCTACTCCAGCTCCTCCTGTAGGTACTGCTTTGGGGCCAGCTGGTGTGAATATTGGTGATTTTGTCACTAAGTTTAACGCTGCTACTGCTCAAATGGCTGGAAGCATTATTCCAGTAGAGATTTCTGTTTATGGTGATCGTAGTTTTGATTTTATCTTGAAAACTCCGCCAGCTTCTGATTTTTTGAAAAAGGCAGCGGGAATTGAGAAGGGGTCGGGCAAGAATTTGGTTAGTCGAGCCGGTAAGGTATCTCGAGCGCAAATTCGAGAAATTGCTGAGAAAAAGATGCCAGATTTGACTGCCAAGGATCCTGAAGCGGCAATGCGAACGATAGAGGGCTCCGCCCGCTCGATGGGGATAGAGGTGACGAATTAGGGCTTAAAATATGGGATAACAAATATCCGCCAAGAGGCGGATATTTGTTATAATGTTTTTAATTAAAAAAATAAAAATAATTTTTTATGCGTTTAGCTGTTATTGGCCCTCAAAATACGGGAAAAACTACTTTTATTAGAGATTTTGTCAAAAATTTTCCAAATTATATTACACCTTCTGAAACTTATCGGGACGTTATTCGTGGAAAAAAATTGGATATTAATCAGAAAAGTAGTGAGATGAGCCAAAGGATTATTCGTGACTTCCTTTTTGACCAAATAGCCCATACTCAAGAAAATAATATTATTTTTGATCGTTGTGTTATTGATAATTATGTTTACTCATTGGCACTTTTTGATGAAAAGAAAGTAACGCCAGAATTTTTGAACGAGACTTTTAGTTTAGCACTTAAAAATTTAGAAAGTCTTGATGGTATAATTTTTATTCCGACAACGGTTTCAGTAAAACTAAAAGAGGACAGTCTTCGCGATATCGATACTAAGTATATAGATAAAATAAATCGTTATTTTATTAAAACCATTTTTCTAATTGCTCGACAGAGACCGATAGAGATATTTGTTATTAGTGGAGATAGAAAAGAAAGAATTAAATTATCGAGAGATATATTTCGTTTTATTGATTATCGTTTAAGGCTTTAACTTAATGCAATTAAAAATTGAAAAAATAAAACCAGAGGCTAAATTGCCGAATTATGCTCACATCGGGGATGCGGGGATGGATCTTTTTGCTTGTGAAGAAGTTGCTCTGGCGCCCGGAGAAAGGAGATTGGTTCCTATTGGTATTAAATTGGAAATTCCCGAGGGTTTTGTCGGTTTGGTTTGGGATAAGAGTGGCTTAGCAACTAATCATGGTTTATCGACTATCGCAGGAGTGATTGATTCTGGTTATCGGGGTGAATTGAAAGTTGCTTTAATAAACTTGAGTCAAGAGACATATACATTTGCCATAGGTGATAAAGTGGCCCAACTTTTGATCCAACCTGTCAGTCAATGCGATATAGTCGAAACGGAAATTGAGGCGGGGACTAGTCGGAGCGAGGGGGGATTTGGCAGTACCGGTAAATAATGAATCGTAAATTAAAAATAATTTTGATTTTAGTTTTTGGCTTAGTGCTTAGCTTTGTGTTAGTATGGAGCCATAATAAACAATTAAAGATGGAAACAATAGGCGCAGAACAAATAATTTTAAAGACGGATGATGGCATCAAATTGGTTGCGGATTATTATGATAGTCCGGGCAGTGGAGCCGTAATTCTTTTGCATCAAAATGGCCAAGACCGGACAAGTTGGGATGATTTGCCCGAGCTTTTGTATCGGGCTGGTTTTACCGTCATTAATTTAGACCTTCGAGGGCACGGGGAAAGCGATCTTCGTTTGTCTGGTTTTACCCCTCAGGATTATCGACGGATGACGAGAGATGTGGCTTCAGCTTTGGAATTTTTGCGTGAAAAGGGAAAGGTAGCGATTAGCTTGATTGGAGCAAGTATCGGCGCTAATTTGTCGTTGATTACCTTGGCTGATCAGCCGGTAGCGATTGCTAAAGTCGTGGCGCTTAGCCCCGGGTTTCAATTTAAAGGTTTGGATGCTGAGGAGGCGGTGGTGAAATTAAAAGATGATTTTTTGGCTGATAAACCGAGGATTTTATTGATTGCGGCGGCTGACGACGCTTATAGTTTTGAAACAGTTAAGAAATTTTTTAGTCAATTGGGCGCACGAGCAG
>CAYUNI010000008.1:0-26444 GCA_964446245.1 uncultured Candidatus Saccharibacteria bacterium
TCTGGTTCTTTTGGAGTAGCTTTTGGTTTTAGAGCTTCAAATTTCATATTATAAATACTAACATAATCTGAATTAAAATTTAAATGCGATAAATGCCCTTGAGTTCTTTTTGCGTTATACTATGAATATGACAAAAAAACTTATTATCGGGAATTGGAAAATGAATCCAAGTTCCCGCGGTGAAGCTAAAAAAATAATCAATCAGATTCGTGAAAAAATAATCAAAAATAAAATAAAAAGCACCAAGACAATCATCTGTCCGCCGGCCTTATATCTACCTCAAGAAGCAGACAAATGGACCAAAAATAATCTAGCCTTTGGCGCGCAAAATTGCTTTTGGCAAGATGAGGGCGCTTGGACAGGAGAATTATCTCCCCTCCAATTCAAAGAGGCCGGCGCTTCTTATGTCATTATCGGCCACTCAGAACGCCGCCAGCAAGGAGAAACCGATCTGACCATAAACAACAAATTAAAATCTATTCTTCGCCAAGGATTAACCGCGATTCTCTGCGTTGGCGAAACCGAGCGAGATAGCAGTGGTTTTTATTTAGCGCAAATTCATAAACAATTAGAACTAGGTCTCGCTAAAATCAATCGTAAACAAAGCGACCAAATAATAATCGCCTACGAACCAGTCTGGGCAATCGGCGCTACCGCCTCTAAAGCTGAGACTCCTGAAGCTTTCCACCATAATGCGCTCTTTATTCGCAAGGCTTTAAGCCAAATTATCAGCAAAGAAGCGGTCAAGACTGTGCCAATAATCTACGGTGGATCGGTTTCGGTTAAAAATGCCAAAGACTTTCTGACTATCGGCCAAGCCGACGGACTACTTATCGGTCGAGAATCTCTTAACCCTCACAACTTCTTTGAAATTATAAAGCAGGCAGAAACCCTAAAATAAATTATGAAATTCATCAAACAATTAACCAAAAAAGAACTGGTCGGAAAAACTGTCTTGCTTCGTCTTGATCTCAATGTGCCAATTCGTCAGGGGAAAATTCAAGAAACTTTAAGGCTAGAATCTTCTATCCCCACTATTAAATATCTACACTCGAGAGGAGCAAAAATTATAATTATCAGTCATTTAGGTGATGATGGCACAGCAAGCTTAAAGCCGGTGGTAAAATATTTTCAACAAACTTTTCCGATAAAATTTATCAATTCTTTAGCGAGACTCGAAAAGACCACCCTAAACGACGGTGAAATTATTTTGTTAGAAAACATCCGTCGCGAAACCGGAGAAAAAGAAAACGACCCTACTCTCGCCAAACGCTTAGCTAAATTAGCTGATTTCTATATAAACGACGCTTTCTCGGTCTGTCATCGTCCTCACACCTCGATTATCGGTCTGCCCAAGATTCTGCCCGCCTACGCTGGACTTCAATTAGAAAAAGAATTGCGAGAATTAAACCTTCTTCTTCACCCCAAGACTCCCCTGGTGGTCATTTTAGGCGGAGCAAAAATCACTACCAAAATTCCAATGTTAAAAAAGATCTTACCCAAAGTGGAAGCTGTTTGTGTCGGTGGCGCGTTGGCTAATACTTTAATTCAAGCTCAAGGAATAAAAATCGGTCAATCAGTAGCCGAACCAATCTCTCCATTAATAAAGACTTTGGCCAAAAACAAAAAAATAATTCTCCCGCTAGATTTTATCGTCGAGGAAGAAAACAAGAAAAAAATGACCATCAGAAAACCTTCCGAGCTCGCCATTACTGATAAAATAATGGATATCGGCCCAGTGACCGTCGATCTCTTCGCTGAAAAATTCCAAAAGGCTAAGATGATTTTCTGGAACGGACCACTTGGTTGGGCAGAAAAAGGTTATTCTCACGGCACTCGCAAAACAGCCGAACTACTACCGACTAAAGCTTATGCAATACTCGGCGGTGGTGATTCGGTGGAAGTCTTGCGTCAAGCCAAACTCTTAACCAAATTCCGTTTTGTTTCAACCGGCGGTGGCGCCACTTTAGATTATCTCTCTGGTGCCAAACTCCCCGGCTTAGTCGCTCTAGAAAAAAGCAAGTAAAATTAACCCTCTAAAGCTTCTTTTATTTTAGCCTGATTGCTAGAAAAATCTTTTTTGTCCCCAATAATAGAAGGGTCAGGGAAAAGCCAAATATGAGCGTGAGGAACTTCTTCACCGACAATTCGACTTTCTATTCTTTCGACATGGAACGCTTTTTGTAGAGCATGAGCAAGTTTAGTAGCGACCTCAAAATAAGCGCCAGAATTAGAGACCTCCCAAACCCAACGATAATGTTTTTTAGGAATTACCAAAAGATGACCCGGCGCTCGAGGATTAATATCTAAAAAAGCGAGGAATTCTTCATCTTCGTAGACCTTATATGATGGGATTTCTCCAGCAACAATTTGGCAAAAAATACAGGGCATAGTTAAGCAGATTATAACATATTATTCAGGTCGAAATTGTAATTTTAAAATTCGTGTTATTCCCGACGTTCCCGACGTCAAACGTAAGGAAGTGTCAGCGTCTAGTCTGCATCCGCCATCCGCCTCCGCCGGCTGGCGGATGGCGGAGGCGGAGTCCGCGTCTGGTCAGCGTTTAGCTACTTAACCTCTCGCCAAGAAATCATTTGATATTGATCGGAAGTCAAAGGAAAAGAAGGGGGCGGGCTATAAAGCAGGTTGCCATCATAGACAATCTCTCTTATCTCATAGCCATTATTACGAGTGCCACTAGCATCTGAATAAGAAAAACCATATCTTTGATTGGTTGCGAGCATACCATAGAGCTTAATCGTATCTCGCATGTTGTAAGGCGAACAGTTGGCGTTATAAAAATATCTTCCCACCCGTCCATTTTTAGAGACCAGAGCCCCATCAATCTCCAGATTATCTTCGCTAATCATACCGATATTAAAATTCCCTTGCGCAATTAGAGAGAGGACATCTTGCCCATCATAATTAGTATACAAAATGTCTTTATTGACTGTAATGCTGGTATTAGTATTGGCATTTTCCGGGAAACGAGCGGAAACTATTGTCAGTCGAGCGGTATTTATTTGACCTTCGACCCAAATATTATCTTCTAAAAAGATAATCCCATTAGCAGGAAAGGAATAATTGCCAAGTAAAATTTGGCTTTTAATTGATAGTGTCCCCCAGCCTTCTTGTCCATCGATATTTTCCTTTTTGCAATTCGAACGAGGGGTCGGCTCCATTGCAGTCACTTTATATAAATCAAAGGTATCACTGGTTTTTAAAACAATATTATAACCAAGCGCACCAGATGAAGAAAAATAATGACCCGCTGATTGGGCACTGGTTTTTAACTGACTAAGATTGGTCGACAATAAACCGAAATCAACCGTCGGCACGGGAAATTGTCGCCCCGCCAAAAAAACATCAGACCTTGTCGGCACTGGAGAGGTGGGAGGAGCCTCATTGGAACGAAAAGAGGTCACTAAACTGCCCGCTGGTGGAGGTGGATTAAGATGAGTATGAACACCGAATTCATTATCGCCGACATGATCCGGATCATCATATTTATCTTTAGCGCTAGTGACCAAATTATGAGCCAAGCCATCAAATCGTAAACCGTCATTAGAATGGATTGGTCCAAAGACTTCCGTCCCTAGACCGAAGCGCATCGCCGAATTAGCGACAATCGAAAACTTTGCCAAAGAAGGAATGGCAAATTTTGCTTCGATGGCGCGACTAATAGTAGTAGATGCTACTTGCCCCCGTGAAGTGATCGTCACAACCGTCGAACCAGTAAGAGGCGGGATGATAGTCAAAGCATAAGTCCCTAGCAAGTTACCGTCTTTGTCATAATAATCATGAATATAAGGCCCAGAAGTAGCTGTCCCATCCTGAAAATCTTGAGGGGAATGAGCAAGATGCCAACGATAATAATCTATCCCCGCTTCAGCTAATTGAAGCGCTTGCTCTCGGTAAGCTAAGGTCCGGATCAATTTAGAATTAGAAACCCCCCAAGAAACCAGCCCTCCCAGCAAGACTGTCGCAATAGTACCAAAAACCAACACTTGAACTAAAAGATACCCACCATTATTTATTTTTTTTTGCCAAAGTAAAGTCATAGATTATCTTTAAGATTGCGAATCATCACCTGCGACGATATCGAAAGCGGGACTGGCGAACGATTAGGATCAACATCTATTAGAAGATTAATCTTAATCAATCGAACCAAAGCAACATTAATCGGATAGGACAATTCAGAAATATTAGCCACTCCATCATAACCCGAGCCAAAATAGCTAAAAACCGATGAAGTACCATTTACCATATTGACCGCGATTGTCGTTAATTTTTCATCTGCTGATAAATAAGAATACGGTTGACCCGTCGGCTCAATCACTCCTTTTTTAAATAATTTTCCGTCAATAAAATAACGAACTTTTTCTCGTATTCCATCACGATCAATATCGCTAAAAAAAGAAATCGTCCCCGTCCCAGCTGTTTGCAAAAGATAAGAGCCGTCGTTACCCGTTTCTGCCGAACGCATTTCAGCCAAAAAATTTTTCAAAGCTCCTTGTGCCTCTTGCTCTACCACCAAGCCGGATTGCAACATTTGATTTTGTTGAAAAACATCTCTTTGCCACAAAGACAAAGGGATCAAAATCAATAAAGTAATACTGACCGCCACCATTACCTCAAGAAAAGTTAAACCAGCTTGATGATTAGGTTGCCAATGTTTAGTCATTAACTAAATTTTAACACAAAACCGCCAAAAAATTATGGTGACAAGGGAACTTCGATCGATTGCCAATCCGTCCCAATATCAATTGTTTGAGTGTTGGTCTGATAGCCGGCACGACTGACCGACAAGGTGTAAGGACCAAGAGATAAACTATCAAAATAAGCTTGACCAAAAGGAAGACACTCCGAGCTATAAGTAATCGCCAAATCGGAAATCAAAGGAGATACCATCAAGTCATCAGTCTGAAGAAAAATTTTATAACGAAGAAAACGGTCTCTCCGATGAATCACATTTATTTCTGGAGTATCGACTGTATAAAAAGAACTCGCGGTGCCATCAGGACCAAGATAATTCCAGGTAGTTGTTGCCGGATCATTACTAGTAGCAATCTGCACCCTGACATCGCCCGTACCCGTTGAAGAAGCCTGAGTCAAAGGAAGCCAACTAATTTGACGATAGGTGGTCGAAGCAGAACCCGTATCAAAAACTGATGATTCCAGCCAACCATTTTGCACATAATTCTCACCAACTTTTTTCAAAACCAAAGTGCCAGCGATATCATTCGTCGAAATATTGCCGTCGCTTTGCCAAAATTGGCTACTCGATACCCAATCCCATTGCCCAGCACCACCAGACCAGTCTGTCTGAGACAAATAACCTAGATTAGTAGTAATGGTTTTTTGATAGCTAACCCCAGACAAATTGACTGAGGAATCAGAAAGCGGTAAGCCGGTTGCGGCATCTTTAACTGAAACCAGCAAACTGTTAGGTTTTTTAGGGGCAAGAATCATCACCACATCATTGTCTGTTCCCGGCGCCACAGCTAACTGCAAAAGAGGAAGCGAGCCAGCCAAAGCATAAGTACTGCTTTCTGGTAAAAAATTATAAGTATCCCATTCAAGATTAGATAAAGAATAATTCACCAAACCAGTAGAGATTAGTTGATTATATTTTAAAACATCTGGTGTCGTGCTCAATAACTTATTACCTTTTACTCTCACCCCCACCCCAGATATATATAAACAAGATTGATTCATCACCCGTAGATTAAGACTTGCCAAACGATCAATTGCCAAGCCAACCTGAGTAACGACGCCCCCAGCTACTGTCGCGTTTGGATTGGTCGGATTGGTCAAACCATCTTCTCCTACCGCATAAGTCTCGGCGCTAGAATATCCTGTTTTACTCGCCTTTACTTTATAAGAAAAATTCCCGGGCGGAACATCGACCAATTGCAACCAGCCCTCATTGTCGGTCGTCTCATCAATAGAAATTGTACTTGTCCCAACCCCAATCACTTGGACTCGCGCCTGAGCGACTGGCCCACCGCTGGCATCAAAAATCTTTACAAACAAAGCACCATTACCAGAAGCCGATTCGAGATTTTTAGGCCCAACAGTAGTTGTTAATTTAATAGGGGAAAAGGAACGACAAGCCAAACAAGAAACATCAACTTGAACCAATTTATAATCCGCAGGAGACAAATCGCGATTAGTACTACTACTGACGAGACCATCAAAAGGGTCATCAATGCTACGCACTGTCGTCGTAATAGTAAAATCATGTCCTCCGCGTGATAAAATTTTTTCTCGAGGAATCTTGCCGGACGGCAAGCCACCGACTATTCCTACCTCCGAAAATGGCAAATTACGTGCGATTTCTAATTGTTCATTAGCAATCGCCACCGCGCTTAATCGCGCCTTAGAAAAATCGACCAAACGCAAAACAGAAAAATAGCCATTATAGGTTGCCACCGCCACCAAAACAAAAATAAAAGAAGCCACCAAGGTTTCAATCAAGCTAAAACCACGGTTTATTTTCTTTTCAGACTTTTGTTTTTTATTTGATCGCATTACTTAAACTATACATCGGTCCAATCATCGAAACCGCAAAAAAGCCGACCGCCAAACCAATTACCAACATTAAAATAGGTTCAATGATTGTCGAAAGGTTTTTGGTCGCCTGATCAACTTCTGCCTCATAAAACAAGGCTCCTTTGAGCAACATTTCGGGCATTTTACCAGTTTCTTCTCCCACAGCTGCCATTTCAATCACAAACACCGGAAATAATTTTGGATAAGTCGCCAATACCGCCGACAAAGTCTCCCCTTTTTGAATTCGCTCCGCTGAGGAGCTTATTGCCTGACGAAAAAAATGATTTTGGACGACCTTTTCTGTAATTTTTAAGGTCTGGACCATGCTCACTCCAGAGCTAATCAAAGAAGCGATTGTCCGCATAATTACCGCCGAATTAGTCTCTCGACTCAAGCTCCCAATCACGGGCAAAAGAAGAACAAAACGATCAAAAAATATTTTTCCCATCACTGTTCGCAACCACATTACCACCCCCGTCAGAAGTCCTAAAATGACAGGAAAAACTAAAAGGTAATGCTGGCTCAAAGTGTCGCTAATTAAAATAATCACTCTAGTCGACATCGGTAAGTCCACCCCAAGCTCTTTGAAGGTCGCTGTCAATGTTGGGATCAAAAAGATCATCATTAAGATAGCAATAATCACAATCGCCACGATAATAACTGCTGGATAAATCATCGCCCCTTTAATCTTACGCTGAAGATCATAGCTTTTCTGCATTTGTTCAGCCAAAATATTTAAGGTGTTTGGCAAATTACCCGATTCTTCCGCCGCTGCTACCATCGCCACAAAAACTTCGGGAAAAATTTTAGGAAATTCTGCTGTCGATTGACTCAAACTTTGCCCCTTGCCAATCTTTTCAATCAAAGACTGGACAACCTTGCGAAAACCGCGATTGGAGGTCTGGCGCTCTATCACCGACAGTGCCCGAGACAAAGCAAGACCCGCCCCCAACATCGAGCCAAGATTATTAGTAAAAACAATTTTATCTTTCAATTTAACTCGATCAAAACTAATATTCCACCAAGCCCGCTTGTCTCCGACACGGTCGCGATCTACCTCGACATAGACAAGGGTCAAATTTTCTGACCGCAAATCTCGAGCCAATGCATAACGATCAGTAGTCTCTCTCGACCCCTCGACCAATTCCCCTTGGCTATTTCTAGCTTTAAATTTAAGTTTCATAAAAATTACTTATTCTGAAATTACTCGCAAAACTTCTTCGATTGTAGTCAAACCTTGAACCGCCTTAAAAATTCCATCCTCCACCATTGTCAGCATTCCCTCTTTTTTAGCCTGATCTTCAATCTCATCGGCCGTAGCATTCTTCATTATCAAATCACGAATTGTTCTCGTCATTGACATCACTTCATGAATCCCTAGACGCCCAGCAAAACCATCTTTTGACTCGGCATTTGGTTTAGCGCGATAAAAAGAAATCTGCTCCCAAGTGGCCAGAGCTTCCACCACCTTTTCTTCTTTTAACTCTTTAAGAACTTTGTCTAAATCAACTTTGGCTGACAAATCTTTAAGCTCAGCCGGAGTCAATTTATATTCTTCTTTTTCAGCACAAAGCCTTCTGACCAATCGCTGAGCCACAATCACATTTATCGTCGAAACAAGTAAAAAAGTTTCTGCCCCCATATCAATCAAGCGTGGGATTGTCCCCGCCGCTGAATTAGTATGCAAAGTTGAAAGTACTAAATGACCAGTCAAGGAAGCGTTGATAGCGAGATTGGCAGTCTCCTTGTCACGAATTTCACCAACCATAATCACATCGGGGTCTTGTCGGACCAAAGCGCGCAAGCCATTAGCGAAAGTAAGGCCAATTTCCGGTTTTACCTGAGTCTGATTGATTCGAGGCATTTGATATTCAATCGGATCTTCAATTGTCGAAATATTAACATCTGGTTTATTTAAAATATCCAAAACAGTATACAAAGTAGTCGATTTACCAGAGCCAGTTGGGCCAGTCACCAAGATCATTCCTGTCGTTTGATTCGTCGCCTTCATCACTCTCTCCAAACCATCACCATGGAAACCTATACCTTCTAGAGTGAAGCCTCGAACAGAATCCGGCAAAAGACGCATGACAATTTTCTCGCCAAAATAAGTCGGCAAAAGTGAAACCCGAAAAGAAACATTTTGTCCACTAGCTTCGATTTTAAATCGGCCGTCTTGAGGCAAGCGTTTTTCATCTAAACGCAAATTAGCTAAAACTTTAATCCTCGCCACAATACCGGCCGTCACATCCTTAGGCAAGATCATAGCATCATGGAGAAGACCATCAATACGATAACGAATCACTAATTCTTTCTCATAAGGCTCAATATGGATATCAGACGCCTTTTGTAAAATCGCGTGTGACAAAAGCGAATTGACAATCCGTACCACCGGCAAATCTTCTGCCAATTTTTTTAAATCGCCTTCCTGCTCAGCCGACACTTCACCGCCCTCTGATTGCGCTTTCAAGTGGACACTTTCCAGCTTAATAATATCGCCAAACTCCGCTTTTAAACTCTTTTGATATTGAACAAGAAGATTACGAATAGATTCATTATCGGTCAACCTCGGTAAAACTTTAATATTTAAACTCTTTTTAATAAAATCTATCGCTTCAAGATCGAGCGGGTCAAGCATCGCCACCTCTAATCCCTCGGGCGTCTTACGATAGGCAATTATATTATGCTTACGAGCAATCGGCTCAGGGATAAGACCGAGGACCGTTTTATCGATCTTTTCTTTCTTCAAATCAACAAACGGCACGCCATACATATAGGCTTTGAGTCGGCGTAATTCATCTTCCGACATTATCCCCTCAGCCAAAATCACCCCCTCTAGTGATTGATTCTTTTTTTCGGCTAATTGCCAAGCTCGCTCAACCTCTTTAGCCGGAACTAAATTAGAGTCAAGCAAAAATTTTTTTAATTGCAAATCAGAATTAAGCATAAAAGAGAATTTAATTACTTTTATTTTAACATTAAAACTTAAACCCCGCCAAAGTTTTGACGGGGTTTAAGGGGAAAAAGTTAAAAATTTTAATTAGCGAATAGTCGTACACTGGACATAACAAATAAATGCAGTATTTGCTGTAGAAAAATTACAATACCAACCGTTCTTATTAAAGGGACTGCTAGCCAAAACATAAGTGCTAACACCCCCAGTATTAAAACCTCCACCAGTAGCCACATCTCCTGCATCACAAGTAGCTGTCACTGATTTTTGCCCAGAAGTAGGAGATGCCTGTCTAGTATAAATTGTATCATCCGTTCCATAGCCTAGAGTTTTACCAGTCATTACTCTTCTCCATACAACCCCCGTCGTCGCTCCCGTCGAAACATAAGTACAAATATCCATCTCTGCGCCATTCAATTCTCCACTTACACTCATTTTTACCTTTCCAATATCTGTAGAAGAAACACAGGCAACATCACCAGAAGAAAGTTTTGGTAATTGAATTGTCAAAAACTTAGCCGGACCATTAACATCGAGGGTTGCTGTTGGGTCTGTTACCCCAATCCCAACATAACCATTTGTCCCCTTTATGGTCATCCTGTTTTTATCATTGGTATAAAAATCCAAATATCCCGCCCGCAAACCAAAACCATAAAAGTCATTAACCCCATCATATATAGCTAATTTTTTAGCGCCAGTATCAATACCTAATGATAACTTAACCGACGGAGTTAAAGTTCCAATACCAACATTACCGGTCATGTCTGTTTTAGTGATATTTTTATTGGCCGAATCGTAAGTCCACCCAGAGGAATATTGGGAAGTAGAAGTAAGTGCTTGGCTTAAACATTTACTGCCAGCACAAACATCTCCACCAGCCAAAATGGTTCCTGATGTCGTCAAAGAAGGAAAAGGATTACTTCCTGTAGCACCATTTATTACATATTGAACATCCATTATGTCAGTAGTATTAAAAGGTGCGGCCAAAGAAGCTGCTCTAGTACAAGCAGGGGAAGAATATCCTACAGCACAATTTTTAACAAGATCTACATCAGATTGATTGATTGAACCATCACCATTTAAGTCTAATTTAGTGCTGGGCTTAAGGTTGCGAATAGAAACTGGGCCATTTACTTCTAAACTATCATCTGGAGAAGTAACCCCTATCCCTAGTTTGCCATCGCCAGAAAGCCTCATCACAACAGAGTTACCAATTCCTACGGGTGAAGTTACGAAAGAAATTCCTCCTGTACCATTAGTTCCAGTATTATTATTAATTAAATACAAATCATTGGCTTTCGAAGAGTCTGTGGCCGAAGATGACCATGTTGGGCTAGTGACCCCCATCCCTACTGGCTGACCACCGCCGGTTGATATCCAGAAAACAGCCTTCGCATTCGGATCAGTATTGGTATTTTGTACCGATATACCTCTAAAATTACCAGTATCATTGCCAACAATATGCAACTTATATTGAGGATTATTAGTACCGATACCAACACTACCAGCATCTGTCACGCGAAAGCGCTCCGAATTGCCCCCACCATTTAAGATAATTAAATTGCCCCCACCATAACCCGTCTTTAAATAAAAATTATTATCACCGCCGAGAGTAATTAGAGAAGCATCTTTGTTATCTTTAGTCTTCCAGCCAATCGCCCTATTGTTATCAAGTTGTAAATTAATATAGTCAGTCGAGCCAGTTATCTTTATCTTGGAAGTGGTGACATCGGGTGTGACAATCCCCCCCGTCACACTCAGAGTCCCAGCCTTAGTTTGAGACGAAGGACTAACATTAATCGGTAAATTACAGCCTTCAGTTTCTTCTGGACATTCAGGAGGGGAGAAAGTAGGGGCAACATAATCTGCATTCACCGATATTGTCCCCAAAATTAGTGAAAAAATTGCGATAACCCCTAAAACAATATTTTCTCTTTTAATTTTAAACATATATTACCGATTTTTTAACATTGCTTCTAATAATTTTTCTTTTTCGTCGGTGCTTAATGGGCGATTAATTATAGTCCCGCCACTTGTGCCAGAAGTGACTTTATTAATGGTCTGGATTACCGTCTTAGATGCCGACTTTTTTTCAGCCAATTGACTAGAAGTCGAAGTGGTCGAAGCAATCATCTGATTAAGTAAAACATCTTTTTGGGTCTGTGATAGCCCTACTTTTGGCAAACTTTCTTTTACTTCTTGCCGTTCATTCTTATCCATTCTCGGCCAAAAGATAGTAGCGAAAATCACCACCCCCGCAAAAAATAAACCGGAAGCGATCACCATTGGATTTTTAAAAGCGGTCCAAAAATCAGTCATAATTTTTTGGCTATGTTTTTTAATTTTTAAGCGAGCCATTATTCAGAGATAACTTTTCCTTATTCTAAATTATATAATCTTTATACAAAAAGGAAAGGAGAAAAAAGGAAAAATGTTGATAACATAAAACCGATGGTGCTTTAGCACCATCGGTTTTATGAATACGATCTATTTTACAATTCGACAACAAATTTTTTGTTTCCCCACTTTCCCCCCAGTAGGAACAGGAAGACCGTTAGAATCTAACGCGGGCTGGCAAGATTGAGAAGATGTAACAGACCAACCAGAAACACCATATTTATCTATCAAACTAGAATTAATCCCAAAAGAGGGTGCCGTACAAGACGGATCACTAAAAGCAAGGCAGGCTGTTGTTCCGCAAACCATATCGCCAGCAGTGGTCGCTGTTGTGCCTCCCGTCATCGGCACACAACTTAAAGTCGCATCCGTATTAAAGCCATTCATCACCTGCCCGGCCGGACACTTCCTCCCTGCCAGTAAAGTCATCACACTATTATCTGGGGTCGAAGCGCTAGAACAAGAAGTGACTTGGCGATTAATCAAAGTGACATCCAGTGTATCTACCTTACCATCTCCATCCAAATCAGCTTTCGTCTTAATCGCTGTGGTACAGGCAGCCACCTTATTAGCGCAATCGGTCACCAATTGACCATCAGTCGAATTCACCACACCATCAGTATTGACATCAAATTTACTCCCCGCCCCACAAACATTAGACCCGCCAGTCAAATTTGTCACACAAACCCGAGCTGCCCCTGTCCCCACACAAATCTGATTAGCATTTACCGTATCAGCCACAAGATCTCTGGAAACAATTAAATTATCCCAAATCTTAACCACCCGCGGGATCCCCGCGCTATTATTACCAGCACCAGTTAAGTCAAGATATGGCTGAGTTCGTCCATCTCCAGCAAGCGAACGCAAAAAATCATAGCCGATCTTTCCCGCATTTCCTCCTTTGACCGAAGCCCCAATCCCAAAATGAAGGATGTTTGCCAAAGAAAATCCTAATTCACCAGCCTTTACCTGAGCTTTATCGCTAACATTGATAGGCTGGAAACAGCCAGGAACAGGTGGCGTACCGCAATCAGTCGGCTGACCAGGTGGTGGCGTATAACTCTGGGCCGAAACCTGTGCTCCCGCCCCTAGACCAAGAACCAAAATCGCAATCAAAATAATTTTTTTCATAATCGTTAATTTATTATTGAAATTACTTACTTAAAGTTTTTAATATTTCATTTTTATTTAATGTGTCCAACCCCGACCCAGAAGTCGTCGAACGAATTAAAGAATTTAAAATTTGTTGCTCTTGCTTGCTGGCAAAACCGATTGTCGACGAAGAATTTTCTTTAAGATTCTCTAATATCTGCTCTTTTTGCTCAAGGCTTAAGGAAATGGGTCTCTCTAGCGATCCACCCCAATACCAACCGACAAAAGCCAAGACAGAAAGGATAAGTAAAATAAACACCAAGGCAATCGCTACTGGTTGCCGATAAAGCGGTCTTTTTGTTTCAGCCGAAGTCGAAACAGGAATCATTTCATTTTGATCCATAAAAATTCTTGTTATTTTTAGACTAAACCATTTTTATTATACTCCCCCTTGGCAACAACTCGCAATCAAAATATAGAAAAAATTGGGGACAACCGCCACCAAAAAAAATATTCGAAAAAACATTTAGGTAATATTAATCACAAATATTTCTAAATTAAGTTTCAAAAATGGGTGGACTTATTCAAAAATTTGCTATTTTAGGCCAAATGGTGTATAATTGAATAGTTAAAAGTCCGTTTCTCAACGGGCCATTTTTTTACCAAATTCCGTCTAAAATTAAGGATTTTACAAAGAATTTGGGTGCCTGATAAAAATAAGGTATTATTAAATAATAAGTGTTGTTCATATTTATTAGCAATTACTAATTGTTTTACTTCCCAGTATCCAATTCGTAATTTACGACCATTAATTAACTATTGCCTATGTTGGATTTAAAACAACTTAAAGCCGCCCTCGACCAAATGGAAGAAGAGCGCAATATCCCCCGCGAAAAGATTATTGGGGCAATCGAAGACGCCTTAACCGCCGCTTACAAAAAAGATTACGGCAAAAAAGGTCAGATTATTCGCGCTAAACTTGATCTTGATTCCGGCAAAACTGAATTTTATCAAGTAAAAATCGTCGTCGACGACACGGTAGTTCGTCTTGCCGACGAAGAAGAAGTCAGTGAAGACGACGAGCGACCACGCTTCAATGAAGAACACCATATCCTGCTTGAAGACGCTCGCAAAATCAAAAAAGACACCCAAGTAAACGATGAGATGATTTTTCCCCTAGAAACAAAGGATGATTATGGTCGTATCGCCGCTCAAACCGCCAAACAAGTCATCATTCAACGCATTCGAGAGGCCGAAAAATATTCTATTTTAGATGAATACGAGGGCCGAGAAGGCGAAATCGTCAGTGGCAAAGTCCAAAAAATTGAACGAGGCAATGTTTTTATCGACCTAGGACGGACAACTGGTGTCTTAGGCTATGAAGACCAAATCCCGGGAGAATATTATCGCCAAGGTGAACGAATTCGCGCCTACTTATACGAAGTGACCGAAGGCCCACGAGGGATCACTCTTCGCCTCTCTCGCTCACACCCCAAATTAGTCGAAAAATTATTTGCCATCGAAGCCCCAGAAATTGCCAGCGGGATTGTCGAAATCAAAGCAATCGCTCGCGAAGCCGGTTCTCGCACCAAGATTGCTGTCGCTTCCAACGACTCAAGCATTGATCCGGTCGGCTCTTGTGTCGGACAAAAAGGCGCGCGCGTCAACACTGTCATCAGCGAATTAGGTGGCGAAAAAATAGATATTATCGAATGGACAGACAAAACTAAAACATTCATTGAAAACGCTCTTTCTCCAGCCAAAGTTCACAGTGTTGACCTAGACGAAGAAAATAAGGAGGCCAGTATTGTTGTTGATCCAGATCAATTTTCTCTTGCCGTCGGCAAAGGTGGCCAAAACGCTCGCCTCGCTGCCAAACTCACTGGTTGGAAAATCGACATCAAGGCGCCTGAGGGTGAAAACGAGGACAAAGTAGACGAAGACGAATTAGATAGTGGCTATGTAGATGACGGAAGTGAAACTCCCGACACCTTCACCGAAACCGAAGAGACCACCAATGAAGAAGAATAAAATCCATTATAATTTAACCATTAAATTAAATAACAATATGAATCTATGGCACGATATTGAACCAGGAACAGCTGACGAAATCAATGTTATCGTCGAAATCAACAAAGGTTCACAAAACAAATACGAAATTGACAAAAAGACCGGTCTGATTGCTCTCGACCGCGCCGCCCATACCGCCCAACATTTCCCTTTTGATTACGGCTTTGTCCCGCAGTCTCTCTGGCACGACAACGACCCTCTGGATGTAGTAATCCTAACCACTTTCCCTCTTTTGCCGGGGGTATTGGTCCGAGTCCGTCCAGTGGCGATAATGCGGATGATCGACGGTGGTGAAGGTGATGATAAAATTATTGCTGTTCCGACCGATGATCCACGCTGGGATAATGTTAAAGATTTAGCTGACATCAATCCTCATACCATCAAAGAAATTGAGCACTTTTATTCCACATATAAAAAATTACAAAACAAAGAAGTGGAGGTGACGGGCTTTGCTGGCGCCGGTGAAGCGAGAAATGCTTTTGATACTGGACTAAAACTCTACCAAGAAAAATACGCCCAAAATAAAGGCTAAAACACCACCTTCTGTTTATTTGTTTCCATTTTTCAAGGCCTGTTGTATAATTACCAAATAGGAAATATGCAACAGGCTTTGTGCTTTTGGTTGTTGTTCCCTATAAAAATTAATTATTAATTAAAATAAACATATGAAAAAAATTATTTTATCCCTAGCCTTAGTCGGTCTCGTCGCCACTCCAGCCCTAGGCCTCGCTCAGACCACTACCGCTAGCAGTTCTGCTACCACCACTCCTCGCACTCAATGGCTAAAGGGTTGGTTCCAAGAAAGAAAAGAGATTATCAAAGAAAAACGCGAAGCTCTAAAAGAAAATCGAGAGCAATTAAAAGAGACTTTGAAAGAGAATCGCGAACAGGTGAAAGAAGAGATAAAAGATATCCGTGAGGAAATGAAAGAAGAGCGTGGCCGATTAGGCTTAGGGTCCACCACTGCTTCTACTACTGCCAGTAGCACTTTTAAAAATCTTAAAAAAGAAGCCAAAGAAAAAGTCTTCGATGCTCGCCTAAATGGCGCCAATTATTACGCTAAGTATTTAGTCAATCGTCTAACCAAACAATTCGAAAATCTTACTAATTTAGTCACCAGGCTAGAAGCAAGAATTGCTGAATTTGATAAAAATGGCAAAAATACTACTGAAAGTAAGGCTCGATTAGCTGAAGCAAAGACTTTGATTACCAATGGTCAGACAGAGCTTTCTGCCCTACCTGCCAAATTGGCAACGATTACCGCTTCCTCAACCCCAAATGACAACCTAATCAAAAATCTACGTGACGGCGCCAGCTCGACAGTAGAAATTATCCGCCAAGCTCACGCCAAAGTCGTAGACTCAATCTCTGCTCTCAAAGCATCTACAAAATAAATTATTAAGTTTAAGATAAACTCTAATGGATAATCTAAACAATATGGAGAAAGATAGCCAAGGACCAATCATCGGTGTAGTGCTAGTGGTAATCGTCTTGGTTTTAGGAGGACTTTATATGGTCTTCACTAGAGCTAATCAAGGCCCAACTGCTTTGCCTACCGAAGAAAATTTCTCCAATCTTGGTCCAGCGATGAGCTCTTCGACTGAGCTTGAAGCAATCGAACAAGATGCTTCAGCTACTGCTCCAGCCAATCTCGAAGCTGAGCTTAACCAAATCGGTGCTGGTCAATAGCGCTAGAGTTTAAAACAACACCAAATCAAAAACCGCCTCATTTAAAAACTGGGGTGGTTTTTGATTACTTCCAGACACAAAAAATTGCTTTTTTAGAAAATTATGATATAATTAGAGAAGATCTTCAAAAAACTAACCCCTCAGGGGAGGAGTGGCAAAATGAGACTAAAGCTAGTATTTCTGGCGCTGTGGATGCTGGTCTTTGCCAGTACCATGGTCGCACCCCTCCTACCCCTAGAGCCAAGGGAGATTTTCTTTGCTCTAGGGGTGGCTACGGTGACCTTGGCAAGCGCCAATATTTTCCTCCTCCAAATGAAGCAAAGATCTTCAAGGAGGAAAAGGGTTGTCCGCCGAAAAAATCTCGGCCGTCTACTCAACGACGGCCGAGAGATCACTTGAGCCTACATTAGTCCGACTAATGTAGGGAAAAGACCCTTTACCCAAGGGTCTTTTTCTTTTTTCTTAAATCTAATTTTCCAAATCAAGCTCAAATTTTAAATGTTGCAAAATCGATTATTTCAGGTAGGATTAGACCATTGTCAAAAAATTAATCAATATTCAATGCACCAAGTCACGATCAAAAATTTAGAAAAATCCACCATCGAAATTGAGGGAGAAATTTCTGTCGAAAAATTTGAAACTTACCGCCCAGCAGTTATCAAACGTCTCAATCAAGAGCTAAGTTTTGACGGTTTCCGCAAAGGAAACGCTCCAGAAAAGATGGTCGTAGATAAAGTAGGCGAAGAAAATATTTTATTCGATATGGCTGAATTAGCTCTTCAGGACGCTTATCCAGAAATAATTTTAGAACAAAAACTCGATGTAATCGGTCGACCAGCAATTAGCCTCACCAAAGTGGCTTCGGGTAATCCCCTAGGCTTTAAAATTAAAACTGCTCTGATGCCCAAATTAGAACTACCAAACTATTCTCAAATGGCCGAAAAAATTGCAAGTGAAAAAGAGGAAGTGATAGAAATTTCCGAAGATGAGGTAAACAAGGTTTTAGAAGATATTCGCAAACAACGAGCGCTCACCCACCATCACCACGACGGAAACTGTGACCATGATCACGAAAAAGAGCCGGAATTACCCGAATTAAACGATGATTTTGCTAAATCACTAGGTCAATTCCAAGACCTGGCCGACCTGCGCGCTAAAATAAAAGAAAATTTAGATTTAGAGAAAAAACACCAAATCAAAGAAAAGAAACGGATGACAATCGTCGAAGGAATTCGCACTGAAACAAAGTTAGAATTGCCTGATATTTTAATTGAATCCGAATTAGATAAAATGCTCGCCGAATTGGCCGGGCAGATCGAAGGGGCGGGACTTAAATTTGAAGATTATTTAACCCATCTCAAAAAAACTAAAGAAGAACTAAAGGAAGCTTGGCGAGCCGATGCCGAAAAAAGGGTGGCAATTAGTCTAATCTTGACCGAAATCGCTGCTCGAGAAAAAATTACCCCCACAGAAGAAGAGCTGGAAAAAGAGATCAATTATTTAACTAGCCATTATCAAGGAGTCGATACCACCCGAGCTCGCGCCTATGCCACTACCGTTCTCACCAATGAGAAGACCTTTGCTTGGCTAGAAGAAGGCGGTTCGAAAAAGTAGCTTGTTTTTAAGACAATAAAGTGGTTTAATTTTTAGGTCTTTCTTATTAGTCTTGCTAAACGCTTGTTTCTAAATTAAAAACTGAAATCTTGCGTTTTGCATTTTACACTTTAAATAAATCTTATGTTAATCCCAACCGTAATTGAAAAGTCCCCCCAAGGTGAGCGCGCCTATGACATCTATTCACGCCTTCTCAAAGAACGAATAGTATTTTTAGGTGGTCCAATAGATGACAATTTAGCCAATATCATCATTGCTCAATTACTCTTCTTAGATTCCGAGGATAGCAAAAAAGATATTACCCTTTATGTGAATTCTCCGGGTGGCTCGGTCACTTCTACTCTCGCCATCATCGATACAATGAACCTAGTGAAGTCTGATGTTTCGACAGTCTGTGTTGGCATGGCCGCCTCTGGAGGAGCTTGGACACTCGCCGCGGGCAAAAAGGGCAAACGCTATGCTCTACCAAACGCCGAAATGATGATTCATCAACCTCTTGGGGGGACCGAAGGTCAAGCTTCTGATATCGCCATTACTGCCAAACATATCCTTCGTACAAAAGAAAATTTAGTTAAAATGATGGCGAAATTCACCGGCAAGCCAGAAACCCAAATCGAAAAAGATGTTGATCGTGATTTCTATATGTCTGCCGAGGAAGCCAAAAAGTATGGCTTGATTGATGAAATAATCAAACCAAAGAAATAGGTTTAAATCCTTTCTCGCAAAATTCTTAGCCCCTAGTTTGGCTCTGCCAAACTAGGGGTTTTCGGCATTTCTGTATTCAAAAGGTCGGACCTCGCTGGTACTCCAGAGAAGTCCGACCTTTCTGCTCCCCGTCCGTATCATTCGGTTTAAGGCCTGCCCTTAAGTGAGTCCAAGGGCGGGCCTTTCTGCTTCCTGTTTCCGTCTTCATTCGTAAATTCGTATCAAGCCTTCATATCGAGTTATCCGCGTTTTATCCGTTTTAATCTGCGCCTTATCCACCCTCGCCTCGCCTTAGCTTTCCTTGACCTTTCGTAGCTTTACGCGGAAGAGGTAGCGAAGGCGGGTTCTAATCCGTGTTCCGCCGTCCGCCAGCCGGCGGAGGCGGGGTCTGCGTTCAGTCAGCATTTGATCCACGCCTACTCTCTTTGACTCTCTCCGCAAACTCTGATACTATGAAAATGTCAAGTTTTATCAAAGTTAATTTACCGACCGCTCCTCTTTATCCTACACTATGCTTTTGATCAATAAATTGTCAGCCAAATCACTGTCCTTTCGATCAAACACTTAATTTATTAAGGCATTTTCTCGGTTAAAGTAGTAAGCGGTCACCCGCTTATTATGAGTTTATTAAAATTATTATTACTAATCGGTGGCTCCGGTTTGGGCGGTGTCGTGATTGGTTATTTCTTGCGTTGGCTCGTCACCCTTGGCCAAAAAGGGTCGATTGAGTTAACAATCAAACAGTCTCTTCTTGAGGCGAAAGATCGTGCCCAAACAATAATCGATGAAGCGGAGAAAGAGGCTAGTCGCCTTACTCAAGAGCTTCGCAAAAAAGAAGAAGAAAAAGAACAGCAATTAAAAAAGCTCGAGGATCGTTTGATTAAAAAAGATGAGCTTTTAGATCGTCGCCAGACCGACATCGACAAAGACGCCGAGGAAATAAAAAAGAAAATTGAGGAGATCCGTGAGATAAAAGAAAAAGCGACCACCATACTGGCCGAGCGAGAAAAAGAGCTCGAACGAGTAGCCAAATTAACCAAAGAAGAAGCCAAAGAAGAAATCATCACTCAGGCCGAGAAAGATTACGAGGAAGATATCCTTATTCGACTACACAAGCTCGAACAAAATGGTCTCGATCGTCTAGAAGTAAAAGCCCGCGACATCATCTCGACAGTAATCCAGCGCCTTTCAACCAGCACCGTTCCGGAAGTAATGTCGACGACAGTCGACATACCATCAGACGACATCAAAGGAAAAATAATTGGTAAGGAGGGTCGAAATATCCGCGCCTTTGAAAAAGCGACTGGTGTAGAAGTAATCATCGATGACACTCCGGGTTCAATTGTCCTGTCTTCTTTCGACCCTGTCCGTCGTCAAATTGCCAAAGTCGCTCTCGAGGCCCTAATCGCTGACGGACGCATTCAACCAGCCAAAATCGAAGAGCTCGTCGACAAATCAAAAGAAGAGGTCTCTAAAATCATTAAAGAGAAAGGGGAACAAGCGGCTTATGAAGCTGGTGTCTTCAATCTCGACCAACGAATCCTTCTTATTTTAGGTCGTCTACATTTTCGAACTAGCTATGGTCAAAATGTCCTCCAACACTCAATCGAAATGGCTCACTTAGCAGGGATGATGGCTGAAGAATTAAAAGCAGATATTCAAGTGGCTAAAGCTGGCGCCCTTTTACACGATATCGGCAAGGCCGTAGATCACGAAATTCAAGGGACTCATGTCGAAATCGGTCGCCGTATTTTGGAAAAATTTGGTGCAAGCGAAGCGATCATTAAAGCAATGCAATCGCACCACGAAGAGTACCCTTATGAAACATTAGAATCGGTCATTGTTAAGGCCGCTGATGCTATTTCCGGAAGTCGCCCAGGGGCTCGCCGAGACAGTATAGAAAATTATCTTAAGCGACTAAAAGATCTCGAAGATATTGCTAACGCTTTCCCGGGAATCGAAAAAAGTTATGCAATTGCCGCTGGCCGAGAAATTCGTATTTTTGTTCGTCCAGAAAATGTCACCGACCTAGAAGCCAGACAACTAGCCCGTGATATTGCCCTTAACATCGAAAAAGACCTTAAATATCCAGGTGAAATAAAGGTGACAGTCATTCGCGAAACCAGAGTAATCGATTTTGCAAGATAGATCATAAATTATAAAGTTTAATAATGTAGACAAATTTCGCGACCGCGAAATTTGTCTACATTTGGTCTAAAGTCTTTTGCCACACCTATATTTTGATCGTTTTTGATTTTTAAAATCAGAAATAAATAGACGCTAATTTGCAAACAAAATACTAATTAAGGTTGCAAAAGGGTTGGGCAAGCCCCCACGCCAACTTTGGTCTCATCGATTTCAAAGTTGGCGTAAGGGCTTGCCCTAAAATACGGCTTCAGATATAATGTTTAACAGTAAGGTCGTCATTAGTAACTTATTAACAAGGCTAATATGAACAAGCAATCTTTGATCGATGCTATCCACGAGGCAATTGGTGGAACCAAGGCCAGCGCTGAAAAGGCGGTGGATGTAATGATCGAGAACATCGCCCGATCTCTCAAGAAAGGTGATGAAGTTTCTATTGCCGGTTTGGGTATTTTCTCTGCCAAGACTCGCGCCGCCCGCACCGCTCGCAATCCGCGAACCGGTGAGGCCGTCAGCGTACCTGCAATGAAAGTGCCTAAGTTCCGTCCTGCCAAGGCTTTGAAAGACGCTGTTAAGTAAAAGTTATCTTTTACCACTACCATTAAAACCCCGCTTACGCGGGGTTTTAATGTGAGTTAAAAAATTGAAAAGAAGTTTTCTCGCTCATCCCTTACCTCTCACTTCGTTCGCGGTGCGGGATGGGGGAATCGAACCCCCCTCTCCAGTTTGGAAAACTGGCATTCTACCGATGAACTAATCCCGCAATGTCTATTAAAACTAACAAATTTTTAATATTTTTTCAATTAATTTGTCTTTTTAAAAAAATGTGCTAGAATAAAAAATAGAAAGGAGGTGGTCATGCTACCACTAAAGCACCTTGTAGAAAAACTTTGGCGATTTTCTCGGATCGGCCGACTGTTCGGCCCATGCGAAAAAACCCGAAGCCAAAGAATGTTTGTGGCAACAAGTACCACAAACACTGGTCTTCGTTTGGTGGTAGATATTTTCTCCCAAATCCACCCCAATGCGATAATCATCAACTGCCTTGACTCTGATGAAGAAGAAACATTGAAAAGGATCGGTCAGGCCAAAGAAAAAAGGCGAGATGTTTTGCTTTACAATATCCACCCCTTTCGCAGTCCAAAAGAGGTGGCTATCCTGTTGGGCTTCCAGTACCGCCAAATAATCATTGGCGGGGAGACAAACAAACTAAGCGGCAACAAGAGATGTGTTGCCCTCGTCAATCCCACTCAAGAAGAAGCAAGGATTCGCGCGATAATCATCGCCTTCTTGGCAGAAGTCGCCTAACCAAAGCCGGGCATCCCTCGCCCGGCTTTTGCCTTTTTAAAAAAATATGAGCTAGACGAGCTTCTATGTTATTATGCAGAAAACCTCAATTTAATTCCTCATCTTAATATGAAAAAGAAGCCTCGATCAAATCTCTATCCATCTTCTACTGCCCCATTTTTGGGGCGTACTTGGCTAGAGCTTGAAGTAAAAGCCAGCCAACACAATATTCAAGCCTTTCGCCAAATTATAAATCCCAAAACCAAACTCTTAGCAGTCGTCAAGTCAAACGCCTATGGCCATGGTTTAATTGATTACACAAAAACGATAGAAAAAAAAGTCGACTGGCTAGGAGTAGACTCGATCACCGAAGCTCGTGCCCTTCGTCTAGCCAAAATCAAAAAACCAATTTTAATTCTTGGTTATACCTTACCCAGCTTCTTTCCTGAAGCTGAGAAATTAAAAATTAATATCACTATCTCTAATTTCCCCAGCCTAAAAGAACTACAAAAAATTTATTCCTCAACAAAAAAATGCCCGGATTTTCAAATCAAGATAGATAGTGGTATGCATCGTCATGGTTTTTCTTTACCAGAATTACCAAAATTGATTAATGAGCTAAAAATTTTCCCGCCAGAAAAAATCACCGGTCTTTTTAGCCATCTCGCCTCTCCCGATGATCTTCGCCATCAAAAACAGACCGCCAAACAAATAAAGAATTATTCCCAGGCAAAGAGTCTTTTTTCTCAAGCTGGTTTTTCAAAAATTCTTCACCATCTAAGCGCAACTGGCGGAACAATATTCTTGCCAGAAGCTCATTTCGATATGGTACGAATCGGTATGGGCTTATATGGCTACCCACCCTATGGCCGACCCCACAAACATCTCCCCCCCGACCCAACCAATCGTTTAAAAAATTTTTCTCTCAAGCCGGTTCTTACATGGAAGACGATCATTGCCGAAACGAAAAATATCAATCCCCACGAAGAGCTCGGGTACGACTTTACTTGGAAGGCAAAGCGTCCAACCAAAATTGCGATTCTACCAATCGGCTACTGGCACGGCTATCCAAGAATTTTATCAAATAAGGGTTATGTTTTAATCAACAATAAAAAAGCGCCGGTCATCGGTCGGGTCTGTATGGATATAATGATGGTCGACATAACCAATATCCCAAACACCAAAATCGGCCAAGAAGTGACGTTATTAGGAAAAAATCTATCACCAATAGAACTCGGTGAATTAGCTCAAACATCTCATTATGAAATTTTGACTCGTCTCAACCCCCTGATGAAGAAGATCGCCAGCTGAACCTCCCCAGACGTCGAACGTATGTAGCTACATACGTTCGACGTCTGGAAACATTAGTCTGACTTATGTAAAGTTTTAATTGGCCTTTATTCCTTTTGCCAAGCGTCGCGCCTCATTTTCATCTAAAATTTTCTTGCGCATTCGAACTGATTTTGGTGTCACCTCAACCAATTCATCATCAGCAATAAATTCCAAGCAATCCTCAAGGTCCATTGTCCGTGGTTTATCAAAATGTTCTGTCGGCCCACTCCCACTAGCGCGCATATTAGATAACTGTTTCTCGCGACAAACATTAACCGGCAAATCTTCCTTGCGACAGTGTTCGCCAACTATCTGCCCTTTATAGACTTGATCGCCTGGATGAGCGAACATTACCCCTCGATCTTGCAAATTGATCAACGCATATTGCGACACCGCCCCAGCTTCACTTGCAATCAACGAACCCTTCTCGCGCCCACGCCACTCCCCGCCATCGACTCGATAATCTTCAAAAGTACTATTCATAATTCCCAAGCCTTTGGTATTAGTTAAAAATTGTCCCCGAAAACCAATCAGCCCGCGAGTCGGAATTAAATACTCAAGAAAAGTAATCCCGCCTTCGGTACTCATTTTTTCTAGCTGGCCATGACGAGCGCCCAGCTCACTAATGATCGCCCCCGCAAATTCATCCGGAATTTCTAAAAAGACTCGCTCAAATGGTACGGCGATTTTACCAGCAATCTCTTTTTCAATCACTTGCGGTCGAGAAACCGCAAATTCAAATCCCTCTCGACGCAAACGTTCAATCAAAATCGCCAAATGCAACTCACCTCGTCCGGCCACCTCAAAGCCCGCCGTCGCCCCATCCGGCAAATCTGTCACCCGCAAGGCCATATCTGTCTCCAGCTCTTTATGTAAGCGCTCACGAATTTGTCGTGAAGTAGTGTATTGCCCCTCTCGCCCGCCAAAAGGCGAATCATTCACCTTGAAAACCATTTTGATAGTCGGTTCTTCGATAAAAAGAAGTGGCAAGGCTTGTGAATTCTCAACTGAAGAAATAGTCTCGCCGATATTTACATCCGCCAAACCAGAGACCGCCGCGATGTCGCCACAAGCAACAGACGGGACATCGACTCGGCCCAAGCCGGCAAACGCCATCACCGCGGTCGGACGAAATTTCTTAATCTGACCTTCGCGATTAATATGAGCCAATTCTTTTCCGGCAATCAATTGACCATTTTCCACTCGACCAATAGCGATTCGCCCTTTGAAATTGTCGCCGACGATCGATGTGACACGCATTTGAAAAATAGAATCTGGATTTCCTGCTGGTGCCGGCACTTCTTTCAAAATCAATTCAAAAATTGGTGAAATGTCCCTCATCTTAGACAAATTTGCTTCAAGTCCGGCCAATCCATTCTTCGCCGAAGCATAGATTACTGGAAAATCAGCTTGCTCATCAGTAGCTCCAAGATCACAAAAAAGTTCGAAAGTTTTGTCGACAACCCAATCTGGTCGAGCATCAGGTTTATCAATTTTGTTAACCACCACAATAACTTTCAGACCCATCGCAAGAGCCTTCCGCAAGACAAAGCGTGTCTGAGGCATCGGCCCCTCTTTAGCATCGACCAAAAGCAGACAACCATCGGCCATTCCTAAAACCCTTTCGACCTCCCCGCCAAAATCAGCGTGGCCAGGAGTATCGACAATATTAATTTTCACCCCCTGCCAGACGACTGAAGCATTTTTAGAAAAAATAGTAATTCCTCGCTCTCGTTCTAGCTCATTAGAATCCATAATCAAATCTCCAGCCGAAGCCTCTTTCGAGAGATGAGTTTGGGATTGACGCAAAAGAGCGTCAACTAGGGTAGTCTTACCATGATCGACGTGAGCGATGATCGCAATATTGCGAATGGGAATTTGAGGCATAGAGCGTAAGATTAACACAAAAAATAACTTTTGTATAGAGATTCCGCAGATTTATGCGGATAAAACACCGATGGTCGGGAATTTATTTCAGTGAAGGAATAGGTGCTTTGCTTTGTCTAGCCAATACTAAAAAATCCGAGGCCCGCCCGCAACGACTCACTAAGCTTATCTTGCGTGTCGGATAGATCGGGGCTTTCGGCATTTCTGTATTCAAAAGGTCGGACCTCGCTGGTACTCCAGAGAAGTCCGACCTTTCTGCTCCCCGTCCGTATCATTCGGTTTAAGGCCTGCCCTTAAGTGAGTCCAAGGGCGGGCCTTTCTGCTTCCTGTTTCCGTCTTCATTCGTAGATTCGTATCGAGTCCTCGTATCGAGCTATTCGCGTTTTATCTGCGATAATCAGCGTTTTTATTCGCAACTATCTCCATGTTCATCCTTACCTCTGTATCTTCCACAACACCAAAAGTGGCGCCAAGAAACCAGCAAAAGCAATCAGGGAATTCCAGCTAGTCACCGAACGAAAAGTATTAAGGAAAATAATTAATGCCCCAATGATATAAAGCCGAAGAAACCACAGAGCCAAGCCTCGTTGCCCCTTTTTCCAAACAACATAAAAAAGATAGATCCAAGCTAAAGCCAAAAATAACAAGCCGTAATTAATCATAAAAAATAAGTTTAATCTAATCAATCTTAGTTTAAAAGATTTTTGACTATCTCACA